>JBPCTY010000001.1:0-2632 GCA_051011415.1 Acidimicrobiia bacterium
TCTCGTCACATTCGGCCTGCGTTCGCTGATCGTTCCACAGAATCGCTGGCCTCAGGACCTCCCCGTCGGCATCAAGCACTACCAGTCCGTGCATCTGGCCGGTGAGTCCGATGCCGCCAACATCGGATCCTGAGATTCCGGTGGTTGTCAGCGCAGCCTGGATCGCTTCGATCGTTGCCTCCCACCAGAGCTGTGGATCCTGCTCAGCCCAGAGCGGTCTCGGCGACTCGAATCCATACTCTGATCGGCCAATGCCGATGATCGTCCCATTGCTATCGACAATGAGTGCCTTGGTCGCTGTGGTTGAGCAGTCGAGACCGATGTAGTGGGTCACAGCACTCTCCTCTTCGGATCGCTCGTCCGGCTGCGTTCGCCGTTTGCTACTGTATGTATGCGCTTACACAGTGTATGCGAGAGTTCCACCGCGAGGGAGACTGGAAGCACAATGGCCGAGTTCTTTGAAGGTGTACAACCGATCCGCTACGAAGGTGCAGAGTCAACGAATCCGCTCGCCTTTCGTTACTACGACGCCGATCGCGTTGTCGCTGGCCGGACGATGGAGGAGCACCTTCGGTTTGCTGTTTGCTACTGGCACTCATTCGCCTGGCCAGGAAACGACGTGTTTGGTGCAGGCACATTCGACCGTCCATGGAACGACCCGGCCATGGACCCGATGGCCGCTGCCCGGCTGAAGATGGACGCAGCGTTCGAGTTCTTCAACAAGCTCGGAGTTCCGTACTGGACGTTCCACGATGTCGATATCTCGCCGGATGGCGAGACCTTTGCGGAGACGCAGGCCAATCTCGACTCCATGATCGAGTACGCCGCCGGAAAGATGGACGAAACCGGTCTCAAATTGCTGTGGGGAACCACCAACGCCTTCAGCCATCAGCGGTTCGCCGCTGGCGCTGCGACCAATCCCGATCCAGAGGTGTTCAGCTACGCCGCCGCCCAAGTGAAGAACGCCATCGACGCAACACAACGGCTCGGCGGAGAGAACTACGTTCTGTGGGGTGGTCGCGAGGGATACGAGACCCTCCTGAATACCCAGCTTCGCCAGGAGGCTGACCAGTTTGCCCGCTTCCTCCACATGGTCGTTGACTACAAGAAGTCGATCGGCTTCGAGGGCACCTTGCTGATTGAGCCCAAGCCGCAGGAGCCGACCAAGCACCAGTACGACTACGACAGCGCGACGGTCCACGGGTTCCTTGAGCACTATGACCTGCTCGGGGAGCTCTTCGTCAACATCGAAGGCAACCACGCGACCCTTGCGGGCCACAGCTTCCACCACGAGGTAGCAACGGCGCTCGGAAGTGGTGTATTCGGGAGCATCGATGCAAACAGGGGCGACCCCCAGAACGGGTGGGACACAGATCAGTTCCCGAACTCCGTTGAAGAGATGAGCCTGGTCATGTATGAGATTCTCATGGCCGGCGGCTTCACCACCGGTGGGTTCAACTTCGATACGAAGCTCCGTAGGCAGTCAATGGATCGCAGCGACCTGTTCCACGGACACGTCGGAGCGATGGACACGATTGCGCTATCACTCCTGGTCGCGGCGCAGCTCATGGAGAGCGGCGAAGTTGAGGCGCTGCGAACGCAGCGCTACTCCGGCTGGAGCTCCGACCTCGGTACTCGGATCATGGGAGGCGAGCTCGGGCTTGCTGAGCTGGAGACGATGGTTGCTGACGGCACGGTCGACCCGCAGCCTGTGTCGGGGCAGCAGGAGCTTCTGGAGAACATCGTGAACCGCACGATCTGGAGCACCGTCTAGCCGAGCTCTTGCTCGTAGATGGGTGGTCTACATCAACGCTTCGAGTGAGGCGAGAAATCGGTTCACGTTGTGGGTTCGTGCGGAGTTGCCCATAGAGGACACTCGCCAGATCTTGCCGGCGACCTCGCCGAGGCCTCCGCCAACCTCGATGCCGTAGTCCTCGAGGAGCGCACGTCTCGTGGCTACGTCGTCGAGCCCATCAGGCAGGTATGCGGTTGCGAGGTGTGGCAGTCTGCTGCCTTCCGCCGCAAAAGGGCTGAAACCTAGATTCGAGAGTCCTTCAGCAAGCAGCTCCCCGCACTCACGATGTCGAGCTTGGACGGCATCGAGACCCTCATCGAGGATCGCTCCGAGCGCAGCATGAAGCGCTCGAATGTCGTTGATCGGTGCGGTGTGGTGATAGGCCCGTCCTGAGCCTTCATCAGTGACATAGGCAGCAATCAGGTTGAGGTCGAGATACCAAGAAGGCGGTCGGTTGAGCATGCGCTCGAGTGCCCGGTCACTCGCCGTGAATGGTGCGAGTCCAGGTGGAGCACCGAGGCACTTCTGCGTTCCAGCGTATGCGATGTCGACTCCCCATCCGTCGACTTCGACAGGAATCCCTCCGACAGAGGTGACGCAGTCCATCACCAGGAGGGCATCGCCCTTGCTGGCACCGATTTCCTTGATCTCCGACCGAACTCCTGTCGAGGTTTCCGCGTGAACAACAGCGATCATGGCCGGGGAAGGGTGGGCCGAGAGCAAGCGATCGGCCGATACTGGCTGTCCCCAAGGATGATCTACCGCGATGACTTCGGCGCCGAGTCTTTCTGCAACCTCCGCCATACGTAGCCCGAACACCCCATTGACGCCTACGAC
>JBPCTY010000002.1:0-74372 GCA_051011415.1 Acidimicrobiia bacterium
TGGTTGCCGACATGGCATTGTCGGCTGACTTTGCGTCCCTGACCGTGTCTTCGAAGACAAACGCATCGACTTCGCTGCGGTCGGCATTGAGCTGGTATCCGTGCCCCATGCTTGTGATCGCATCGCCGAGCTCGGCTCGAAGGTTTGATACGAGCGTTTGAACGGTGCGCCGACCGCCTGAGGGTGGTTCCCCTCGATACGCCTGATCCACGAGGAAGTCTGTCGTCACGGGTTCGCCTGCGTGGGCGATGAGAAGCGCCAGCACAGTGCGCTGCTTCGGGCCGCCTACGGGCAGTGGCGCCTCATCTTGTTGGGCCTCGGTTGGGCCGAGGACTCGAAACCGCATCGCACGATCATACGCGGAAGGTGGGTAGGTCTGCTCGGAGCTGGGTGTTTCTGGTAAGTCCATGGAGTGGACGTTCCCATGGTGGTGTCAACGGCATGTCAATGGATCTTGGTGGCGCGCACCGAGGGGGGTGACGTCAAGAATGGTCAAGGCCGAAACCCTTGATTCCCAAGGCTTTGACAGTTCTTTGACATCTTTGACAGTGCTTTGACCGAGCGCTAACCGATCGCTAACCGCCATTTCGGACGGTGCGTACATGACACATGTACGCACCATCGCAGCCATCGCAACAGCCACCATCGCACTCGTCCTCGTCCCACAGGTCCAGGCAGTGTCCGACACCACCGAGACGGTCATCGAGACCCTTGAAATCAAGGCAATCGAGCCTCTGGCACCAATCGACACCGACGAGATCATCGACGGTGTGCGAATCGTCTCCGACGACGCCGAGGTCACCGAAATGCTGACCGGCGGGGTCGAGGCCTACGCAGCAGCTGGCTACCCAATCGAGAACACCGAGATCCGGTACGAGGAGAACGGCTGCGAAGGCATCGTCGGATACCACGCAGAAGAGAAGGGCCACCACGTCGTCGTGATGTGTGTCGCCAACGAGTGGACGCTCCTCCACGAGCTGGGCCACGTGTGGGCCGACCTCTACCTGGACGAGCAGCGCCGCATCGAGTGGCTCGAGCTGCGTGGACTCGATTCGTGGCACGAGGGCGACTGGGGCGACCGGGGCACCGAGCACGTCGCAGAGATCATGGCGTATGGCCTGTACGACACGGCAACGGCGCATGTTCCCACAGGAATCGGGAACAACGACTATCGCACCGTGACCGAGGCGTACGAGTGGCTGACGGATCTGTCTCCTAAGCACCGTCAGCGCCACACGGAGGCGACGACCGGACACGAGACCACAGCCCGTGTCCCGGTTGTCGCCTCCCGCACGATCGTTCCCGCCGAAGCCCCGTCGGTGGACACGGTTGCGGACGAACTGAAGGCTGTGTCTGAGTACCAATTCCCGCTGGCCTGCGGGTACCCACGCTGGCACACAAGCCACGGCGGCTACGGCTACGTGGACCCTCGTGACTGGACCCACGTAGGCGTCGACCTCTATGCCTTCGAGGGCACGCCCGTCGTGAGCCCAGTGCACGGCGTCGTCGTGGACGCAGGTTGGCACGACATCTCCGGCTGGAAGGTCGTGGTCGAGGACCGCAACGGCTATCGGCACCGGATGGTGCACCTTGCCTCAGCGCCTACCATTTCGACAGGGATGGGTGTCGCGGCTGGGCAGCAGATCGGCCTCGTCGGCAAGTCGGGCAATGCCGAAGGCGGCGGACCGCACCTTCACTACGAGATCTCCCTTGATGGTGAGACGATCGATCCAATGCTCTGGCTCGAGGGAACCATGGGAACGAACATCGAGGCGGCTCCCTCAAGTTTCTACACAACCGATGCCCCGGCATGGGCAGACTGCGACAGTAGGGCCTAGCTGGCAGGGGGATTGCCTGCCAAGACGGCCCTCAGCCGATCCCCGTTGCGACCAAACGCCGCTTGCAGGTTTGGCAGCAAGTCACTTCTGCGTTCCTCAGGCTCGATAAAGAAGTACACAACCACATGGGTCCCATCGGCCTCAGGGGTCAAGACAGTGGTGGAGGTGAGTGTCAGCCCATCGTCGCCAACCTTGTCACGCGAGGTGAACGACGTAAACGGCTGCCAGTCGACAACCTGCTGGATGGTGACATCGGGACCGTGGGCACAGTGATTGACGGTGCCGACACCTCTGCGACCCTCGACGAACTCATCAATGCTGGTGAGGCCTTCCTGCCACTGCAGCCTCTTTCGAGGGTCGGTGAACCAGGACCACACCTCTTGAGGAGAGGCGTTGAAAACTCCCTCGAGCGATGTGTGGGCAGATTCTTTCGCCACGACGTCGTGTGCGGCAGCCTCAGCCGCTTGCCAGCGTTCCTGCAGGTTCTCGACGTAGACATCAACGGGTCCGACATCGAACTCCTCGGTGTGTTCGATGAGACCAAGGGCCTCAACGTCGACCGCCATTGCACCCACGAGTGGTGCAGTGAGCACCGCAAACGCGTTGTTGCCGATCTTGTCCTTCGCCGTCCCTTTGAGGAGTCGGTGTACCAGCACAACGTCCGAGCCGGTGAGCTCTTCGTTTCGTCCGATGCGGCGGACGACGTAGTCGCCAAGGTGGGCAAAGAACTTCAGGTCGAGCGACGGAATGAGAATGCAAGCGTTGCAGTCGCAAGTCGTGCTGTGCACAACATCGCGAAGCCTGCGGCGGAATGCGAAGTAGGTGGCCTCGATGGTGTCCAGCAGCGCTGACGCATCGATATCGGTCGACCCGATGTACGCAAACACCGCATCGCCCTCCAGCTTGGAGACCACAAATGGGGGTTCGATCTGGGCGATGATCGTCTCAAGCAGATCGGCCAGTACGTCCTGGGCGTGTTCAAGCTCGGTGCCCTGAAGATATGCGGTGTACCCGGTGATGTCGGCAAGGAGAAGACAGCCGCGTTCGGCGGAATTGAGTGGTGTGGTCATCGGCGGGAGGGTAGTGCTCGCACCTTTCGGCACCGTTCGGTCACCACAACGTGGATGTCGAAGCGACGGTACCCTCACCGCCAGCGGAGGTGGCATGACACGATCGATCGAACAACGGGCAGCAGACACCATTCGGGTCCTGTCGATGGATGCGGTTCAGCAGGCGAACTCGGGTCACCCGGGGATGCCGATGGGCATGGCCGATCTTGCAGTCGTGCTCTGGTCAAAGTACCTGAACGTTGATCCAGCGAATCCAACGTGGCGGGACCGTGACCGGTTTGTCGTCTCCAACGGCCACGGATCCATGTTGCTCTACTCGCTGCTTCACCTCTCGGGCTTCCCGCTGTCCATGGAGGAGATCGAGAACTTCCGTCAGTGGGGTTACGAAACAGCCGGTCACCCCGAGGTCAATCACGAGATCGGGAT
The DNA here is from genome assembly GCA_051011415.1 of Acidimicrobiia bacterium. Taxonomy (GTDB): domain Bacteria; phylum Actinomycetota; class Acidimicrobiia; order Spongiisociales; family UBA5794; genus SZUA-442. The sequence continues at coordinate 3,335 of JBPCTY010000002.1, forward strand.
CGAAACCACTACCGGTCCACTCGGGCAAGGCTTTGGCACGTCCGTCGGCATGGCAATCGCCGAGGAGCACCAGCGAGCCGAGTTCGGGCCGGAGCTTGTCGACCACTACACGTACGTGTTCTGTGGGGATGGTGACCTCATGGAGGGCGTCAGCGCGGAAGCCGCGTCACTCGCTGGACACCTCAGGCTGGGCAAGCTCATCGTCTTCTACGACGACAACTCGATCACCATCGACGGATCGACGGACCTCGCATTCACCGAGGACGTCCCTGCCCGATTCGCGGCCTACGGATGGCACACAATCACCGTAGATGGACACGACCGCCGTGCGATCGGCGAAGCGATTGAGGCAGCTCAGGCCGAAGACGGCCGCCCAACTCTGATCTCAGCCAAGACGCACATCGGTTTTGGGGCCCCGAACAAGGTCGACACTTCCGGAGTGCATGGCTCACCACTCGGCGCCGATGAGATTACGGCGACCAAGGCTGCGATGGATTGGGAACACGAACCGTTCACCGCTCCAGACGACGTGTACGCATTCTTCGGTGAAGCGCTTCGGCGGGGAAGTGATGCTCGGACGGCGTGGGAGGCCAGGCGCAACGCAGCCGACCCTGCAACAGCGGCCTCGTTCGATGCCTGGTGGGATCCCTCGCCGGCCTCACTCGACGCTCCTTCATACGATGCCGGCTCGAAGGTCGCGACAAGGAAGCAGTCTGAGGCTGTGATCCAGCAGCTAGCTGCCCAGCGGCCTGACGTTGTTGGAGGATCGGCTGACCTCGCACCATCGAACAACACGCTCATTGCAGATTCCACCGACTTCTCGGCCAACGATCGGACGGGGCGCAACCTGCGGTTCGGCATCCGGGAACACGCGATGGGTGCGATCCTCAACGGGATCATCCAGCACGGAGGCATGCGCGCATTCGGTGGAACATTCCTGACGTTCTCGGACTACATGCGACCATCGGTTCGCTTGGCTGCCCTCATGGGCAACCCGGCCGTGTACGTCTGGACGCATGACTCGATCTTCCTCGGCGAAGACGGACCCACGCATCAGTCTGTTGAACATGCAGAAGCGCTGCGGGCCATTCCCGGGCTATGGCTCTTCCGGCCCGCCGACCCCACCGAAGTCGCCGTTGCATGGGAGATGGCTATCAACCGGACAGACGGACCATCCGGCCTCCTGCTGACGCGGCAAGGCCTACCAATACCGGCGAACCCTCCAGCGAAGAGCGACGTGCTCAGGGGCGGATACATCCGCAGGCAAGGCACCGATCTTGTGATCGTGGCCACTGGGTCCGAAGTCGAGGTCGCCGAGGCTGCTGCGGACCTGCTCGCAGCTGACGGCACATCCGTCAGGGTGGTGTCGATGCCGTGTATCGAGATCTTCAACGAGCAGAACGACGAATACCGCGCAGCAGTGCTCGGAAGCGACCTCCCGGTGTTCAGCGTTGAGGCCGGCACGACCACGGGCTGGCTTGGCATTGTTGCCAACGGAGGATCCCCGATCGGTGTCGATCGCTTTGGCGCCTCCGCACCCGCCGACGTACTTGCAGAGAAGTTCGGACTCACCCCAGAGGCAGTCGCCTCGGTGATCCGTATCCACCAGGGCTGAGCCCTCAAGCACAAGGAAGACTGATGATTGATATCGCTGCTGGATCAGTGGAAGGCGCAGACCTTCTCGTCGTACCCGTTCTCGCCGACCGAACGCCCGGATCGACCTCGGAACTTGTCCCGGATCTTGATGCACATGCCGCCGTGCTCGACGCCAAGGACTTCACGGGCAAGAAGGGCCAGAAGGTGTTCCTTCAGACAGCCGAGGGCGCCACTCCCGAGGTCCTTCTCATCGGGCTCGGAGACGAGGTTGACGCTGAGAGCCTTCGACGGGCCGCTGGCACCGCGGCGCGGTTGGCTAGCCGCTACGGAACCGTTGCGACGCTGTTGCATCACGTGGAGATCGAGCCGTCGGCTTCGGCGGTTGCGCTTGGCACCCAGCTCGGAGCCTATTCGTTCGACACATATCGCTCTGAGCCGAAGCCAAGGCAGTTTTCCAAGCTCGTGCTGATTGGCGATATTGACAGTGACGAGGTCGATCGTGCCAACGCTGTAGCCAAGGGCGTGATGCTGGCAAGGGACCTCATCAATACACCTGCAAGGGACAAGGCGCCCAGAGTGATTGCCGACATCGCTTCGAACGTACCCGGAGATGTCGTCACCACCGTGTACGACGAGGACGAGATCGTTGAAAAGGGTTTCGGCGGCCTTCAGGCAGTGAACCTCGGTGCAGATGAACCGGCACGCATGGTGGTGATGGAATACCGGCCAGACGGCGCCACCAAGACTGTGGCGTTTGTCGGCAAGGGGATCGTGTTCGACTCTGGCGGGCTCTCGATCAAGCCAGCTGCGGGCATGGAGACGATGAAGACGGACATGTCGGGCGCTGCTGCGGTGATTGGTGCCGTTCAGGCGATCGCAGAGCTCGGTCTGAAGGTCAACGTCGTCGGCATTACTCCACTCACAGAGAACATGACTGGCGGTTCGGCCCAGCGACCCGGGGACGTCATGAAGGCGTACAAGGGCAAGACCATCGAGGTGCTGAACACCGATGCTGAAGGACGCCTCGTGCTTGCGGACGGCATCGGCCTGGCCAACGACTTTGAGCCCGACGTGATCGTCGATATCGCAACGCTCACCGGGGCGTGCAAGGTCGCCCTCGGTACTGCCATTGGTGGTCTCCTCGCAAACGACGACGATGCCGCCGAGCTCGTCGAGTCTGCAGCGAAGGCAGCAGGGGAGAAGTTCTGGCGGCTTCCGCTGGAGGCTGAGTACAAGAGTCTCATCGAGTCCGAGATCGCTGACATGAAGAACACCGCAGGCCGATTCGGTGGCACTATCACGGCAGCGCTGATCCTCGAGGAGTTTGTCGACGGTACGCCGTGGGTACACCTTGATATTGCTGGTCCTGCCAGAGCTGACAGCACCGAGCACTACATCAGTAAGGGTGGATCCGGCTTCGGCGTACGCACGCTGGTTGCCGTTGCTGAGGCAATGTCGACCCCGTAGCACCACGGCAAGTCTGCAACAGTTCCGCAGGTGGGTGACTAGTTACCCACCGAGAAATTCTGGTTTCTTCGCTCAATCCTCTGCAACCCATACCGATACGGAAAGGAGCATCACAACTGCTCTCCGTAGGAGGAATGGGCATTGCGGAATCTTCGAAGAGTCTTCACGATCGCCGTTGCGACCTCGATCATGGTTGCCGCGTTTGCGGTGCCAGCCATGGCAGGACCCGAAGGCACGCTCTTGTCCCGTATCAATAACTCCCGCGCTGCCGCAGGACTTGCACCGGTCGAGGGCTACTGGGATCTCACCGACGATGCTCGGGCGCATAGCGGTCGCATGATGGACACCGGAAGCATCTATCACAATCCGGCGCTCTCTGGCGTTACCGGTGTGTGGCAGAAGCTCGGAGAAAATGTCGGCGTCGGCGCCGATGCAAACAGTCTTCACGATGCGTTCATGGCCTCGGCTTCGCATCGGAGCAACATCCTTGGCGACTTCAACTACGTCGGTGTCGGTACCAAGACCGATGACGCCGGGATCCTCTGGGTCACAGTCATATTCATGAAGGCTGCTCCTGGCCTCAACGGTGGCGGAGAGACGACAACGACGTCGCAGCCTCCGCCGACAACGACCACTACTGCGGCACCGGCCCCAGCCCCGCAGGACCCGACCCCGCAGCTCGGCGTGCAGTCAGGGACAGCAGCCGCTGAAGCATTCTTCTCGAGCACCGTTGCAGTCTTTGTCGAAGGCGATCCGATGTTTGGCGGAAGGCCAATGGTCGTCGACTAGCTCAGTTGCCACACGCAGGACAGCCGTCCCGCCGTTCCACCATCAGGGAGGTCGTCGACGCGGTCCGGCCATCGACCAGGACCAAACGGCCTGCGAATCCTCCGTCGGCCCCAACGAGTAGTCGCAGCACTTCAGTCGCTTGCATCGATCCAATGGTTCCTACTACCGGTCCGATGACGCCGGTCAGTGCACAGTCGAGGGTCACGTCCGAGTCCGGAGGCGACGGAAAGACGCACCGGTAGCACGGACCTTCAGGCATGACGGTCATGAGTTGACCTTCCCACCGATACACAGCCCCGCTTACGAGTGGAACGCCGAGGTCGATCGCTGCATCGTTGATTGCGTATCGAGCATCGAACCGGTCGGTTGCATCGACCACGGCATCCGACCCCTCGATCAGCTTCCGCGCGTTTGTTGCGGTGAGCATCTCGTCAATATGGTCAACTTGGATCGTCGGGTTCAAGCCCGCGGCGAACATGGCCGCCATCTGTGACTTGCTCTCCGACGCCTGCTCCGGTGTGTAGAGCGGCTGGCGCTGCAGGTTCGATACTTCCACCACGTCGCCATCGATGATCCGGAGCCGGCCTACCCCTGCACCCGCCAAGTAGGAGATCACGGGTGCGCCAAGACCTCCCGCCCCAATCACTGTCACTGTTGCGTCGAGGATCGTGCGTTGACCAGCAGCGCCAACATCGGGGAGCTTGATCTGTCGGTCGTAGCGGTCGAGGTCGTCGAGGCTGAAACCAATCGGTGTCGTGAGCGGCTTGCCGTCTCTTCGCCATCGGTCGATGCCGCCTTCCAGCGATACGACCGACGTGAACCCCTTTGATTCGAGTTCTCGTGCTGCAACGAGGGATCGCATCCCGACATCGCACACAGTGAGGACTGTGGTGTCTTCAGATGTGATGAAGGCCGATGGGGACTCGAGCAGCTCTGCGAGCGGGGCATGAACGGAGCCAGGGATCGTAGCTCCCGACTGGTTGGGTCGCACGTCGAGAACAACCTCGTACTCATCGAGATTGGCATCGTGTGCTGGGGTCTCGGATCGCCTCACGGCGATGAGGCTAGACCGTGTCGAGCATGCGCATGCCCTTGATGCGCTGGTGTTCCCGCCGAAGCCGCGGCGGAAGCCGATGGGTCTGGGTCGGCGAGAGCATCGGCACGATGGAGGGCACCCGAATCGTGCCGTGGTCGTCACGATCGGCAAGTCCCTCCCGCGCCAACACCGCGAGGTGGGTTGGCATCTTGAGGGGGCGGCCGCTTTGTGCGGCGGCGGCGAGTCGAAGCAGGTCTGCGACCGCCCCCGGTCCCACGATGGGGAGCCAAAACGTGCGCACATAGGAGTGGGTGTGCGGGAATCCAGTCGTGGTGGTGGCCTGGGTCAGGACTGGCCTGACCCTCGAGCGAACCCGCGCCGTTGTGCGTAGCGCACTGCCCGCCTTGGCGCCTGGGAGCCAGGTGGTGTTCCGGGGCAAGGGAGGACTGACCGTGTCCGGGACACTTCCAGGCGCTGGCGGAGCAGATGCGCTATGCATACCCGTTTTGTATCAAGTAACACTAAGTAAATACAAGTAGTCTGTATTGAGGTCGCGAAATTTAGCCCGACATGCCGCAGCAAGTGCATCCGTTCAATTCGGTCTACACAGAAGAGGGCAAGCGATTGGCCCCTGGCTAGCTCGCTGCTGCGCCGGTTTGGACCTGCCAGAGAGTGCGGTAGATGCCGTCGTGGTCGAGGAGCTCGTCGTGGCTTCCTGACTCGCTGACACGTCCGCGGTCCACCACGTAGATGCGATCGGCGTTGCGGATCGTTGAGAGGCGGTGCGCAATCACGACCATTGTGCGGTTGTGGCTGACCCTCGCAAGTGAACGTTGAATGGCCGCTTCGGTCTCGTTGTCGACTGCTGAAGTCGCTTCGTCGAGGATGAGCACCGGTGAGTCGGTGAGGAGCGCCCTGGCGATGGAGAGTCTTTGGCGCTGACCGCCTGAGAGCTTCTGGCCGCGCTCGCCAACGATCGTGTCGTACCCGGCCGGTAGCTGCATGATGAAGTCGTGGGCCTCTGCAGTGGCTGCCGCCTCCTTGATCTGTTCCTCTGTCGCGTCAGGCCGCCCGTAGGCAATGTTCTCCGTGACGGTGCCATGAAACAAGAACACATCCTGGCTTACCAATGACATGGCATCTCGGAGATCCGACTGCTCGAGATCGCGCAGATCGACACCGTCGAGTGTGATGGAGCCGCTGTCGACGTCGTAGAAGCGAAGCAACAGCTTGATCAGCGTTGTCTTCCCCGACCCGGTTGATCCGACGAATGCGGTTGTTCGCTCAGGCTCGATGACGAGATCGACATCTGACAGGACGGGGAAACCAGGCTCGTACGCAAAGTCGACACCCTGGAACTCGATTCGGCCGCGGGCCGCTTCACCATCTATCTCGACATCCCCATCGATGATGGTGGGCTTGGTGTCGAGGACATCAAGGATCCTGTTCGTCGAGGCCATCGCCCGCTGGTAGAGGTCGACTGTCTGTCCGAGTCGCGTCAACGGCCACAAGAGGCGTTGGGTGAGGAAGACCATCACCGAGTACAGGCCGATGTTGAGTTGGCCCTCAATGGCGAGGAAGCCGCCCCAGACGAGGGTGGCGGTAAAGCCAACAAGAATCGCGATTCGGATGAGGGGCGTAAAGGCTGAGGACAGCTTGATGGCCGCCCTGTTTGCGTCCTGATACCTGGCGGACGCCTTGTCGACCCTGGCGACCTCACGCTCCTCGGCGTTGAACGCCTTGATCGTTGAGATTCCGCCAATGTTGTTGCCAAGCTGCGAGTTGATCGCTGCCGCCTCATCGCGGACGAGGGCGTAGCGAGGCTCGATCTTGCGTTGGAACTTGAAGCTTCCCCAAAGGATCACCGGAATGGGCAGGAACGCCAGCCACGCCACCGAGGGGGCGATGATGAAGAACGCCGCACCAATCAGGATGACAGTCGTCAACAACTGAATCACTTCGTTGGCACCGATGTCCAAGAAGCGCTCCAATTGGTTGACGTCGTCGTTGAGCACGGCCATCAGATCGCCGGTCGATCGATTCTCGAAGTACTCGACGTCGAGCTCCTGGATGTGCTCGTAGGTATCGATGCGAAGATCGTGCTGAATGTTCTGGGCAAGGTTTCTCCACTCGACGCCGAGCAGATATTCGAACAGCGACTCGAGGCTCCAGATAATGAAAGTCAGAATCGCGATGAAGACGATCTGCATCTTCGGGTCTTCGATTCCGAGGTTTCCGAGGAGTGAGTCGCTTCCGTTGGCAACAACGTCCACTGCCATACCGATCAGGAATGGCGGTGCGAGGTCTACGGCTTTGTTCAGGAACGAATATGTCGAGGCGAGGACGATGCGCTTCCGATAGCCGGCCGCATAGTTCCATAGCCGGCGAAGGGGGACCTTAGATTCCTCGACTACTGCATCTTCCATCGGTGCGAGGCTAGGACGAGCCGATGCTCAACCCTTGGGCGCTATGGAGCGGTACCGAAACGAATGAGGATCTCTTGGCCTGTTCCAATCGGTGTGCCGGCCCCGGGAGCCGTTGAGACGACCACCCCATGCTGAGCCGGATTGGTCGTGATGATCTCGTCGAAAGTCCACGTGACCTCAATGCCCGTTGCGATCATGTAGCTATTGAGCCGTTGGACGGCCTCGGATGCAGTGAAACCGCGAAGGTCGGGCATCGGCACTTCCGGAGGTAGCCCGTTCGACACCTGAATCGTGATTGGTGTCCCTTGGCGAACGAGCGTGCCGGGAAGTGGAATTGTTCCGACGAGTGATCCAGCAGGAAAGGTGCTCGCGACCTCTTCGATCTCACCGGCCAAGCCGACGCCGTAGATGGCGTCAATCATGTCCGCTGTCGTCGGAGTGAGCGCAGGGACGATGGCATAGGGCGTCTGCCTGTAGACGTCTGTGCCTGGTGGATCTTCTGGGAAGTCGATCGGTGGAATCGCCTTCGTGGCGTACTCCATGTACTGCTTCCAGATCGGCCCGGCCAGAGTGCCACCGAATGCATTGCGATAGAACTGCTCGGATCCTTCAGCGTCGTTGAAGACGGTGAAGTCCTTCATCGGAATCGTGCCTTGGTGATACCCAACCCACACGGCAGTGGTTATTTGTGGCACGAAGCCTGCGAACCAAACGTCGGTGTTGTTGCTTGCGGTCCCGGTCTTACCGGCCTGGGGCCGCCCGAGATCTGCACGACGACCTGTGCCTTGCGAAACAACCTTCTCAAGCGAACCGACGACCGCTGCTGCAATCTGCGGCGACAGCTCTTGTTCAGGCTGCATGGTGTGCTCGTAGATCACCGTTCCATCCCTATCGGTGATGCGCTCGATCAGGAAGGGCGTCCGTTTCTCGCCAAAGTTTGCAAAGGTCGAGTAGGCGGCTGCCATGTCGAGAGGGGATACGCCTGCTGCTCCCAATGTGATGGGGGCAAAGGGCTGGAGCGCTGAAGTGACACCGAGCCCGTTCGCCATCTCCACTACGGCATCGGGGCCAATCGCATCCACGAGGCGTGCATACACGGTGTTGGTCGAGTTATACGTCGCCGAGTCAAGAGTTCGAAGGTCCTTGCTCGAGTTGCCCGTCGCGTTCTCGACTTCCCAGTGCGTACCGAGGGGAGGGCATGGCGTTTCACACGGAATGAGCGCAGGGCTCGAATCATCCCAGAACGAGCCAAGGGTCACTGGATTGCCCGCACGGTCGCCTGAGTCCAACGCTGCGGCAAGCGTGAACGGCTTGAAAGCGGAGCCAGCATTCCTGGCGAGGCCGCCAGCCAGATCGTACGGTCGCTGCCCAGCCTCGATGTCATCACCGAATTCTGTGCCAGATGCCAACACGCGGATGGCACCCGTGCTGTTGTCGATCGACGCGATTGCACCCGTCGGCCCTTCAGCGGATCTGAACCAGGATCGAAGGATGCGTTCGGCCTCTTGCTGCAGACCGTGGTCCAGCGTGAGATCAATCTTGAGGCCGCCGCCACCTTCACAACTCGCATCAGCAGCGGGGCAACCGAATATCGCAAGCTTGCGCTCTGCCTGTGTTTCCCCGAGAGCATCGAACTCTGGACCCTGGAGAAGCTGGCGACGCACGGCGATCATGATCTCCGGTGAAATCGACTCGTTTGTCTCTTGCGCAATCACGCCCAGTGGCTCTTGTTGTGCAAGCTGGCCATCTCGGGGAAGGATGTGGCCGTTGGCAACCATGCGATCGATTGTTCGGTTTCGAGCGGACAACGCGTTCTGTGCGTTCGACCTTGGGTGATAGAACGTCGGGTTGCGGATCGGCACCGGCAGCAGCGCAGCCTCAGCGATTGACAGCTCGTCGAGTTCCTTGCCGAAGTACTCGAGCGACGCAGCCCTGATGCCATACGCGTTCGAGCCGAAGAACACCGAGTTTGCCCAGAATTCGAGGATCTGATCCTTCGTGTATCGACGCTCGACCTCGGCGGCCACCACGGCCTCGCAGATCTTGCGTTCGATCGTCTGGTCAGAGGTGAGGAAGTTCTGTTTCACGACCTGCTGCGTGATTGTCGATCCACCACCAGCAGGAGCATCGGTCACACGACCCATGACGGCTCGGCCGATGGCGGTGAAGTCAATGCCCTCGTGCTCGTAGAAGGACTTGTCCTCTGCGGACAGAATCGCTGCGACAACAAGATCCGGCATATCCGAAAGCTGTACCGGGAGGCTGTTGCGCTCGGACAGTTCGCCAAGCTTCACGGCATCTGCGGTGTAGACCGACGAGAGGGTCGAAAGGTTGGGGAATTCGAGGTCGAACGTTTCGACATTGCAGAGATAGGCGTCTTCGACATCGGACACGGTCCCGTATGCCGTGTTGACCGTCAGAAAGCCGAACAGGCCCACCCAGGTGGCACCGACGATCACAACGATGGCAAGCCCTATGAGTGCGGGCAAGCGTCGCTGATGCCGCTCGATGCGTTCGATGTCTCTGATGGGTGGTTCCACAGTGCCTCACTGGGCCAAGACACGTGCCCGCACCGCCCTACCGGTACCATCAAGCACGCGAAATCAGCATAGGAACCGACCTCAGATAGCGAATGGATCTGCCATGAGCGAAACAGATGGGGCCTTCGGGCCACAGGACCTCTCAGGATGGGATCCTGCAGAGGAACTCGGTGCACCGGGCGAGTATCCGTACACACGAGGTCCCTACCCGTCGATGTACACCGGCCGTCTATGGACAATGCGTCAATACGCCGGATTCGGGACCGCTGCCGCAACGAATGAGAGGTTCCGTCAACTTCTTGATGCGGGTCAGACCGGTCTATCAGTCGCCTTCGACCTGCCAACCCAGATGGGGCTGGACTCGGACGATCCGCTGGCAGCGGGTGAAGTCGGCAAGGTTGGCGTGGCGATCGACACTGTTGACGATCTCCGGGTGCTCTTCTCCGAGATACCCCTGGCCAAGGTTTCGACATCCATGACGATTAACGCCACCGCTGCGGTCCTGCTGCTGATGTATCAGATCGTGGCCGAAGAGCAGGGCGCTTCCCCTGACGAGATAAAGGGAACAATCCAGAACGACATCCTCAAGGAGTACATCGCACGAGGGACCTACATCTTCCCGGCCGGTCCATCAATGCGGATCATCACCGACATCTTCAGCTATTGCGCCGCTGAGCTCCCGAACTGGAACACGATCTCGATCAGCGGCTACCACATTCGTGAAGCAGGCTCGACCGCATCTCAAGAGGTTGCCTTCACCATTGCGAACGGGCTCGCATACGTCCAAGCAGCCCTTGCAGCTGGACTGGCCATCGACTCCTTCGCACCGCGGCTCTCGTTCTTTTGGAACGCACACAACAACCTGTTTGAGGAAGCAGCGAAGTACCGGGCTGCACGCAGGCTGTGGGCACGGCTCATGCGTGACCGGGTCGGTGCAACGGAACCGGCGTCGTGGCGCATGCGGTTCCACACCCAAACAGCTGGATCGACGCTGACCGCTCAGCAGCCGTTGAACAACGTTGTTCGCACGTCATATCAGGCATTGGCCGCCGTCCTCGGCGGAACCCAATCGCTTCACACCAACTCGTATGACGAGGCACTCGGTCTCCCCACCGAGGACGCAGTAACCATTGCTCTTCGTACCCAGCAGATACTCGGATATGAATCGGGTGTCGCTGATGCTGTCGACCCACTCGCCGGTAGCTACTACATCGAGTCCATGACGGATCGCATCGAGAGCGAAGCAATGGACTTGATCCTGGCGATCGACGACAAGGGCGGCGCAGTTGCTGCGATCGAGTCTGGATTCCAGCAACGACATATCGAGGATGCCGCCTACGCCCACGCCACATCGGTCGACTCGGGGGACGCAACGGTGGTTGGTGTGAACCGGTTCACGACCGAGAACGACTCCGATCCAGAGGTCATGTCCATCGACCCCGCTGTTGAACGCGAACAGGTCGATCTGCTTGCGTCACGCAGGCGCAACCGCGACAACGATGAGATTGATCGGCTCCTTGCAGAAATCACCGCAGCAGCCGAAGGCGACACCAACCTGCTCTATCCAATGAAGTCGGCCCTTGCTGCCGGTGCATCGGTCGGCGACATCACCGGGGCACTGCTGCCGGTGTTCGGCCGCTACCGTCCTGCGTTCTAGCTGACCGAGGATTCCCGGTGCACGACAACCAAACCCCAACACGGCTTCTTGTCATCGGTGGAGGGCCGGCCGGTCACTCCGCTGCGACGCAAGCCGCGACGCTTGGAGCCGAGGTCACCCTCGTTGAAGATCAGATCGTTGGAGGAGCAGCTCACCTTTGGGATTGCATCCCCTCCAAGGCGATGGTGTCGAGCTCGATGCGTCTTCGTGCGATCCGTCACGCCAGCCGCCTTGGGATCTCCGAGCCAGGGCCGGCAGCCCTTGACATGGAGAACCTCTCGTCGCACGTGTACGGCATTGCCGACACGATCGCCGACAGCATCACCTCGATGCTGGTCAGCCAAGGCGTTGAGATCGTACGGGGCCGGGCACACTTCACCGGACCGCACACTGCCGTTGCCGTCACCGAGGATGGCAATGTTGGCCTTGAGTTCGACACCGCTCTCATATCCACCGGATCCAGACCGAGAGTGCCCGATTGGGCGGACGTTGACGGCGAACGAGTGCTGACTACCCGCGACGCTTATCACGTGCCTGAGCTGCCAGAGAGAATCGTGATCATCGGCTCGGGCGTGACCGGGGTCGAGATGGTCCACATCTTCTCATCGCTTGGCTCAGAGGTCGCCCTCCTTGTGAGCCGACATCATGTGCTGCCGCACCGCGACGCAGAAGTTGCTGCGGTCCTTGAGGAGGACTTCCTTGGTCGTGGGGTCGAGTTGCTGAAGGGATCACGTGCCTCGGCCATCGAGCGCGATGGAGATCGCGTTGTCGTGCGCACCGAAGACGGAAGACGGGTCGAAGGGTCCCATGCACTGCTTGCAGTGGGGTCGGTACCGAATAGCGAAGGGCTCGAGTTGGACTCAGCAGGTGTCCGGTCTGACGGCGGCTATGTGCCCGTCGATGAGTTCAACCGCACGAACGTTGCACACATCTATGCGGGCGGCGACGTCACCGGACTACTGCCCCTGTCATCCGTTGCAACGATGCAGGGCCGAAAGATTGCCTCCCACATGATGGGTCGGCAGGTGAAACCGATTGACTACGGCCGTGTGAGCCAGGCGATCTTCACGGAGCCAGAGATCGCATCGGTGGGTCTTGAGGAAGTGGATGCCGCTGCAGAGGGCAGGAAGGTGCGGATCACCAAGGTGCCGCTTGCATCGAACCCGAGAGCGCTCATTCAGGGAGATACCTCAGGATTCGTCAAGGTGGTGTCCGACCCCGCGACCCACGTTGTGCTTGGGGGAACGGTTGTAGGTCATCATGCTTCGGAGCTTGTTGCACCGATTGCGCTTGCGACCCAAGCTCGGATCAGGGTCGACGTGCTGGTTGAAACATTGATGGTCCATCCCAGCCTGACAGAGTCGATCTCAGAAGCCGCTGAATAGACCGGCGCTAGTCCCGATCGGCCCGGATCCCGCGAAGCCACTTGGCGCGGCCCTCGACTGCAACCTCCGCAGCAACCATGCCTGCAATGATGGCTGCGCCCACGACGGCTGACAGTACGGACTTGATCATGTGCGAAGTGTATTACAGATCGATCCACGAGGAATAGCTGGCATCCAAGCGCCTCTGCTGGCGGCTACTTGATCACCATGAGCAGTTGGCCTGCCGACACGGTGTCACCAACCTGGACCTTGATGTCGACGATGTCCCCGCCGACACTCGCCTTGATCTCGTTCTCCATCTTCATGGCCTCGAGCACACACACGGCTTCGCCTTCTTGGACTGTTTCGCCCGCCTTGTGGTGGATCTTGACGATGGTGCCTTGCATCGGGGAGAGAATCTCACCCGCTGCGCCTCCGCCGGTCGACGCACCGGACAGTTTGGGCGCCTTGCGGCGGGGGGCCACTCGCTTGCCTGACCCCGGTGCGGTGAGTACCTGTGCCCAGTACTTGACCGCGAAACGACGACCACCGACCTCGACCGTCATCGAGCGTTCCGTGAGCTCCTCGTCCTCGGGCACGGCTGGAGCGGTTGCTCGGTCGAGATCTGAGAAGTCCATCGTGTCCTCGACCAGGCGTGTGTTGACATTGCCGGACAGGAAGTCTTCGTTCTCGAGGATTCGCAGGTGTGCAGGAATTGTGGTGTCAACGCCTGCGATCTGATACTCGTTGAGCGCACGCTTGGCCCGCGCAACGGCTTCATCCCTGGTGGATCCCGACACGATGAGCTTGGCAATCATGTTGTCGTAGTACTGGCTGATGACGCTGCCCTGAACGACCCCCGAATCGATACGGATGCCCGGACCCGACGGCTCGCGATACTTGACGAGGGTGCCCGGTGTGGGAATGAATCCACGGGATGGGTCCTCGGCGTTGACCCTGAACTCGATCGTGTGACCGATAGGCGCCGGTGCACCGTCCATTGAGAGCTCAGCCCCCTGGGCAACTTTGAGCTGCTCGACCACCAGATCGACGCCGAACACCTCTTCGGTAACGGTGTGTTCAACCTGGATACGGGTGTTCATCTCGAGGAAGTAGAACTCGCCGTCCGAGAACAAGAACTCCACCGTTCCGGCCGACTGGTATCCAGCGGCATGGCCCAGCGCCAGCGCAAGCTCGCCAAGCTTCTGTCGCAGCTCCGGCGTGAAATGGGGTGCAGGGGATTCCTCGACGAGCTTCTGGTGCCGTCGCTGAAGGGAGCAGTCCCTTTCCCCGTAGAACAGTCCGTTGCCGTGATTGTCGAAGAGCACCTGGGCTTCGATGTGTCGAGCATTCTCGAGGTAGCGCTCGACGTAGACGGCTGCATTGCCGAACCAGGACTCTGCTTCTCTTCCTGCCGACTCGAACGCATCGGCCAGACCGTCCTTCGATCGGACAACCTTGAGGCCTCTGCCACCTCCGCCCGCAGCTGCCTTGATCGCTACGGGAAACCCATGTTCGTCAGCGAATGCCGCGACCTGCTCAACCGACGTCAACGGCTCGAGCGTTCCGGGGACTCCGTGGACGCCAGCCGCATCGGCTGCGACCCTCGATTCGATCTTGTCGCCCATCATGGCAATCGCAGAAGGAGGCGGGCCGACCCAGATCAAGCCAGCATCGGTGATGGCGGATGCGAACTCTGCGTTCTCGGCAAGAAACCCGTATCCGGGGTGGACCGCGTCGGCCTTTGATTCCTTTGCGATCTCAAGGATTCGCTCGACATTGAGGTATGAATCAGCTGCTGGTGCCGCACCGACGTTCCACGCCTCATCGGCCATCGCGGTATGTACCGAGTCCCTGTCGAGCTCGGAATAGATTGCGATGGTCCTGAGGCCGACGTCTCGCGCAGCACGGATGATGCGAACGGCGATCTCGCCACGATTGGCAATGAGAACTGATTCCACGTGGCAATCCTAGATGTGGTCGGTTTTCCGAGGAGAACCGGGGCCCACCTCTCGATTACGACCCGCCCAACACGCAGTGCGTTACCGATTCATGGCAGGTCGTTCCTCGCCGAGCGCTGTCTACAGCGGAATGTTCCCGTGCTTCTTCGGTGGCATGTTCTCGCGCTTGTTGCGGAGCATCTCGAGAGATCGGATGAGTCGTGGGCGGGTCTCTCTTGGTTCGATGACGTCGTCGACGAGACCGTGTTCGGCGGCGACGAACGGGTTGTTGAACTTCTCCTCGTAGTCCGCAACGAGCTCAGCTCGCGCTTCGTCTGCATCATCGGCCGCAGCGAGGTCCCTTCGGTGGATCACGTTCACTGCTCCCTGAGCGCCCATGACTGCAATCTCGGCTGAAGGCCAAGCGAACACGACGTCTGCACGAACTGCACGCGAGTTCATCACGAGGTAGGCCCCGCCGTAGGCCTTCCGCGTAATGACCGTGATGCGGGGAACTGTTGCCTCCGAGTATGCGTACAGCAGCTTCGCCCCATGGCGGATGATGCCGTCGTGCTCTTGGCCGACCCCCGGAAGGAAGCCAGGCACATCGACCAGCGTGACGATTGGGATATTGAACGCATCACAGAACCTGACGAACCGCGCCGCCTTGACTGATGCGTCTATGTCAAGAGTGCCGGCCAGAACGGCTGGTTGGTTGGCGACCACACCAACTGTGTATCCGTCGAGACGGGACAGGCCGACCACAATGTTGCCGGCGTAGTGCTCGTGGACCTCGTAGAACTCGCCATCGTCGACGATCGACTCGATGACCTCAACCACGTCGTACGGCTGGTTTGCCGAGTCAGGAACAATCGTTGTGAGGTCTTCGTCCATCCGGTCTGGAGCATCCATCGGGGTGAAGAACGGTGGAACCTCCATGTTGTTGGAGGGAAGGAAGGAGATCATGTAGCGAATCTCGTCGAGTGCCTCGCGGTCGTCAGCGGCGACAAAGTGTGTGACCCCACTCTTGGATGAGTGTGCGTGCGCACCCCCAAGATCGTCCATCGTGACTTCTTCACCAGTGACGGTCTTGATGACGTCTGGTCCCGTGATGAACAGGTGACTGGTGCCCTCGACCTGATAGATGAAGTCGGTGAGGGCGGGGGAGTAGACGGCGCCGCCGGCACACGGACCCATAATCACTGAGATTTGCGGGATGACGCCGGAGGCTCGAACGTTGCGCTCGAAGATTCGCCCGTAGCCATTCAGTCCAAGGACACCCTCCTGAATTCGGGCTCCACCCGAATCCTTGAGACCGATGATCGGTGTTCCCGTCTCCATCGCAAGATCCATGACCTTGCAGATCTTGTTTGCAACGACCTCGCCGAGGCTTCCCCCGAACCGTGTGAAGTCCTCTGCAAAGACGAATACGTTTCGGCCGTCAACGGTGCCCCAGCCGGTGACAACGGCATCACCGTACGGACGCTTTTGATCGATACCGAAGTTCGTCTCGTGATGCTGGACGAAAGGATCTATCTCCTGGAAGCTTCCCTTGTCGAGAAGCAGCTCGATCCGCTCCCTTGCGGTGAGCTTTCCGGCATCGTGCTGGCGTTCAACGGCGCGCTGGTTGTCGGGTTGGCGCGACTTCTCTCGCAGGGCTCGAAGCCGCTCAATGTTTTCTTCAGTGCTCACTGATCCTCCCGGTAGGCTCGGCCGGGTTCGGAAGTACGACTCGCCGGAGCACCCGTTGGCTACACAATACGACATGATTTGTCTCGATCAGGTCGACTCGACCCAGGACGTCGCTCGCGCTCGTCTTGAGAGCTCCGACCGACCGGTGCTCGTCGTGGCCGACCGCCAGGTTGGCGGAAGGGGCAGGCAGGGCCGGGTCTGGGTGGAACCAGATCGTGGAATGTTCAGCTCCCTTGCATTCGCACCCGACTGGGAACCAGATACCTGGCCTCTGCTGCCCCTTTGCGTCGGCGTCGCCGTGAGAAGGGCTGTTGTTGCGTTCACACGCGAGGCGCTCGAACTCAAATGGCCAAACGACCTCCGGCTGCCTCATGGCAAAGCCGGTGGCGTGCTTGTCGAGTCATCCGACGGCGTCGTCACCGCGGGCTGTGGGCTGAACCTGTTCTGGGAGGAGCGCCCGGACTTCGCATCCGCGCTGTTCGATATGGACCCAGGGCCGCAGATGGCGCAGGATCTCGCCGCTGCCTGGGTCGTCGAAATGCTCGCGCTCGTCAAGGCTGGAGCCGACAGCTGGCCAGAGGCCGAATATCGCGACGCTTGCGTAACGCTCGGAGCGCACGTTGAGTGGGATGGCGGCTCAGGAACGGCCGTCGACCTCGGATCGACTGGTGCCCTGATCGTTGAAACGACCGATGGGCGTACAGAGATCGCCTCAGGTGATGTGCATCTGCGGAGCCACCGCTAGCCTCCTGTCCGCATTCAAGAGGAGCGGTGGATGGCTGTACAAGCCGGCGAGGGCACAACCGACATCATTTACGGAACCACGTCGGTTCCTGCTGGCCCGCGTACGTTTGGCGGCTACCTCGCCAGACCAAATGGGCAAGGCGAGTGGCCGACCGTGCTCGTGTACGGCCCTGACCCCGTGCCGTCGTCCTCGATCAAGAATATTTGCCGGGTTATCGCCCGTCATGGCATTGCTGCGCTTGCTCCTGATTTGGTTGGCGCCAAAGACGCCGACCTGTTGGTCTCCACTTCGATGAGTGCGTTCGTTCGCAACCAGGAAGGCGACTGGTCCAACGCCGAATACGGATTCGGAGTGCTCGCCTTCGAAGGTGGTGTGGTCCCAGCTTCCGACCTCGCTGCAGCCGATGGTCGAGTGCTCGCATTTGCCTCGGTCGGTTCAGCGCTGGATGGTTCCGTCGTTGAGTCTCTCGCCGCTGCCGCTATCTCCGGTCTCTATGTCGGAAGCCGGGCCGATGAGCCAAGCGACGCCGAAGGCTCGACTGCAGCGAGCGACCGGCTCCCGCAAACCACTTTTGCGGTGTACCCAGATGCCGAGACAGGCTTCTGGAATGACGATGCTGACGGTTTTGAAGAGCGCCACTATGACGATGCAATCGACAGGGTTATCGGCTTCTTCGGCGAAACCCTGCCACCGCGAGTTTGACCATGAGCCGAGCAGTCGTCACCGGGGGTGCAGGGTTCATCGGGTCGAATCTCGTGGACCGGCTGGTCGATGAGGATGTCGAGGTGCTCGTGCTCGACAATCTCAGTTCCGGATCACTCGGAAATCTGAAGGACGCCCGTGCACGTGGGAACGTCCAGATCCACCAGATCGACATCTCGGACAACGACGTGGTTGGTTTGGTGAGAGACTTCAGACCAGACAATGTCTTTCACATGGCAGCCCAGATCGACGTCCGGCGGTCGGTGACCGACCCCGCATTTGATGCCCGGATCAACATCGTCGGCACGATCAACATGCTTGAAGCGGCTCGACACGCGGATGTGGAGCGGTTCGTGTTCTCCTCGTCGGGTGGAGCGACATTTGGGGACACGTTCAACATCCCAACTCCCGAGGATCAGAAGCGGCGACCGGAGTCTCCGTACGGGGTGTCGAAGTACGTCGTTGAGGAGTACTTCCGCTACTACCACGACACGTATGACCTGGACTTCATGTCCCTCGGGTTTGCAAACGTCTACGGACCAAGGCAGGACCCGCACGGCGAGGCTGGCGTCGTGGCGATATTCATCGGCGATCTGCTTGCCGGGCGAACACCGACCATTTACGGAGACGGCGGTCAAACCAGGGACTTCGTTTTCGTCGAAGATGTCACCGATGCCATGGTCCGCGCATCGCGGATTGGCGGGTCGCGCTATCTCAACATCGGCACGGGTGTCGAGACATCGGTTGCTCGGCTCTATGAGTACATCGTCGAGGCAACAGGGGCAGACATTGCCCCGACGTTGGCTGCAGCACGCAAAGGCGAACAACTCCGCTCTTGTCTTGATGCGTCAGCTGCTCAGAAGCATCTTGGATGGGAGCCGTGGACACCAATCGAAGACGGCATCGGCCGCACGGTCGAGTGGTGGAGATACACCGAGGCCTAGAGCTCGTCGAGGTGCCTTGGCCAATCGTCCTTGAGCAGACGCGACATTGATCGATCGGCAAGGATCTTTCCGTTGGTCTGACAGCCAGGGCAGTAGTTCGTTTCTCTCCCACCACTGACGATCTTCTGGATCGGTGCTCCGCACACGGGGCATTCCTCACCGAACTTCCCATGCACCGCCATATCTGGATGGAACGCCGTGACCTTGGTGGGGAATCCATCGCCGGTCTCTTCAATCCGTATACGAGTCCATTCCCCAAGTACCTGCTTGGTCACGATGAAGAGCTCAGCGATCTCCTCATCGGAGAGGTTGGTGTTCATCTGTGTTGGGCTGAGCTTCGCCACATGCAGTATCTCGTCGGCAAACGCACCACCGATACCTGAGATGTTGCGCGCATCGGTCAGGGCTCGCTTCAGCGTGTGCCGCCCAGCGAGGAGTGCGTCCTTGAACTCTTCCGGCGTGGCATCGGCGACCTCGATCCCTCCAGGATCAACGTCAGCGAGGTCGTCGTGTCGAACGACGGAGAGAGACGCTCGGCGCTTGGTGCCAGCTTCCGTGAGAAGCAGCGATCCGGTAGAGAAGTCGAATGCCGCCAGCCCACCGCGCTTTGGTACAGCTTTGGGTTCGTCGAGCCATCGGAACCGACCTGCCACCATGAGATGGATGATGAGATGAAGATCATCATCCAAGTCGATCGACACCCTCTTGCCGATCCGGTGTAGCTGCGTTACAGCCTTCCCCTCAGCTGCTGTGACAGGGGGATCGAATGTCTTGAGCAACGAAAAGGACGCAACGCGCACCTTTTCAAGAGTTGCGCCCACAATGCGAGGCCGAAGTGCATGAAGGTATGCCTCGATCTCGGGAAGCTCAGGCACGTTGCCAGCCTTCAGCTGCCTGGCCGTTCCGAGCGCGTATAGATTCGTACACCACTTCGCCGGAAGCGAGCCGGCCGATCATCGAAACATGTCCTCTTCGGCAGGTCTCACGAGCTCGCTCGCTCGCCCCGTACCGGGAATGTTGAGGCCGCGCACCACAGCAGCCGGGATTCCTGTCGCCTTACCCATCACGAGGTCGGCCGCCGCTGCGATCTCGTCCACGATCGCAACCTCAGTCACGTTCAGTTCGTTTCCATGCGTATCGACCGTTCCACGGAGATCATCGATCGCTCTCACGCCGCTGAGGCCAATCGCGACGTCGACCAGCCCCCTCCGCCACGGGCGCCCGAACGTGTCGGTGATCACGACCCCGATGCGTGCTCCTGACAGACGCTCCATCAGCGTGCGCAGACGATGGGCCGAGCTGTCGGGGTCCTTTGGGAGGAGGATGGCGTATCCATCGGCCACGTTCGATCTGTCAACCGCAGCATTTGCGCAAATGAACCCGTGCTTTGTCTGCGTGATGACTAGATCGCCGCGTCGGCGCACGATCGTCGCTGCTTCACTTTCGACGAGCTGTCGATAGGAAGCTTCGTCGGCGATCTGCACAACCTGCCCCTCTTGCTTGGAGACAACCTTGTGGGTTACAACGACGACGTCTCCGTCTGCCAGCCGTTCGCCTGCCTCTGCAATCGCTGCGTGGATAAGGCCTGCGAGATCGTCGCCGGCGTGAATCTCGCCGATTCCAGTGACAGGGAAGATGCGGATCTCACCCATGCGTCATCGTCTCCAGGACATGAGAGGCAAACGACCGGCCGCGCTCATCCGGTGTGAGACGCGTGTCGCACGGCTCAACCCGGATGTCGAACTCGGACCCGAGAGTTTGATCGCGTGCGTCGCCAGAATCGATGAAGAGCGTGTCCACATGGCGAGCGTACGCCTCGAGCACGCCTCTGGTGCCGGGTGGGAGTCCAAGTCCATGCATCACCTCCCTCGCTGGGCCCTTGAGTGCGGATCCGCCGAACAAAGGACTTACGGCTGCGGTGTTGGCATGCCGCACGACCGCTGCATCGATCTCATCGATGGCAAGGATCGGCCAGATTGAGAGCGGTGGGTTTGAAGGGGCGATCAGCACCGTGTCTGCTTCCCCTATCGCATCGATCACACCCGGAGCTGGTTTGGCATCGACTGCACCGTGATAGGCGATTGCTTGCACTGCATCGCTGTGCTGTCTGTCGACGAAGTATTCCTGGAACGGAAGCCATGAGGCGTCGGCAATCTCGACGAAGGTTCGCAGCAGGTCGTCGCTCGCCGGCAGAAGAGTGATGTCGTCGAGACCGAAGTTTGCCGCAAATCGTTTGGTGACTGCGCTCAATGGCTCGCCGTCCTGAAGCAGCAGTGTTCGTGCCATACACAGACCGAGGTCGAGGTCCCCGAGGGTGAACGAGGTGTCGATGCCCTGTTGGTCAAGGGAATCCATCACCGATGTGGTGTCGTTCTCTCTGCCCCAACCGTGCGGTCCGACGACATCGGCAAGCGTGTAGAGCACTGTGTCAGGGTCGGGAGACACATGAACGCCGTATCGTTCTGTATCGTCACCCACATTCACGATGACCGTGAGCAGGCCAGGGTCGAGAACCGCCCGCAAGGCGCGGGCCATCCTCGCACCTCCAACTCCTCCGGCGAGCAACGTCACCCGGTGATTGCTGTATCGCGGATTCGAACCCAGAATGCACCTCACATGTCAATGACCCCTACCAGACATGCCACCGTCGCAACGATTGTCGTTGCTGATGCTTCCGGCATTCTGGAAGACACAGTTGCAGCCGTAGGGCGGCAAGTGTACGAGGCCTCGGAACCCGCGATCGTCGGCGGCGAGGGCGATTCGGCTCGCACCCTTGCCGAAGCCGTGGAGGCGCTTGATCGTTCTATCCAATACGTCTGGGTTGTGCGTGAAGGTGCGGTTCCTCTTCCGGACGCCCTCTCGGCGCTGGTCGCAGATGCAGACCGGACGGGTGCTGGCATCGTTGGTTCAAAGATCGTCGGCACCGACCGCGTGCTCGAAAGCGTGGGATTGGTCACGGATGCATTCGACGTTCCGTACACCGGGCTCGACGACTCGGAGCTGGATCAAGGGCAGTACGACGTCGTGCGTGACGTTGCGGCGGTTGCCGGAGTCTCGATGCTCGTCCGTAGGGATCTTCTCCATGGTCTTGGTGGTGTTGATGAGCGGCTTGCGCCTCTCGCAGCCTCAGTCGATCTGGCTCAGCGTGCAAGGCTGAAGGGCGCACGAATTGTCGTTAGCCCTGCTTCAGAAGTCACCTACGACTGGCCGGATCCCGGTCGCAAACGTTGGCGTGAAGATGCATCCCGCATTCGTGGCTATACGAAGGTCTACGGATGGCTCACATTGTTGTGGGTCGTTCCGCTGGACTTCCTGATCGGGATCGTCGAAGCCATCGTGTCGCTCTTCTTCGGCAAGTGGCTTGTGATCGACTTCTTCCGTGTCTGGGGCTGGAACATTGGTGTGTTCCCCTCGACGTACGGAGCCCGCCGCAAAGCGCGCGCAAAACGATCGGCGAGCGAAGCCGAGCTGTTCCGCTTCCAACGCAGGGGGAGCGTCAAGATCAGTGGGCTCGCGAGCCGCACGATGTCGTCAATGCGAAGACGGCTCCCTGGCGACGACACGCTCACGGTCGAGTCGATCGGTCGAGACGTACGCCAACCGGCGTTCATCGTTGGCGCCCTTGCTGTGCTTTTCGTGTTGGTCTCGGCTCGCAGTATTTGGTCGGACGGGCTGCCTGCGGTTGGCTACACCATGCCCTTCCCGTCGAACGGATGGGATGCGCTCGCCGGCTATGCCGGCGGATGGAACCCAGCCGGTCTTGGATCCGAGCTCGCATTGCGCCCACTTCTCGGGATCGCTGGAATCGCAAAGGTCGTGACGCTTCATTCGGGTCACCTTGCTGAGTATCTGCTCGGTGCCGGAGCCATGTTGTTTGGAATCTGGGGTGTCATGCGGTTGCTCCGCACATGGTCGATCGGAGCCGCACCAGGTTTGCTGGCCGGCGTGGTCTTCGTTGCCGGGCCAACGGCTCAGGGTCTTGCAGGGAATACGCACATCGGTACGCTGCTGGCGCTCGGCGCTCTGCCTTGGGCGATCAGGGCATGCGTTGCCCCGTTGCGCGAGGGCTTCAGGCCGGCAATCGGACGAGTCGCAGGCGTCGTTCTCTGGTTTGGATTGCTCGGCGCCCTTGCCCCGCTTCTTCTTCTTGTCCCGCTCCCAGCGATCTTCTTGCTCGCTCTTCTTCGGTTCAAGGATTCAGGGCTGTGGAAGGCAACCATTCTCGCGATGGTCGGGACAGCCGGCGGTGCGCTGCTGCTGAGCCCGTTCATCTGGGAACACTCCTTTGAGGCGATCGCAAGAGCCGGCTACGCCTATTGGTCGATTTCGCCCGTACTCGCTGTGGCTGGAGTGGTGATCGGTGCAGCAGCTGTCTTCGGGTCGGATCGGGTGCTTGGCCTGATTGCTGGCTGGGGTGCCGCACTTGCTGCGATTGGGTTCTTCGTTTCACGAGGTGGGTCATTTGGCTTTGGCACCGAGGCTGAATCAGCTGGACTCGCCGTAGCCGGCCTTGGACTGGCTGTCCTGATCGGCGTAACTGCCGAGTCGGTGACCAACCCGGAGCTTGCATCGTGGAAGCGTGTGCTGACCGGAGTTGGCTCTGTCGCAGTGGTCTTCTTCCTGGTGTCGGCGATGGTGATCGTCCTTGGTGGAAGGCTCGGCCTCCCAGGGGATGTGTACGTTTCGACCCTGTCGTTCACGATGGCAAACGAAGGGGAGGCCGAGAGGTCCCGCGTGCTCATCGTGGGCCCCGAGCACCTGATGCCGGGCGACAGCAGAGATATTCAGGGTGGTGCGTACCGAGTCGTGAGCGCCCCAGCTCCAGACCTTGGCGAACCACGCCTCGCTCCACGAGGAGCTCTCGACGATGCGCTGTATGTCCAGCTCGAAAGGGTGATCGCAGGCGAGACTCGCCGTGCGGGTGCGGAACTCGCGGCGTTCGGTGTTCGTTGGATCGTGGTGATGGGGGATAGCGAAGGCACGGACGGTGATCCAGCTTCTCTTGCCTGGCGTGATGTGTTTGCTGGACAACTGGATCTTCTGCCGCTCTCGGCCGGGGTGGAGAACGCAGTGTTCGTGACCGATATCGACCCCGTCGGACGTGCCCTGACGTCTACCGCAGCGTCTTGGCCCCGAGAGGGCTGGACATATGCGGGTCCACTTGAATTCGGGAAGCGTGTCTTCGTGGCAGAGAACCCAAGTCCGAACTTTGGGCCAGAGCCGTGGCAGGAAACGGCTTCGGCCAATGAGGTTTCCTCAGGGACCGGTGTTGTCACGTACTCCGCGGAGTCGGGTCCTCGCACGCAGACAATCGTTGTTGCGCTGTCTGTGATCCTGCTCGTGGCGCTCGTCTTCGTCGGTCGGAGGCGCACATGAGGCGCCTACTTCTCGCCGTTGCCGCCGGAGCCATCGGAATCCTTGCCGTTACGCAGATTGCGCCTCCACCCGCCGATGCACCTGCATTCGGGGAGACGGACATCACCGTGCCGGAAGGAGCCGTCGCATCGCCGTCTGCGTGGTACTGCCCTTGGGTTGCGGCCGGCGACGTTGTCGACTCAGACATCGTCGTGGCAAGCGAACCCGACGTCACCGTCGGCTACACGCTTCTTGACCCGGTAGCCAACGCTGACCCTTCTACAGCGAGTGCTGAGATCATTGGGCCGGGTGCAGCTGTTCTCAACACCGGAAGCGTGCTTCGGGTTGGCGAGACGCCAGCGATTGTGGAGATCTCGAACGGACCGGCAACGGTTGCATCGATGCAATATGCGGACTCGTTCATCACCGCGGACCAGTGTCTCGTGTCGGTTCCAAAGATTTGGTACCTGACCGGCGGTTCGACCAAGACCGGAACCATCACCCGACTCAGGCTCTTCAATCCGTTCGCAGACAATGCCGAAGTCACGATCACTGCCTACTCAGAATTCAACCTCGACCTTGTCGCCGAACTTGACGGACTGGATGTGGCTGGACGCGATTGGACGACGATCGACTTCGAGCCGTACCTGCCGTTCCGAGATGAGCTCGCCTTCACCGTTACAACGACCAAGGGTCTCGTCATTCCGGCGCTCGTAAGGACGGACGACCGAGGCGAAGCCATGTGGCCGGGAGTGGCACCGCACGACACCTGGGAATTCCCCGTTGTGTCGCCAGGGGAGCTGGCTCCTCAGATCGCCGTGATGTCGGCTGGGGATGAGGGCGTTGTGGTCTCGGTCGACATCGTCACCGAGGACGGAACGATTCGGAACGCACGCGAAGTTGTGCTCGACTCGTCGACGCCCGCTCTGATTCCTCTTGCCGACCTCGCTGCCCCACCGTTTGGAGCAAGGATCCGTGCGACAGCTCCGATCGCGGCGAGTGCAGTCGCGACCGTTCCTGAGGATGATGTCGAGGGTGGGGAAGGTGGCGACCCGTCGGCGACGACGACTACCACCACGGATGACACGACGACGACGACGGAGTTTGTCGAGGAGACGTTTATCTCCGGTCTCGCTGGCACGATTGGGTCCGCACGACCCTCCTCGAACTGGATCGTTCCCGTCGACTCGCTACCTGGAGCCGATACGACCCTTTGGATCATGAACTCGTCATCGGAGCCAGTCTCGGTCAGTTTCGGACCCCTCGGTGAGATCGAGTACTCGGTGCTAGATCTTGTCCAGGTGCCAGCGGAGTCGATCGTCGGAATCCCCGTTGATGTTGGGATCGGAATCTATGGATACATTGTCGAAGCCGACCGTCCGGTCTCCGTCGCATGGGAAATCGCGGGGGACAGGGGTGTCGCCCTTGTCGCAGGTGTACCTACCGGATGACGGACATCGGCGTCCGGCTCGTAGTTGTTCTCATCCTCGTTGTCGTGGCGCTTCTCGTCGCTTGGGTGCTTCGTCGGTATGCGCGACCGCCGCACCCAACAGTGGACGTTGGCGAAGTGGGAGATCGACCTGGGGTGGTGCTCTTCACCTCGACCACGTGCCCAACCTGCAAGGAAGTTGTTTCCCTGTTTCGAGAAATGGGGCTTCCGTATCGCGAGGTGACGAGCGACCTCGAGGAGAAGCGGTTCGAGACGTGGGGCATCGTGGCTGTGCCGGTCACCGTCGTCGTCGATGATGCTGATACGGTCGTCGCGACCTTCTCAGGAGTTCCGCGCAGGCGGTCGTTGGATCGTGCCGTTCGATCTGCCGGGATCGCGTACAAGTGAGGGCCGATCGCAAATCCTTGGCTGCGACGTCGGGTCGCCCTACCTTTCCGCGGCCATGACTGTTCCCTGCATCCGATGCTCACACCGTGCAACAAGTGTGCTGACCTATGACCACGCGGGTGCGGAGGCCTATCTCGATGATGCGCGAGGTGACGAACGCTCGTACGAGGGTCTGATGCTGTGCGAGAGCCACGCGGGCCGATTCTCGCCGCCTCGTGGCTGGGAACTGCACGACCGAAGGCGTCGACCAGTAACGCTCTTTGGGGATTCGGAGGTCGATTGAAATGCCGATCGACAGGGATGTGCTTGAGGCGGTTCGCGAGATGGAGGAACCAGACCTTCGTCGATTGTTCATGCTGACGAGGGCGAGGCTTGAGCGTCTTGGGCATGCGTTCCCTGATATCGGTCCCGAAGTCAAGATCAGAAGACAGATGGTTTCGTGTGGCAAGGATTCGTGCACAACCTGCCCGCATGGTCCGTATGTGTATGCATATTGGTCCGAGGATGGAAAACAGAAATCGAAGTATCTGGGACGTTTTGACGACATCCCAGAGGAAGACGCACTAGACACCTAGCGCGCGCAATGCAATACTTAGCGTGGTCGTAGGGCATACGGCCTTCGAGGAGGAATCGTGAGGAAGGCATCAGCCGAAGGACTTGCTTGCACATCGTGCGGCTCTGAGTCCGTCATACAGATCGAGATGAAGCTTCCGGACGGCTCTGAGGTTGTCTTCAACTCATGTCACGTATGCGAAAACCGCTGGTGGGACCGAGAAGGCGAATCGGTGCCCGTCGACGGCATTATCGACCTCGTCGGCGAGTAGATCAGTTCGATCCCAATCCCACGATCGTCCAGCCACTGATCGTGGCTCGCTACCCATGACATCCTCGAATCAGCGGTACTCTTCTGCGCCATGACAGCTGCCGCCCCACCGGAGGCGCCTGAAGAGGCGTCACCGCCGCCGCCCGTCCCAACTGACTCGCGGGAGCCCGCGGTGTCGAAATGGTTCGTGGCTGCCCTCGTCACGCTGCCGACAATTTTGATCGTGCTCACCATGTCGGGGGCGCTTGGCCCCATCCTGCGCGATGGCCAATCGCTCCTTCGGCTTCCGTATCTCTTGGTCGCAAACACCCCAACCGGGGGTGACATGGGCGCCCACGTTCTCCTGCCGAAGGTGCTTCTCGAAAGCGTGCTCCCATCCGGTCGCATCATGGGGTGGAGCATGGATTGGTACGCGGGGTTCCCTGCGCTGTACTTCTACTTCCCGCTCCCTGCACTCTCTACGGTGGCGCTCGACCTGGTGCTGCCGTACGGGATTGCGTTCAAGCTCGTCACGATTGCTGGCCTGGTTGCGCTGCCCGTGTGCTCGTACTTCATGGTCAGGTTCTTCGGTTTCACCCGCTTCGTCGCCGCCATCGCTGGCGTTGCTGGGTCGCTCTTTGTGTTTATGGAGAGCTATTCGATCTTCGGAGCGAACATCAAGTCGACGTTGGCGGGTGAATTCTCGTTCTCGTGGTCCTTTGCCTTATCTGTCCTATTCGTTGGCATGGCCGTGCGCGACTTTCATCAGGGTCGCAAATTCAGCCCGTGGACCGGCGTAGTCCTCGGAATCACCGCTCTTGCGCACATCATCACGACGATCGTTGTGGTCTTCACAACCCTGCCTTTGCTGCTCGCACCGGTGTTCTACGCCTTGTTCAATAGGGACAAGGTTGGCGAAGCTCGAGATGGTGCGATCGGGCTCGCAACGTCGTATCTCGTTGGCTTTGCGGTCTCGGCGTTCTGGTCGCTTGCACTCGGAGTGCGAGTCCTCGAGGGCATGACGTCCGACATGGGTTGGGCGCCAGTCACAACCATTGTCGGTGCGTACCAGAACCCGGGTTCACCGATTCCGGGTGAGATCGTGCCAGTCCTCGCAATCGCCGTCGTTGGGATGGTGTGGTCGCTGCTTCGCCGGGACAAGGTCATGACGCTGCTGTGGATGACGCTCTGGCCGCTCGCTGGCTACTTCCTTATCGCACAGATCGACCTCACGATGTTGTACAACGCCCGATTGCTGCCCTATTGGTTCTACGGGTTGTACGTCTTCGCCGGTATCGCGATTGGTCTGGGAATGGTTGCGATCGGTCGGCGATTCCTCGATCGGCGGCGAGCGACCATGGTCGCCGGAACGGTGGCAGTACTCGTCATGGTGGGCGCCGCGGCCTTGTCAATGCATGACCTTCCCGGATGGGTCAAGTGGAATTACGAAGGCTACGAAGGCAAGCAGGTGTGGCCCGAGTACGAGCAGTTAATGGAGACCGTCGACGACCTTCCGCCCGGGCGCATCATGTGGGAAGCCAATAGTGAGATGAACAAGTACGGGACGCCAATGGCCTTGATGCTGTTTCCGTTCTGGTCAGAGGGCCACCCGTCGATGGAGGGCTTGTTCTTCGAGAGTTCGCTGACAACACCGTTCCACTTCTTGAATGCCGCTGAAGTATCCCTACGTCCGTCGAATCCCGTGCGAGGGCTCAACTATCACTCAATGAATTTCGACAGGGGCACAAAGCACCTCGCCGTCTACGACGTTGCCTACTACGTCTCGTACACCGAGGAGGCAGCTCTCGCCGCGGAGGAATTCGGGCTCCCAACAATCGCGGAATCTGAGCCGTGGACGATCTTTGGTCTGCCTGATGCAGACCGCATCGAGGTTGCGACGTATGAGCCAGTGGTGTGGGCGGGCGAAGAGGACTTCGTCGATGCGGCACTCGAGTGGTACGACGACGTCGACAACCTCGACAAGTGGCTTGTTGAGGACGGCCCAGACAGCTGGGTGCGTGTGACCAACGTTGATCAGCGCCTTGATAGCCCGCAGCAGTATCCGGACGCCGGATCCGCCGAGGTCACCGTGTTCGAGGATCACGAAGTGTCGTTCACAACCGACTCGGTCGGGATCCCTCACCTTGTGAAGGTTTCCTATTTCCCGAACTGGCAGGCCGAGGGGGCTGGCGAGGTATATCGGGTCGCACCCTCACTGATGCTGGTGATACCGACGCAGGCGGAGGTAACCCTTCAGTTCGGTCTCACATGGGTCGAAATCGTAGGTGCAGGCCTCACCGTTATCGCCGTGGTCGGTCTGACCGCATATGGGGTGACCTACCTCGTCAGGCGAAGGAAGAGTCGACGTGAAGAGCTATCTGAAGACATTCGCGAATC
Organism: Acidimicrobiia bacterium; assembly: GCA_051011415.1. Lineage (GTDB taxonomy): Bacteria > Actinomycetota > Acidimicrobiia > Spongiisociales > UBA5794 > SZUA-442. The sequence continues at coordinate 32,624 of JBPCTY010000002.1, forward strand.
GTGAATCCGCCGTCCAGGCGATAAAGGTTGCGATTGTCGGTGTGTTCAACACCGTTGTCTCCTTCACCCTCTTCAACGTCTTTCTCGCGGTCGGTCTTGGCTGGTTTGTCTCCATCACGGTGTCCTTTGCGCTGACGACGTTCATGTCATACCTGATCAACCGCCGCTGGACGTTTGAGCTGACGGATGGCCATGTCTCCGCGCGCGAGACAGCCTCGTTCTTTGGCGTCAACATCGCCGCCTACTTTGCATCTGTCGCGATCGTTTGGCTCGCCGACACCCTCTTTGGGCCACTTGGAACTATCGGATACAACGTTGCCCTGCTCTTTGCGGCAGTGCTGCTGATCCTTCCGAAGCTCGCTGGGTACCGCGATCTTGTCTTTGGGGAAGCGCTCGACGAAGAGACGCAGGAATCCGTTCCAAGTTCGTGACTCCGGAGGCACCCCGGAGAGCGTGCCCGGATCTAGTCCTGGAGCGAGCCTCGGATGGCCCACACGCCCTTGAGCGTGCGAGGCACGCGTTTGACGAGGCTCGAGTTCGTTTCGCGGAGCTCCTCAACGAAGACCGGTAGCTCGACGATCCGATACCCGGCTTTCTCTGCCCGAACAACGAGTTCTGTATCGAAGAGGTCCGTGGTCGAGATGACCGATGGTGCGATGTCATCAACGACCGTCTTGCGAACGAGCTTCATACCGTGCGTATCAGACACGCCTGAGCCGAGGCCGTAGCGGAGAACCTGATTGAAGGTCCAGGTTCCCAGCCGTCGCCAGGCTCCACGTCGGTCGTCAGAACCTTCCGCTCGTTTGGATGCCAACACGATGTCCGCACCCTCGAGGGCAAGCGCGTCATTGAGAAAGTTGCCGGAGAAGTAGTCGATATCGAAGTTGACGACCCACTCGGTGGAGGCAGCAAGAAAGCCGTCACGCATCGCAGCGCCGTAGTCCGGTGTCGGGAGCTCCATCAGGTCAAGCGAAGGGTGGTCGTTCATCGCAGCGCGGACAAGATCTGCGGTGTTGTCGGTAGAACCGTTCTCCGCAATGACAACAGATACGTCGGCGTCGACGCGTTGCATGTCCTCGAACAGCAGGGGGAGCGCGGTCGGCAGGTAGTCAGCCTCGTTGTGCACGGGGATGACGACCGTGATGCCTGGGCGTGAGGGCTCGGTCATGGGCGACGGAGTGTAGGTGTGGGTTCGCCTACTGGCAGGCTGGGTGACAGCCGTACACTCTGCGGTTCATGGACCTTTCACACATCATCAAGGCGTATGACGTCCGCGGAATCGTTCCGGACGAGTTTGATACCGACGCTGCAACCCGAATAGGTGCTGCTTTTGCGGCCTTCATTGACACCGATGAGGTCATCGTTGGTTATGACTGCCGGACCTCTACTCCTGCGATCAAGCAGGCTCTCGTGGATGGCATCACCAGTCAAGGTGTCGGTGTCCGCTTGATAGGTGAGGTCCCAACGGATGTCCTCTACTACGCCTCCGGTGCGATGTCGCTCCCAGGGGCAGTGATCACTGCATCGCATAACCCAGCTCAATACAACGGGCTGAAGTTCTGTCGAGCGGCCGCAGCGCCAATAGGCCAGGAGACGGGGCTCTTGGATATTCGGAGAATGGCCGAGGAGGGACTCGACCCCACGCCACATCAAGGCACGGTTACGGAGTACGAGATCATCCCCGGCTATGTCGAACATGTCCTCCAAACAACGGGTGCTGCAGGAATCCACGGGCTCCGGGTGGCGGCGGATGGCGGCAACGGCATGGCCGGAGCGGCATTGCCACAGGTCTTTGAACGGATAGATGCCGAACTGCTCGGTCTGTACCTCGAGCCCGATGGAACCTTCCCTAACCATCCAGCCGATCCGCTTCGACCGGAGAATCTGATCGACCTCACCGAGCTTGTACTCACCGAGGACGCTGACCTCGGCGTCGCCTTCGATGGTGACGCGGACCGGGCGTTCTTCATCGACGACAAGGGCGTCCCGCTTCCGGGAAGCACAACGACAGCAATGATCGCAGCATGGTTTCTTGAGCAACATCCCGGCGATGCGGTCGTCCACAACCTGATCTGCTCCCGTGCAGTGGCTGAAACGGTCGAAGCAGCTGGCGGAATGCCGGTGCGAACGAAGGTCGGTCATTCCTATATCAAGCAAGTGATGGCAGAGACTGACGCCATTTTCGGCGGCGAACACTCCGGCCACTATTACTTCAGGGACAACTACCGGGCCGACAGCGGAATCATGGCCATGCTCGTCGTGCTGAGGGTGCTGTCAGATGCCCGTGTTCCGCTTTCGGAACTGCGCAAGGCCTATGAGCCCTATGCCCAGTCTGGCGAGATCAATTTCAAGGTGTCGAGCATTGAACGCGCCGACGCCGCAGTGGCTCAAAGGTTCGAAGAGTTTCCATCCGACCGACTCGACGGGCTCACCGTCGATCTTGGTGATCGATGGTTCAACCTCAGGCCCTCGAACACGGAACCGGTCCTTCGGCTTAACGTCGAAGGACCTGACGACACCGCTGTCGAGGAGTTGGTTGATCAAGTTGCAGCAGTCATCAAGGAGAGCTCGTGACCGAAATGCCCCTTATTGATCCAGACCTTCTCGCCATCATGCAATGCCCCGCGTGCACTGGCACTCTGAGCGAGCGCAAAGAACCTCCGGCACTCCTATGTGGTGACTGTGGTCGCGCCTATCGAGTCGAGGACGGGATCCCCGTGATGCTGGTTGACGAGGCAGAACAGACCTAAGCGTCGGTTCCGAAGTCGAAATCAAAGTCGAGAAATTCCAGATCCTCGATCGCCGTGACCTGATCCGCAGGGGGCGCTGACACCACAACGGGTCCGCCGATGTCATACATGTTGTACTCGATGCTCATCGAGCCGAACTCTGAGTCGGTGCTCATCGAGGCATCAATCTCCATCACGAGCCGTACCAGATAGCCCTCAGCGCTTACCCACAGGTCGAGCGGCAGGAGACCATCCGCAAAGATTCCCGACTCCTCAAGCTCCGTGCGTTCCTCAGCCGACAGCTGGTCGATCATCGCTGACGTGTCGAAGGTGACGCGGTAGTGGGTCGCATCGACCCCGTTCACCGATTCAGCCCCAAGGTCTTCCACTGTGGCGCTGGCACCCTCGTAGGCCTCCAGAATCTCGTTGGGATCGGTTGGCACCTGCTCGAATCCGGATGAGAAGTCGTCGCCATCCTCGGCTGGCATGGAGATCCACGGTGTCGCCGCTCCAAACAGCTCATTGAAGAACACCGCATTCATGTAGGCGCGTTCGCCGACCTGGCGAAACTCCATTGTTCCAAGCATCCCGGCCGCCATGGCTGCGAATGGGTCGTCGGTGTCTGCCGCAACGGCGTCAGCCAGCCCAGACATGTCTATCGAGAAGGAACCGTCCCCTGTGTCCGCATCGAAGGCGCTGGCGAAGCTGAACGAGATGTCTGTGGTGCCCGACGTCCCGGTATCGAGTCCTGACATCTCGATCGTGCCTTCGACCCGGGCTGACGTGATCTCCGAAGTGGCGCTGAGTGTCTCAAGGAGTTTTGAGACATCATCCTCAGCCTCCGTGGAGCCAGTGGTGGTTGACGTTGTGCTCGATGACGTGTCCGGCGGCGCAGTCTGCGTCGTCGTCACAACCGCTGTTGTCGTCGTTTCCTCGGCTGCTGAGGTTTCGCCCTCAGCGCATCCGGCGGCGACGATCGCAAGCACGATGGTCACGGCAAGCAGGATTCGTTTCACTGTGCCCCCTGGGGTGTTCATCTGAGAGTATCGGCAGAAACTTGCAGATGGTTGAGTTGAGCACGGTGCATTTGAGTGCGCCGTACCATGTGGCGACCCCACCGAGGAACCCATGAATCACGACATCGCACACATCGGACTGTCTGAGCAAGGACACCTACGAATCGAATGGGCGGCTCGCCGAATGCCCGTTCTTGCAGCTATCAAGCAGCGATTCTCCGAGGAGAAGCCACTCGCTGGCTACCGAATTGGTGCGTGCATGCATGTGACGACGGAGACGGCGAACCTGATGCTGGCGCTCGTGGAAGGTGGCGCCGAAGTAGCCCTTTGCGCATCAAACCCACTTTCGACACAAGATGACGTCGCTGCGGCTCTCGTCGACGCAGGAATTCCGGTGTATGCAGTACGTGGCGAAGACGCAGACATGTTCTACGACCACATCAACGCTGTCCTGGATACCGAGCCGCACATCATCTTCGATGACGGAGCGGACATGACGACTGTGCTTCACAAGGAGCGTGTTGATCAACCGATTCTGGGTGGTATGGAGGAGACGACCACTGGGGTCATCCGGCTCAAGGCGATGGCCGAGGACGATGTCCTCAGGTTCCCAGTCGTCGCGGTCAATGACTCGGACACCAAGCACTTGTTCGACAACCGACACGGAACCGGTCAGTCCTCGCTCGACGGGATCCTCCGCGCAGCAAACATTCTGTATGCCGGCCGGCGCGTCGTCGTCGCTGGATTCGGCGACTGTGGCTGGGGTATCGCAACGCGAGCCAAGGGTATGGGCGCCGATGTCATCGTGACTGAGATCAACCCAATCCGAGCGGTCGCCGCAGCAATGGAAGGGCACCGGGTCATGACAAGCATGGAAGCCGCAGCGGAAGGTGACGTGTTCATCACGGCTACCGGCAACATCCACGTGTTCGGGGCTGAACACTTTGCGATCATGAAGGACAATGCGATCGTTGCCAACGCGGGACACTTCGATGTGGAACTCGATCTCGCTGCGCTCGATGAGATGGCGGACTCGCGCCGGGTTCTGCGTGACAATCTGGAGGAGTTCACACTTCCCAACGGCCGAAGAATCCTTGTGGTCGCTGAAGGCCGTCTGGTCAATCTCGGTGCAGCTGAGGGCCACCCTGCCGATGTGATGGATCTGTCGTTCTCAGACCAGGCGATCGCTGCGGAGTGGATTGTCCAGAATGCGGACTCGCTTGATCCGAAGGTGTACCGCCTTCCACAGGAGCTCGACGAAGAGGTCGCCCGTCTGAAGCTCGAGGCCATGTCCGGATCGCTCGAACCGTTGTCGAAAGAGCAGGCTGATTACTTGTCGTCCTGGCAGCACGGAACCTGACGCCGCAATATGACGAATCGCTACACAGGTTTGTTCTTCCTCGTCATCGCGTTTGCGATGCTTGCCGCTGCGTGCGGCTCTGGCACCGAGGAAGTGGCGGCAGAAGGGGGCGAGAGTCCAACGACCTCCGAAGCTACAGCAGACCCGCTGGCTGACTATCCGGACCCAACGGTCTCGCATCTTCAACAGTTGCTCAATGATCTCGGATACAAGGCGGGGGCCGTCGATGGGCTTCTGGGCGATCGCACTGTCGACGCGCTTCGTGCGTTTCAAGCCGACAATGGACTTGAGCAGACAGGTCATGTCGACATCGACACCCTCAGCGCGCTCGCCGACCAATCAGACAGCGCACGGGCAACAGTGGTTGAATCGCTTCAGACGGTGCTGGCCGAACTTGGGTACTACACCGATCTGATCGATGGGATACCGGGATCGCGCTCGATCGAGGCACTGACCGCATTCCAGGCTGCAACAGACCTACCGGAAACCGGGGAGCTGGATGGGACAACGTTTGAGCGTCTGATTTCGACGTACCGAACAGAGGTCACCCAAGCGCACCTTGGCGCCGCTGCAGAGTCGGGGAGAGGCGGCGATGTGCCCGCGGTGCCTCGAACCGTTCCCGAGGGAGCTTCTCCAGACGAATACTTGCAGCAGGGAGACGACGGCCCCGAGGTTCAACAGGTGCAGAACCGTCTCATCGAACTCGGATATCGGCCTGGAACACCCGACGGGGAATTTGGCGCAGCAACGGCGAGCGCCGTCATGGCTTTTCAGAAGCGAGAAGGGCTCCAGCGTGACGCCATCGTCGGACCCGACGTCTACGACCGGCTCGCAAGCCCGCAGGGAGCCGGGCCACAATCGACAAGCAACGGGCCTCGAGTTGAAGTCGACCTTGACCGACAGATCATGTTCGTGGTCGAAGCCTCTGGAGAAGTGACGACGATCAACGTGTCGACGGGGTCCGGGAGGCAGTACCAGTCCGCCGAGGCGGGGAAGGGCATCGTCACCGCCCACACTCCGACCGGCGATTTCGTCGTTCAGCGTCGGATAGATGGCGACCGCAAGGCTCCCCTCGGCACTCTCTACCGACCGCTGTATTTCGACGGCGGGTGGGCAATACACGGCAACCCGTACGTCCCAGGGTTCCCGGCGAGCCACGGATGTGTTCGTACTGCCAATGCAGACCAGGACTTCGTATTCGACGTGCTCAGGGATGGCGATCCCGTGTGGATCTACGGGAACAATCCACCAACTCCGTCCGACGCTGATGCAGGCTTCTAAACCCGCGTCGTAGCCACCGCATACCGTGAGGGAATGTTGTGCTGCATCTGTGGAACTCCAGCGGTCTCGGTCTGTGCGACCTGTAAGAGGTCGCTGCGTCCCGGTGGCCAGCGTTGGGTTGGCGGATCCCTTGTGCTGTCAGCTTTCGAACACAGCGGTGCAGCCGCAACGCTTGTCCAACACTTGAAATACCGCAGAAATCTGGCTGCAGCGGGCGTCCTCGCAAAGGCAATGGCATCGCTCATCGAGTGGGCGCCCGCCTGTCTCGTGCCGGTTCCACGATCAGTGCATCGCCGGATGCGATACGGGGTGGACCAGACAACCGAACTCGCCAACCGAATCGGTAGCGAGATCGGGGTGCCCGTCCATCAGGTCCTTGCGGCGCCGTTGTGGCGACGACGTCATGCTGGAAGAGGGCGATCAGACCGGAGCGCCAGTCGGTTCCAAACGAGGGCACCGGTACCTGAGGGTGCGGTCCTGATCGACGATGTCGTGACCACCGGCCGCACAGTTCACGAAGCGCTCAGTGCGCTGGGAGATCCAAGCATTCGGGTAGTGACCGCGACTTCGGCAGGTACACTGAGGTAAGGAGCGGATGCGTTCCAGACACTGGGAGGTGGCGTGGCGCACGAGCGAACAAGAGTCGCACGTTGGCCCGCCGCTGCGCTGTCGAAGCCCGCTCCAGACCACGATCGAGAGAACGCCGCTTTGTCGCGCCTCGATCTCCGCACAAGAGAGGAGCACGGGTGACCGTTCGCGTCCACGGTAGGAACATGCAAGTACCCCAGGAGATTCGGGTGTTCGCCGAAGACCGCCTGGAACATGCGGGGAGAATCTTCGATGACGGCAGTGCCGTTGACGTTGAGTTCTCCGAGTCGCGCAACCCACGTATCGACGAGAAATACACGGTCGAGATCACGACCCATGTCGCTGGGCACATCGTTCGTATTGAGGCCGACGCCTCAGATGAGCGCTCGGCAGTCGATACCGCGGCCGACAAGTACGAGCGTCAACTGCGCCGATTGAAAGAGCGGCTCATCCAAAGAAATCGATCCTCGAACAAAGACCTCAACCACACAGGTGACCACTCCGATGTATCTAGTGACCGTGGCGGCGGAATCGTCCGGACCAAGAGGTTCGCGATGAAACCGATGACCGCAGAGGAAGCTGTTTTGCAGATGGAGATGCTCGGTCACGACTTCTTCTTCTTCCTCGACGCAGAGTCTGATAGGCACTGCGTGGTGTATCACCGGCGCGACGGCAACGTAGGACTGATCGAACCGGAGTGAACCGGAGCCGAAATGAAGAGATTGCTCGTCGTCGATGATGTACCGCTGTTCCGAGCGGGCCTAACAGCCGCACTGTCTGGTGCCGGATATGACGTGGTCGGTGAAGCAGCCGATGGCGAAGGTGCCGTTGCTGTTGCTGAAGTGGAGCAGCCAGACATTGTGCTCCTTGACCTCCTTATGCCAGGAATGTCAGGTATTGATGTGCTGGAGAAGATCACAGCCGTCGCACCGAATGCGGCCGTTGTGCTCCTCACCGGGTCCGAGTCAGAGGAGGACCTTGTCGCTGCGATCAAAGGCGGTGCACGGGGCTACATCCTCAAGGACATGCCATTCGACGATCTTGTCGGTGCGATTGACAACATCACCGGCGGCGGGGCATCGATTTCGCCTGAAATGGCGGGGAAGCTGTTCGATGTCACACGGCAACTGCTGCGACATCAAGAGCTCGTTGGAGCACGCAAGCCAACGCTGACAGGTCGCGAGATCGAGGTACTTGGTTTGGTTGCGGACGGGAAGACGAGTCGTCAGATCGGTGACATTCTCTTCATCTCGGAGAACACGGTGAAGAACCACATCCGCAACATTCTCGACAAGCTTGGTCTCCACTCTCGAAACGAAGCTGTCCTGTACGCCATCCGCGAGAACATCATTTCGCTGTAGCGCACATCTCTCGAGCAGTTTCGCGTTGTTCGGCGTTGTTTCCCGGATCAGAAACTGCCGATCCGACAAGCCGAGACCGTGATTCATAGGTCTAGATACGTGCGGCGCCCCGTAGTATCCGTGGACTATGTCGATCCTCCAACGGGTGCTTCGCGCAGGTGAAGGCAAGCGCCTCAAAGAACTCCAAGATCTGGCCGTAAAGGTCAACGCTCTCGAACCCGAGATCGAAGCACTCTCCGACGACGAGTTGCGTGCGCGGACGCAGTGGTTCCGTGACCGGCTAGCGGACGGCGAAACCCTCGACGAAATTGAGGTCGAGGCATACGCAACGGTTCGCGAGGCGGCAAAGCGTGTGCTCGGGCAGCGCCACTACGACGTCCAGATCATCGGTGCCGGCGCCATGCATCGAGGGATGATCGCAGAGATGAAGACTGGTGAGGGAAAGACCCTCGTCCAAACCATGCCTGCCTACCTCAACGCTCTCGCCGGCGGCGGCGTGCACGTCGTGACGGTGAACGACTACCTCGCATCGCGTGATGCCGAGTGGATGGGAAGCATCCACCGATTCCTTGGGCTCGAGGTCGGTCTCATCCAGGCGTGGATGACGCCGGAAGAACGACGGCCGCAGTACATCGCAGATATCACCCACGGTACGAACAACGAATTCGGTTTCGATTACCTGCGGGACAACATGACCATGAACCCCGAGCACATGGTCCAGCAGGGTCACGCCTTCGGAATTGTGGATGAGGTCGACTCGATTCTCATTGACGAGGCACGAACACCGTTGATCATCTCGGGCCGGGTTGGTGAGACCGGGAAGTGGTACACCGAATTCGCCCGGATCGCATCGCGCCTCCGCGAGGACGATCACTACGAGGTCGACGAAAAGAAGCGGCAGGTCGTCACGACTGAAGCCGGAGTGACTCGTGTTGAGGAGATGCTCAACGTTGACAACCTCTACGACCACGCAAACGTTGACTTCATCCACCACCTCGATGTAGCTCTCAAGGCGAAGGCGCTCTACACAAAGGACGTCGACTACCTCGTCAGGAACGGTCAGGTGATGATCGTTGACGAGTTCACTGGTCGTGTTCTCGAAGGTCGTCGGTACAGCGAGGGACTCCACCAATCGATCGAAGCCAAAGAAGGCGTAGCGATCAAGGAAGAGAACCAGACGCTCGCCACAATCACCTTGCAGAACTATTTCAGGATGTACGACAAGCTCTCCGGAATGACAGGTACCGCTGTCACGGAGGAGGGTGAGTTCGTTGAGATCTACGGACTCGAAGTTGTGGTTGTTCCGACGAATCGGGAGATCGCCCGCCTCGACCAGCCGGATCTCGTCTATGTCGACGAAGACAACAAGTTTGCGGCGGTCGCAGATGACATCACGGAGCGCCACGCACTCGGGCAGCCAATACTCGTCGGTACCGTATCGATCGAGAAGTCCGAGCGGCTCGCAGCCACGCTGAAGCGCCGAGGGATCAATTTCGAAGTACTCAACGCAAAGCAGCATGAACGGGAAGCCCACGTCATTGCGCAGGCAGGAAAGCCCGGGGCGATAACCGTTGCCACGAACATGGCAGGTCGCGGTGTTGACATCGCTCTTGGTGGAAACCCAGAGGAACTTGCCAAAGGAGAGTTGCGCAAGCGAGACGTGTCGCCTGACGACCCGACATGGGATGAACAGCTCGCCGCCGTGACCGCAGAGTTCTCAGAGGAAACGAACAGAGACAAGCAGACGGTTCTCGATGCAGGTGGTCTGTACGTGCTTGGCACGGAACGCCACGAATCGAGACGCATCGACAACCAGCTCCGTGGACGTTCCGGGCGCCAGGGAGATCCAGGCGAAAGCCGTTTCTATTTGTCTCTTGAGGACGACCTCATGCGACGCTTTGCAAACGACCGGGTTCAATCGATCATGGAACGTCTCAAGATTCCGCCGGATGTGCCAATCGAGGCCAAGATGGTGTCGAAGTCGATTGAGCGTGCCCAAACCCAGGTTGAATCGCAGAACTTCGAGATTCGCAAGAACGTCCTCAAATACGACGAGGTAATGAACACCCAGCGAGAGATCATCTATCGCTGGAGGAACCAGATTCTCCACGGCGAGAACACGGATGAGCTTCTCGGTGAGTGGCGCGACGAAGTCGTCGAGGACACGGTGCTCGAGATGACCGAGGGCGTCGATCCATTCGACTGGGAATGGGACGATCTGAACGTCCGAATGACCCAGATCTACCACACGAAGATCACACAGGACTCGTTCGACGATCCTGTGAATGTGCACCCCACAGAGATCGTTGACGCCTTCGTCACCGAGGCAGCTGATGCGTATGAGGCCAGGGAGAAGGACCTCACAACAGAGGTGATGCGACAGCTTGAGCGAACGGTCGTTCTGTCCGTTATTGACAACAAGTGGCGTGAGCACCTTGGAGAAATGGATTACCTGCGTGGCGGTATCGGGCTGCGAGCGATGGGTCAGCGTGATCCACTCGTGGAATACCAACGCGAAGGTTTTGTCTTCTTCGAGGATCTGGTTGCAACCACGAAGATTGACTCCATTAGATACATGTACCACGCCGAAGTTTCGCAGCGAGCGCCGCAGGCACAAGCAAGCAACGTGCAAACGTCAAGCGGCAAAGGTGATGGCACAACCAGGCGACAGGTGCAGCGGGACGGTGACAAGATCGGTCGCAACGACGCATGCCCATGTGGATCCGGCAAGAAGTACAAGCGATGCCACGGTGCGCCTGGCGCTGAACCTCTCCCCGCCTGACCAGAGCTACGCTCATCGTTATGGAACCAGTCGAACTCCGTGCGCTCGCGGCCGAACTCAGTGGCAGGCTTTCCGATGCGCGTGCGTTCCTCGATATCGAAGGCAAACAGACCGAGCTCATCGCACTCCGCGAGCAGGCATCTGCTCCGGATCTGTGGGATAACCAGGACGTTGCGCGTCAGGTCACCAGCCGTTTGGCGAGACACGAGCAGATCATCCAGTACGTACAAGATCTCGAATCGAGCATCGAGGACGTTGAGGTTCTGCTTGAGCTCGCAATCGAGGAGGGTGATGCGGCTTCGATCGCCGAAGTGGAGGCAGAACTCGCTCGGCTGGGTGGCGAACTCGCCAAACTTGAACGTGAGTCGCTGTTCTTCGGCGACTACGACGACAATCCGGCCATTGTGTCGATCAATGCAGGGGCTGGTGGCGTTGACGCACAGGACTGGGCGGAGATGCTTCTCCGCATGTATGTGCGATATCTCGAGCGATCACCGTTCTCGTTTGTGGTCGATGAAGTCCTTGAAGGTGAGGAGGCTGGGATCAAGTCGGCGACGATGACAATCACGGGTGACAACGCATACGGGACCTTCGAGTCCGAGCGTGGAACGCACAGACTTGTCCGAATCAGCCCGTTCGATTCGCAATCCCGTCGACACACCGCGTTCACAGGTATCGATGTGATTCCTGAGGTCGACGTGGCTGAAATCGAGGTCGATCCTGAAGACCTACGCATCGATACCTACCGCTCCTCTGGCGCCGGGGGCCAGCACGTGAACAAGACGGACTCTGCGGTCAGGATTACCCACCTCCCCACGGGAATCGTTGTTTCGTGTCAGGCCGAACGGTCGCAGATGCAGAACAAGGCCCGGGCCATGCAGCTTCTTGCGGCCAGGCTTGCGGAGAAGGCTCGTCAGGATCAGGCCGCAGAGGTGGCTGCCATCCGCGGGGAACAGACCGAGGCCGGGTGGGGAAGACAGATTCGTAGCTACGTGATGCAGCCCTATCAGATGGTCAAGGACCTCCGAACGGAGTTCGAAGTTGGGAACATCCAAGGCGTGTTGGACGGCGACATCGATGGTCTGATCGACTCGTACCTCCACTGGCGGCGGTCTGAGCAGGGGACCTGAGCTCGCCGTCGCTCGCGGCAGTGCTCCAATACCTGTTGTTTACGAAGGGCGGCTGTAACCTCCGCGGCGGCTGAAACAGGTGGGCGAAGACTCCAGCCATCCCCAGTGATTGTTGTCACATGATCAAACTCGAAAACGTTACGAAGGTTTACGGAGGCGACACCGTCGCGCTCAAGGATGTGGACCTCGAGATCTCAAAGGGTGAGTTCGTCTTCCTCGTTGGTGCGTCCGGATCAGGGAAGTCGACGATGATTCGGCTGATGATGCGGGAAGAAGCCCCAACCAATGGCGACATCTGGGTGGCAGGAAAGCACGCCTCTGAGCTTGCCAACTGGAAGGTTCCGCATCTTCGCCGGTCGATCGGCACCGTGTTTCAGGACTTCAAGCTGCTGCCGAACAAGACCGTGTACGAGAACGTCGCATTTGCGATGGAAGTAACGGCAAAACATCGTTCTGTGATCCGGAATCAGGTGCCACAGGTACTCAAGCTTGTTGGTTTGTCCGCAAAGTCGGATCGTCTTCCCCGGCAACTGTCCGGTGGCGAGCAGCAGCGTGTCGCCGTTGCCCGAGCGTTCGTCAACAGGCCCCTCATCCTTCTCGCCGACGAGCCGACCGGAAACCTTGATCCGGCGACATCAGTCGGGATCATGCGCATTCTTGACCGGATCAACCGCACCGGCACGACGGTGGTGATGGCGACCCATGACCACGCCATCGTCGATGCAATGAAGCGACGCGTGGTCGAGCTCGAGCGTGGCTATGTCACGCGAGACGAGAGCCGTGGAATCTACGAGATCCGCGAACCCGAGTCGCTTGAGTCGCAATCGGACGAGTCCGACGAACTCGATGCCCTGGACGCCGAGTCCCCCGAGCAGGAGATTCAGAAAGACATCGAGATCGAGGACACCACGGACACCGCTACCGGTGCTGGCGAGGCAGTGTTCGAAACATCAGAGATCGATGTTGTAGAGGTCGATGAGTCTGCCGACGATGCTGGTGAGGCCGACGAGGCTGGAAGCGACGATGACGGCAGTGAAGACGACCCGGCTGACGAGGAATCGTCCTCATGACCCAGTTGTCCTACGTCTTCAAAGAGGCTTTCAACAACCTCGGGCGGAACGCACTCGTGGTGCTTGGCGCCATCCTTGCGGTCTTTATCTCGCTCACGTTGCTGTTCGCTACGTGGGTGTTCGGCGAGGTCGTACGTGTGAACACGATCCAATGGGCCGAAGACGTCAGAGTCATCGCCTTTCTCCAGGACGACATGACGCCGGAAGCGACCGCTGAACTCCAGGAAGAGGTCGCATCGTGGCCGCAGGTTGCTGATGTGTTCTATGTCTCCAAGCAGGAGGCATATGAAGAAGCGCTCGTCCTCTTCTCGAATGACGACGCAATGCTCCGGGTCCTCGAGGAGAACCCCGATCTGTTACCTGCCTCACTTCGCGTGCAGCCGGTGGATCCGGAGGACTACAGCCTCATTGTGACGCGCCTTGAAGCGACTCCCGGTGTGCAAAAGGTCGAATCGGCTGGCGATGCGATCGATGCGATGATCGCGCTCCAGGACGGTTTGCAGTTCATGTTCTGGGGCCTCGCCCTTGCATTATTGGTTGCCTCCGTCGCGCTAATAGCCAACACCATCCACATGGCGATCTATGCTCGCCGTGAGGAGATTGAGATCATGCGGCTCGTTGGAGCAAGCAACTGGTTTGTGCGGACGCCTTTCCTTATCGAAGGGGCTTTGGAAGGGCTCATTGGCGGTGCGCTAGCCGTCACGTTTGTCGTTGTCGCACAACAACTCGCAGTTGATCGCCTGACCGATCTCCCAGACTGGATCAATTTGGCGATCCAGAACGACTTTCTCCTCAAGCAGGGCGCGCTGGTTCTGCTGTTTGGAGTCCTCGCCGGCTTACTCGGCAGTTCTCTGAGCCTTGCAGTCCACCGCACCCTGCGCTCGTGACTCGACGACTCTTCTTTCTCGCGCTCGCACTGGCAACCTTCTTTGTTGCCGCGCCTGCGGTCGGGTCTGACCTCGAGACCGACCTTGACCGTGTCAAGGAGGAGATTGCCGAAGTCAGATCCCGGGTTCGCGCTGCTGGATCCGAACGTTCGCAGCTAACGAGGGACCTCCTTGCCGCTGCCGAGCTACTCGAGGATGCGGAGAAGGAAGTCGCGGCTGCTTCAGCCGAGCTTGAGCGTGTGAGCCTTGCGATTGATCAGAGAAGCCTTGATCTCGGTGCGGTACGTGAGCGCCTTGCCGGCCAACTCGATGCCCTCGGAGAGGTGAGGGAAAAGCGCGACGGCGCAAAGAACGACGCCGAGAATTGGGCCCTTCAGGCCTACATGGGCGGTTCCACCGCACAGCCCTCGATCGCATTCAACGCGGAGGCGATCGCCGATGTCTCGGTTGGCGTGGCGTATCTCGACGTGCTGTCCGGGCATAGTTCGACGGCCGCCGACCGGTACAACGAGCTGGTTGTTGTCGAGGAGGCTCAGGAAGCCGAGATCCGGGTGGTTGAGGATGGGATCGAGGCCGAGGTCGCGGAACTGCAGGCGTTGGGTCTCCGCCTTGGAAAGCTGCAGGACGATCTTCATGCCAGACGCGGAGAGCTGGCATTTGCTGTCGCAGAGCAACAGCAGCTCTTGGACGAGGTCGAATCCCAGATAGGGGAGTTCGAGGGAGAACTTGCGGCCCTCGCCAAGGAAGAGACGTCGATTCGGGCCGAGATCGCAGCTGCCACGCCACCGGAGAGTGCGCCCAGCATTTCGATCTCTGCTTCAGGATGGGTGCGGCCGGTTCCGGGAGGGGTCTCGTCAGGCTTCGGAATGCGTGTCCACCCGATCACCGGGGATAACCGGATGCACAATGGGTGGGACATGAATGCCGCTATGGGTGAACCGATCAAGGCTGGGAAGGCCGGAACGGTGATCCTTTCAGGCGTCAAGGGTGGGTACGGCAACACCGTCATGATTGACCACGGCGGCGGTTTTGTGACCTTGTACGCCCACCAATCCAAGCTGGGAGTATCCGTGGGGCAATCTGTCTCCGCGGGACAGGTGATCGGATACGTCGGATCGACTGGCCAGTCCACGGCCCCGCATCTCCACTTCGAAGTCCGCGTCAACGGCAACCCCGTGAACCCTGGGAAGTACTACTAGACCAGCTTTGGGTCTTGGGTGCCTGACCGACGCATTTGACCGATAGTCTCCCGCCTATGTCTGGACGCAAGGTTGTTGCCACGAATCGCCAGGCCCGGTTCAACTACGAGATCCTCGATACGTTCGAAGCGGGCATGGTTCTCCGCGGATCCGAGGTCAAATCGCTGCGTGCGGCCCAGGTGCAGCTGAAGGACTCGTACGCATCGATCCGCGACGGTGAGATCTGGCTTGAGAGCGCCCATATCGCTCCGTATTCCTTCGCCGAAGATGGCGGGCATGAGCCAGAGCGTCCACGCAAGCTTCTATTGCACCGTCGCGAGATCGATCGCCTCTACGGCCGGATCAGAGAAGAAGGTTTGACCCTCATACCGATGCAGGTGTACTTCGTCGACGGGAGAGCAAAGGTCGAGCTGGGGCTTGGAAAAGGGAAGAGCCGCCACGACAAGAGGCGCTCCATTGTGGAACGTCAGCAGAAGCGTGAAATGGCGAGAGCGAAGAGCACCCGGCGCTAGTCGGGCTCCCCGATGGGCAGCCGCCCGTCCAAAGCAGGCTACGCCTGGGGTTCGTAGCCGTCGAGGGTCGTGACAAGGTTGAGGATCTGTGCCTCATCGAGATACCCCGCTGCTCGGTACAGGACCGTGCCATCGCCACTGGTGACAAGCCAGAACGGGAACGCGGACACACCCATTTGGCCCGCAAGGGTGAGGTCGTCGTCGACGACAACGGTGAAGGGGAACTGTTCGGCCGCAAGGTACGTATCGAGCGGGTTTCCCCGGCTTGGATCGATTGACGTGGTGACGGTCGCGACTTCGATGTCCGGATATGTGTCGGCCAGCATGGCGTGCATTGCGGAGAGGGTTGGGAGTTCTTCTTGGCAGTAGGGGCACCAATGCGCCCACACCATCCAGATTCGCTTGGTGCCGTCGTCAGGTGCAATCGAAAGTGCCTCGCCGGAGTAGGCGTCCAGGCCGTTGACGGATCCGAGTGACATGCCAATTGCGGTGTCGGCTTGGTCCCTAGCCCAGCGGGGGAGTGAGCCGGAGGGGAGTGACGGCGCAGGGGTTGCTGCAGGCTGTGGTGTGTCGTCGCTCAGCGTTGCAACATCCTGGCTGACCTGACCGACGGCGGTGTTTACGTCGGCGACCTGAGTCTCAAGGGTTGCGAGCTCGGCACGGGTCGCTGAGAGATCGGATTGCGTAGAGCTCAGAGTGGTGACGAGATACACCTGGCTTGCAGCGAGCAGCACGACAAGCACGCCGCCAGCAACAGCGAACGGGATCCACCATCTCGGCGTTCCGACGGTGGGTTCCGGTGTTGCCGGAGTGTCCGTAGGCGCATCGCTGAGATCAGGCGCAGCTGCTGGATCAGCCGGCTGAGCAGTTGGTTCTGGCGCTACGTCCTCGGTCATGGCGCGGAGGCTAGCCGCCGGCTGTCGTAGCGGGCACTGTGCGCCATGGAGGGGTCTGGCGGTACGATTCGGGGGTGGACGTGAGTCTCACGTCCCCACATCTGTGGGGGTGACATGGTTTCGACCGTGAGGGTTGAGGCGCCGGAAGCGAGCCGAGGTCCCCGGAGTCCTCGTTAAAGAGCCGGGACATATATAAGTGCAGACGAAAGTTACGCACTGGCAGCGTAGATAAACGCTCCTGTCCTCCCGGAGGGTGCCCACCCCGCCGGATCAGGGCAACGCAATGTGGGATGCCCCCGCCGGGGTTCCGGGACTGGTGGGGTAAGACAATTCCGGATAGGGCGCGAGGGTGCTTGCCGACAGAGTCCTCGTGTTCCGAATGCTCGCTGTTGGCTGCGCTCGGAGATGCCGACGCTGATGTCTCTCGGGACGGGGGTTCGATTCCCCCCACCTCCACCACGCACAACTGCCGCGCATATCGCGCGGCAGTTGTTGTTTCTGGGTGGCCGGCTAGTCCGCTTGGTGAGTTGCCAGCCTGCCCTCGAGGACCCGTTTTTGCACGATCTCTGGAATTGGATCGATCCCGAGGTTGAACGCGTTGATCGGCTCTTGGCAATGCCCGCACACGGTCATCGTGTGCATTACGGCGCCACAGTCAGTGTGGGTGAGCTTGACGGGGTCCTCGCCATCCGTGGCCCATTTGTCGCCCCATGCAAGAAGAGTGGTGAGCATCGGTACGAGATCGCGCCCCTTTTCTGTCAACCGGTACTCGTAGCGCGGTGGGTGCTCCTGATATTGCTCCTTGCGCATGATGCCGCTCTCCACCAGCGAGGTGAGTCGCGAGGCGAGGATGTTCTTTGCGATGCCAAGGCTGTCCTGGAAGTCGGCGAATCTGCGGATGCCGTAGAACGAGTCCCTCAGAATCAGGAAGGTCCACCGTTCGCCGATCTGCTCCAGCGTCCGAGCCACTGAGCAGTCGAGGTCCTTGTACATGCCCGGAGGTGTGCTTGATGGTTCGTTGGCGATCATCTTGCCATTGTACAAAGGAGGGTTGTGTTTTGCAACCAACTAGGGTAGAGTGGGTTGCATAAAGAAACCGACTAGGAGGGACAACATGATCCGCACCATCGCTGAGAGCTTCAGAACGACTGCCTGGCGCCGTATGGCTCTCGACTTCACGGGTATTGACCTCGGTCTAGACATGCGCGACATCGTGGCTGATCTTGATTGGAGTGGCGGAGCACCTGACACACGGCACGCAGGAGCAAGAGATGTTGCGTGAACGTGCCGTGCAGCGTGGGGCCCGCACGCTTTCACAGGTGAGCGCACCTGTCGCGGGACGGCTTGCCGTCCGTTTGTGGTTCACACCGTTTCCGCTCGGGCTGGGTCGTGGCGAAGGAGTCACGTGGGCCGACGAGACGACCAGTATCGGCAATGCCTCGGTCCACCGTGTTGGAGAGGGCACCAGGCGTGCGTTGCTCGTTCACGGTTGGGCCGGTTCGTCCCGTCAGTTCCGGAGAATCGCTGATGGCTTGGTCGACGCAGGATTCACAGTCTTCATGGTCGATTTGCCCGCGCACGGCTCGGCTTCGGGAACGACAACGGATGTCCCTCAGATCGCTGAAGCCCTCGGCGACGTTGCTTCGCAGCTAGGTGACTTCGATCTCATCGTCGCACACTCGCTTGGAGCAATGGCCACCGGCGTCGCTCTCGCTGACACGCCGTTGGCCGCCGACCGATTGGTCTTTGTGGCGCCTGGCATCAAGCCACGGATGATGATCAGCAAGTTTGTCGAGGAGACCGGGTTCTCCGCAGAAGTTGAAGCCGCTGTGGCAGAGGAGATGGAGTCACGGTTCGGTAAGGACGTGTGGGATTGGGTTCCCGCACGGTCACAGGCGTTGAAGCCGCCCTCCGGATCGATCGTGATTCACGACATCGACGACGACCGAGTGCCCGTCGAGGAGGGCAGGGCGCTGGCCGATGCGTGGGGTGTGCCGATCGTTGAAACGGTTGGATACGGGCACAACGGGGTATTGCGGGCGCCGGAAACAATCGATGCGATCGTCAACGGCGTTGTGTTCCGAACACCGGCTGCACGTCGCGGCTAGGTCTCGGTACCGAGCATCGCAATCGCGTTCGCTACGAGGCGAACCGTTGGAACCGAATCGAGCTCGGCCAGCGTCTTCCACTCGGCACCGTCGACCGAGCCGTCGACCTCGGTGACACGTGGCTGCCCGACAAGGTCCGCGGTATAGAGCATGCGTATGGCGTGCATTGCCGGTCTCTCTGCCCGTTTGTCGAATACCTGTGAGTCGATGCCAAGAAATGCAAATTCGGTGAGCTCGAAGCCGGCTTCCTCATACACCTCACGTTTCAAGGCGTCATCAGGGTGTTCCCCCCACTCCACGCCTCCGCCCGGCAGGGTCCAGGAGCCCTCGCCTGGGTAGCCGGGAGCGATACGTACCAGAAGAATCCGTCCATCTGTGACCGCAACGACATACGAGGCGAGTCTTGTGCGGCGCTTTTGCATGGACCCGCACGCTACCGATTGGAGCTTGCTGCGTCGACTGAGACGCAAGAAAGGGCACCCGAAGGTGCCCTTTCCCGCCTGTTCAAGGCTAGATCAGCCTGGGATCTGGATGTCTCCGATGAGGGCAGGCTCGCCGAGGGCGATGTAGTGCCTGATCAGCGCCCTTCGATAGTCGCGAAGCGCTTCGTGGAGGTCTCCCCACCTGCCATTGAGCCCGGAACCGGACTCTGTCACCGAGCGCACCCGGTCGACGGCCTTGAGTACCGCACCCTTTGCGGCGTACAAGGCATCGAAGGTCTCTGGTGACTCTTCGGCGGTCTCGGACGCTGCCGCAGTTGTTTGGACAACGTAGTCGGTGACACGGTCGAGGTAGTCACTCAGAGCCTTCTCTGGGCTCTCATCGTGCTCCTTGCGGACTGTCGAGGCCGATTCCTTTGCAGCTTCGTAGATCGCAAGCACCTGGCCGTTGATGTCCTTGAGGGCAGCTATGGACTTTGCAGCCTTCGCTGCATCAGTCAGAGCTGCGACCTCAGCGGCTGCCGTCGTGTAGACATCTGCAGCAGCAGGGATCTGTGCAGCAGTAGCAGCGGATTCGAGGATCGCTGTCTTGCGCTCGATGAGCGACAGAGTGTTCCGTCGTGCATCTGCAAGGGCTTCAGCAGCCTTCTCGGCTTCGGTCTTTTCCTTTGGCTCTTCATTCTTGGGCTCGTCACCCTTTGCGCCCTGGGCCCGGTCCATGGTGGAGTTGTAGATCGAGTGGGCCTCGTTCTTGAGTGCATACGCAGCATCTGGTGTTGTCGCCGCCTCGATGAGGGGGAAAAGCGCCTGCAGTTGTGCGATGCCTGCAGCAACGATCGCCTGTGCATCTGGGTCGTCACAGCCCTCGATCCACTTGCTGAGAGCGTTGATCTTGGATTCGACCTTGCCGCGGGCCGCATTCTTCGCCTTGGCCAACTCCTCCTCAGGAGTCTCGCCGACCTGATCGGCTGCAGCCTTGGTCTCGTTGAAGATCGCGTGCGCCTGGTCCTTCAGGCCCCACAATGTCTCGACTGTGTTGGCTTCCATGACGCTGTGATCGCGGAGCGTGGTGAGCTCGTTGATACCGCCTTGGTAGACAGCCTTCCTCTCTTCATTCGAAGTCTCAGCCTTGTAGTGGCCGAGCTTGTTGATCTTGTAGTTGTACGTCTCAAGAACCGTTGCACGAACGGATTCGAGATCATCGCCACCACTCGAGCCGGCCTGCACCGGTGCGAATGCGGTTGTGGCGAGCATCGCCAACGCAAGCAGAAGCACAACAAGGGCCCTTCGTAGGCCGTGTGTTACGCCGGAATTTGCATACTCATGCATGTGGTCTCCACCTCTTGTCAGAGCAACCCGTCTTCCCCTCACATCGGATTCCGACCCCGACGCCAGCGAAGGGATGAATCACGCGTTGCTTCGATCCCTATGACCTGACTATCGACATTTGGGCGTCCGAACTAGATAGGTCGAACGCCCCAACCGCGCCAAATGCTGGAAGATGTGGCTGTGGCCGCCGCCGTCCGGTGCCGCTGTGCTTGCATAGGGCGCAGGAAGAGGGAGGAGCATGCATCGAACCGGGTCTGAGCACGAGTTGCTTCTTGAATTCATACGCCTGAATCGTCGGACCGTTCTCTGGAAACTGGACGGTTTGACGGAAGAACAGGCCAGAAAGCGAGTGGTCGGCTCACATACGACATTGCTCGGCATTGTGAACCACCTCGCGCACGTTGAGCGCTACTGGGTGCTGCAGGTGGTCGGTGGCCGTTCAGTCGATCTCCCGTGGTCGAGAGACAACCCCGACGCCGACTGGATCATCGCCTCCGATGAGACGATTGAGTCGGTGCTCGATTTCTACGACGCCCAGATCGCGATGTGTGATGCGGTGCTTGAGGCACAGGGCGATCTCGGGCGTGAGATCGAAGTGGGGGACAGACGGACCTCGGTTCGCTGGGTGTTGCTGCACCTCATCGAGGAGATCGCTCGCCACGCAGGTCATGCTGACATTCTTCGCGAGATGATCGACGAGACCACCGGCTACTTCCCTGCAGAGCCGCGGTGGGGTTCGTGAAGCCGATCGAAGTTCGTCGAATTCGCGCCGACGAATGGGACATGCTCAGAAGCATCAGGCTGTGTGCCTTGGAGGAGAGCCCGCTTTCGTTCATCACAACATTGGGTGAGGCTCGAGCGCATCCTCAGCAGCTATGGGTCGATCGTGCCCACGCTGGTGCAGTTGGCCCGGACCAGATCACGATGGTTGCGGTACGGGGGAGTGACGCCGTCGGGCTCGCCATCGGATTGCGGCGAAGAAAGCCGCCTCTCGATGTGGTGCCGGTCGTGTCGGTGTTTGTAAGAGATGCGGTGCGCCGCCAAGGAGTCGCCGGGTCATTGATGAATGGTGTTGAGACGTGGGCGCGTGAGGGCGGAGCGACCACGACGTCGCTGTGGGTGGTTGAAGGAAACGGCGATGCGCGCGCCTTCTATGAGCAGCGGGGATACATCGAGACGCTCGATCGCAAGAAGATCCGGGTACCGCCCGAGAGGTGGGAGCGCCGATTCGAGAAGCCGCTGGAAGTGCCTGCTAGCTGAAGGGTTGTGCCAGTCCATCGATGACGGTGGTCGAAGGCATCCGACTGAATACCTCGGGGTCAACCTTGACCTTCATGTCCCTGGTCCCGCCGCCAACGATTACCCATGGGTGATCCATCACTGCTCCATCTACGAAGAGCGGCATGTCGTCTGGCCTGCCGAACGGCGTCACACCACCCATCACCATGCCAGTCAGCTCCGCAGTGAGCTCTGGAGGCGCGAAAGAGACCTTCTTGACCTCCATCGCATCGCGTCCCTTGCGGTTCACATCGAGGCGGGTCGTCGCCAATACGAGGAACATCGCATGGACGCCCTGTGGGCGTTTCGAGGCAAGGACGATCGCATTGGCTGATTGCTCCGGGGGGATGTCGTACGCCGCACAGAAGGCTGCGGTGTCGGCGAGATCGGGATCGCACTCCATGGTCGAGTAATCAGCATCGAGCGCGTCAAGGCTTGCGGTCACCAGCTGACGGAGATCGGCTGTCACGCTTGGTCTCCAAGGCAGATACCGAGGTCTCGTGCCGATGCAACCCATGGGTGGTCAATGGGGACCATCCTTCGTCGACCTGCTACCTCGTCGAGCGGGATCGTCCGGGCGCCATCGCCGTCGCTAGCGACCATGACTCTGAATTCCTCTCGGGCGATGGTACGGGTCGCCGCTGTGCCGAGACAGGTTGCGAGTATCCGGTCAACTGGGGAGGGAATTCCGCCCCGCTGGACGTGGCCAAGGATCGTGACTCGTGCATCGAGACCCGTGAGGTCCTCCAACTTGTGAGCGATGTCCACGGTCGTTGGACGAGCGTCGAAGAGCTTACGCGCTTTCTTCCGTAGAGCTTTGCGGTCGTCGTCATCCTCAGCGACGGCTTTTTGCACATTGATTGACTCGATGCGTGCCGTTCGATCCTGATCGACCGCTCCCTCTGCGACGGCGATGATGGAGAAGCGGCTCCCAGCGGTTCGTCGATTTGCGATAGATTGTGCAACGACTTCGAGCGAGTACGGGATCTCTGGGATGAGGACAACATCTGCGCCGCCGCCCAATCCTGCCCCGAGGGTGAGCCAGCCGGCGTTGTGGCCCATGATCTCAACCACGATGATCCGGTGGTGGCTGTGAGCGGTGCTGTGGAGACGATCGACTGCATCGGTTGCGACGGTGAGCGCGGTGTCGAACCCGAATGTGCGGTCGGTACCCCAGACATCGTTGTCGATTGTCTTTGGCAGGGCGATCACGGGCATGCCCATGTCGGAGAGACGGAGAGCATTCTTCATGGTGCCGCCTCCGCCGAGGCATACGAGGGCGGAAAGCTGGTGTTCGTTGAACGTGTCGAGCATCGCACTGCGCATGTCGAGCTTCGACCCACCGACATCCATGCGGTGAACCTTGTCGCGCCCGGTGCCCAGGATGGTGCCCCCATGGGTGAGGATCCCGGACAACTCTTCCGAGTCGAGGCGGATCGAGCGGTCCTGCATCAGACCTCGGAAGCCGTCGAGAAAGCCAACGACAGACCAGCCGTGCGAACGGATGGCGGACTTTCCGATCGCCCGGATAGCGGCGTTGAGCCCAGGGGCGTCTCCACCCGCGGTGAGGATTCCGATGCTCTGTGCCAACCGCGCCTCCTGCGACGGGTGCACCCTAATCCCGTGACACGAGCGAGCAGTCGTGGCATGATGGCGGTCCTGAGGAAGGAGGTGGTCCAGCACATGCACGAAAGTTCTTATAGGACCCAGGAGGTGGCCGAGCGCTAGCGCGATCGGACACAAATCCGAAAGTCGCGCTCCTCACACGAGGTAGGTGGCGACTTCCACTCGGACCACCGGAACCCGGAGTACTGCACGTTGGTCCCGTGCGGCGGCACTGCCGACGATGCTCCGGGTTCTCACACGTCCACAGCACCATGGTCTCGTTGTCGGCTCGTCTATCTTCCGATCATGGATACAGACCGATACCTCGCCGCAATCGAGATGGATGCGGCAATCATGCTGGCCGCAGCAACCGCCGTACCGCTGGACACTCCCGTGCCGTCCTGCCCTGGTTGGACCATGCGCGACCTGATCGTCCACACTGGCGTGGTGCACCGTCACAAGACAGCGATTGTGCGACACGGTCTGATCGATGGCGCTGCTCCACAGCCGCCGGAGCCGACGTCGGACGAGATCCAATGGTTCGGAGATGGTGTCGACGAGATGCTTGCTGTGTTTCGGGCTGCTGATCTCGGACTTCCCACGTGGACCTGGTGCACACACGATCATGCAGCCGAGTGGTGGGTGCGACGGATGGCTCACGAGACGGCCATCCACGGGGCCGATGCGCTGATCACCACTGGCCAGTCGCCGCAATTGGATGAGTGGCTTGGCCTTGACGGCGTTGACGAACTGCTCGATGAGATGATGGTTGGTGCGCCGGATTGGGCAGAGGTAGCGGAGCTGGACAATGTCGTTGGCCTGCGGTCCGGAGACAGGGAGTGGCTGCTCCGACCCGCCACATTCTCGGGTACGTCGACGGTGACTGGGAAGGCGTACGAAGACTTCTCGACCGTGATGTATGCCGAGGGTGAACCGGATGCCGTTGTCTCAACCGACGGGTCGACGATGGATCTGTGGCTCTGGGGGAGAGGCGACCTTGCAGCTGATCAAGTCGATGGCGATGAGTCGCTTGTTCTCCTGATTCGAGAGATCGCCGCGGAGTCGACCCAGTGACCGATCAGGTCACGGTTGCCACGTACCCATTCCGTTCGGACGCCGAGATCGGGAAGGCGCGGCTCGCTGCTGACGGAATTCGCTCAGCTGTCAAGGCAGACAACGAGGGTGGGCTCAACCCTGGGTTCTACAAGGAGTACGGCGTGCGCCTCGAAGTGGCCGACTCGGATCTTGACGATGCACTCGACAGCCTTGGGATCGAACGAGTCGAGGTGCCCCGTCCAATCGCAGAGGCGATCTATCGCCATGCCACCTCCGCGTATCCGAACGAGGCTTGCGGTCTGATCGCTGTTGACGATGGGGGAGAGTTGGTGTTTGCGGCTTGTCTCACCAATGCCGACAAGAGTCGCCACCGGTTCACCATCGATCCCCATGAGCACCATGGGATGGTGCGGCTATGTGACCAGCGTGGCTGGACGATCGGTGCGTTGTTCCATAGCCATCCTGCAAGTGAGCCGTATCCGTCGCCAAGCGATCTTGACGGCGGTGGCGATCCCGAATGGTTGCACCTGCTGATCGGGCCAATGAACGGTCGGTCCGAGCTCAAGGGGTACCGCTTTGAGGGCGAGCAGGTCACTGAAGTGTCGGTGACGATCGGCGCATAGACTCGCCGCGATGGCGAGATCGGAGCACAACAGGGAGGCGTACCGGGCTCTGTTCGGGTATGTGGGTGGCGCCCTTCAGGCCTTCGCCGGGTTGATGATCGTCATCTCGTTCCCTGTCGCACCACCAGTGGTGATTGCCGTGCTTCTCGTTGCCCTTGTAGTGCTGTCCGTGTGGTCGTGGCGGGTCTATCCACGGAACTTCATGATGCCGACACTCGTGGGTGTCCTGATGGCTGGCGCATGGATGGTCGTCGTTGGGCTCGGAGCCATGCTGCTGGGATGGGGACCATGAAGTTCACCGTGCTTGGGTCGAACGCTGGGGCGCCGTCGCCGTCGAACCCCGGTTCCGGCTATCTCGTGCAGACGTCTTCGACATCGATCTGGATGGATGCGGGCCCGGGAACCTTCGCTGCCCTCTCCCAGATCATGGATCCGAGAGACATCGACGGCATGGTGCTTTCACACACCCACATTGATCACTGCGTTGATGCCCTTGGGATGTTTGCCTACCTCGAGTACGGGCTCGGTGGTGGGAGGACGATGGATGTATACGCACCTCAGGGCACGACATCTCACCTCGCTGCGTTTGTGCGAGCCGACGCCGACCATGTGTTTCATCGCAGGATGAAGGTGCGTGAGGTGGGGAGCGGCGATACCGGCGGAATTGGCGATGTGGAGCTCGCATTTGGCGACGCCGTTCACCCCGTTCCGGCGATGGTCACGAGGATGACCGGTGAGGGCTCATCGATGGTCTACTCGGGTGACACGGGACCTGGTGGAGATCTCATCGAGATGGCGACGGGCGTCGACCTCCTCCTCGTTGAGGCGGCACTGCAGGGTGTCCGCGACCAGTCGACCTATCCGTTCCACCTCACGGCGCGCGAAGGCGGGGAGATCGCGTCGATGGCGGGAGTCAACCAACTGGTGCTCACCCACATCAACTTCACGAAGGACGTGCAACTCAGCATTGATCAGGCATCGAGTGCCTTCGTTGGTCCGATCGAATACGCCGCACCCCAATCAGTTTTCGAAATGGAATGAGAGACATGCGAACCGATAGACAAGCAGACGAGTTGCGGCCAGTGAAGGTCACCCGAGGGTTCACAGAGATGACACCGGGTTCGGTGCTGATCGAGATGGGACGAACACGAGTGTTGTGCACGGTGTCGCTCGACGACGACGTGCCTCGTTGGATGAAGGGCTCGGGGACCGGTTGGGTCACCGCTGAGTACTCCATGCTGCCGGGTGCAAGCCCAAGCCGTATCAGACGCGATTCGATCAACGGCGGCAGGACGAAGGAGATCCAGCGCCTGATCGGCCGCTCGCTACGGGCAGCGGTCGACATGAACGCAATGGGTGAAGTCACAGCACGGATCGACTGCGATGTCCTCCAGGCGGACGGCGGTACTCGAACCGCATCGATCACTGGTGCCTGGATCGCGCTCAACGATGCTTTCGCGGCGTGGGTTGCTGAGGGCAAGATGCAACAGAACCCGATCATCCAGAATGTCGCTGCGATCTCTGTGGGTGTGCATGAGGGCAGCGCCCTCCTCGATCTCGACTATCCAGAGGATGTCGCTGTCGACGTGGACGCCAACATCGTGATGACTGGGAGTGGGGACCTGATCGAAGTGCAGGGGACTGCCGAGGGTGCTCCGTTCTCGCGTGAGCTGCTCGACACGATGCTCGACTATGCGGCCAAGGGAATCGGTGAGCTTGTGACGCTCCAGAACGAGGCGTCGTGAATCGACCGCACGGTGTGGTCGTCGCTTCGAAGAACCCGGACAAGATCGCTGAGATCGAGGCTGTTCTGGCCAACTTGGATCCGCCTATGACGGTGATACCGGGGCACACCTGGGACGACGTTGATGAGACGGAGAGCACGCTTGAGGGGAACGCTCTGCTGAAGGCTCGCGCCGTGGTGGCTGCCACCGGTCACGCTGCTGTCGCTGACGACACGGGGCTCGAGGCAGCGGCGCTTGGCGGCGCACCAGGGGTTCACACTGCCCGATATGCGGGGCCGAATGCAACGTATGACGACAACGTATCGAAGATGTTGTCCGAGATGGCTGACGCGACGGATCGATCTGCCTCGTTCCGGACCGCCGTAGCCCTCGTGACGTCGGATGGCGAGAGCCTCGTGGTCCATGGTTCGCTCGACGGCGCAATCACTCTGGAACGGCGAGGAGACGGCGGTTTCGGCTACGACCCGATCTTCGAGGTTGATGGCCGCACGCTCGCTGAGATCCCTCCGGCGGAGAAGAATTCGATGAGTCATCGAGCCAGGGCTCTGCTTGCGCTCGCAGACGCACTGGCAAGCCTGCCCCATTAGGGTTTGGCACCGAAGGAGGCCCTGATGCGCCGATTGGTCTTGATTACTGCCCTTGTCGCCCTGCTTGCTGCCGCTTGTGGTTCAAGCGATACCAGCGACACAGGGACACCACCGGACACTGGTCTGCCGGATAGCCCGGAGCGTTGTGAAGAACTCGATCCGCTTGTGCTCGACCATCTCCGATCCGGTTTGATCGTCGAAGCCAGCCTCCCGTGGGGCTTCTCCGTGAAGTCGACCGATTACGACGACGTGTGGATCGTTACTGCAGCGGTCGAAGCCGACGCGCTGACCGAGAAGGCCTTCGGCACCTGGGCGATTCGCGCTGGTGTGTGGCCGAGTTCGTACATCGGCACCGTTGAGGTTGACGAAATCGCAATGCGTATCACGGACTTCGGAGATGGCTCGATCGTCGTCACCGGAGCGACCGATGGGGTGCTCTCCGCCCAGGCATGCGCCCAGGCCCGGATCGAAGCCGGAGGCTGACGGGGATAGTGGGTGCGGGTGCCCGGACTCGAACCGGGACGTCTCTCGACACCAGATCCTCAATCAGAAGAGCTCGTGGTTCCGTGGCGTGAGCTGTTTGGAGTGCGTCTACGGCGCCGACTGATTGCCAAGGAGAGGTCGGCTAACGGAGATTGGGACCCCGGGTGGTTCTCGAGTCGTGCGGTCAGTCCCGGGTGTTTGGTGCGGGTGCCCGGACTCGAACCGGGACGTCTCTCGACACCAGATCCTAAATCTGGCGCGTCTGCCAAATTCCGCCACACCCGCCGGTGTGTCCGTGGATTCTGCCACGAAATAGCGAAGCCCCCGATGAGGGGGGCCTCGAGTGGGTCGCCGGGGACTTGAACCCCGAACCTGTCGGTTAAGAGCCGAATGCTCTGCCAAATTGAGCTAGCGACCCGCCGTGGAGCATACCGACAGGCACCACCTATCCGCCGAGATTCCACGAACCCAGGGTTGCACGTATCGGTTGGCGCTGAACCGTGGGCTGTAGGACTCGGTAGCGACCCGTGGAGCCCAGAGTTCGATGATGGTCGACGACACAGTTGAAACGCTGACTCGGTTGTGAAAGCGTCGCCAGGTGCCTCGCGATACACCCGTGTATGAGCTCGCCAGCCGCCAAGGCGGCATCGTCAGGAGAGAGCAGATACTCAAACTGGGTCTGTCGTCAGGACTCATTCAGCGGCGGGTGACAAGCGGATCCTGGAGCCGGGTTGCGAGCGGGGTCTATCGCGTTCTTAGATCGGACTCGAGACGAGATCTGTTGAGGGCGGCGATCACAGCCCTTCCGACAGCAACAGCTTCGCACCATTCTGCAGCTGATCTCCACGCGATCAAGAAGGTCCCGATCGAGGAGGTTGTCGTCTCGGTGCATTCGCGAACCACGCATCTGTTCGACGGTGTCGTGGTTCACAGGTGTTCTGATCTCGGACCGGTCGATCGAACCGTGATCGATGGCATCCCCGTCACCACACCTTCCAGAACCGTTGTTGATCTTGCTTCAAGTCTGGGACCACACCACCTGGCTGCGATCGTCGATGAAGCCGTCGCTGCCCAAGTTGTGAGATGGATCGATATCGAGGAGGTCGTCGCGAGAATCGGTCGGAGGGGAAAGCCTGGGATCGCGGCCATGCGAGCTCTTCTCGCTGACAGAGTCGGCGATCGTCGCTCGACCTCAGTTCTGGAGTTGAGAGCAAACGCTCTTCTTGATTCAGCCAGTCTCCCTGCGTACCGCATCGAGTATGCGATTCCATGGGATCCAATTCGACGCTTCGACGTGGCCTTCCCGGACCATAAGGTGGCTGTTGAGTGGGACTCCCGGCGATGGCACTCGCAGGCTGACGGGTTCCAGCGCGATCGCGAACGGGATCGCCAGGCAGCCGTTCATGGATGGATTGTTCTTCGGTTCACCTGGTCAGACGTCCGGAATTCGCCGCTCGATGTCACGGGTGTGATTCGTCAGACGCTGGAGCTCCGCTCGCCGTGAACCTGGGGCTGTCGAGGTCGATTCCGACCCCCTCCGCCCATAGATCTGATACAACCGGTCAGTCCAACCCTGGGTTCGGGATGTCTTGTGAAAGGAACCGGTGTTGATCTCGCGTGGGTTGCTGTATCTTCCCGTGCACATCGGGCTGTGGCGCAGCTTGGAAGCGCACCTGCTTTGGGAGCAGGGGGTCGTCAGTTCAAATCTGACCAGCCCGACGGGGAACGAGCCCTCGCCTTTTTGGCGGGGGCCGTTTTCGTTTTCAGATCGCTGTACGTTCGGCGTGGAGGGCGAAGTCGATCGCCGTCGCATCGGCGTCAGCGACGGGTCGGAGGCGTTCTCCGAGCTCAAGAATTTCGAACCCGTCGAGGAGGTTCTCGAACCGCTCGGCGTCCCAGAGGATTTCCGGATAGGGCGGACCACCGTACCCGTCGGCAACATTCCTCACCGCATGGCCGACGGCGAATATCGAGCCGCCCGGAGCGACAGCACGCAGCGCTCCAGTGAGTGCATCCTGAAAGCTTTGTGGGCCGAGGTGTAGGTAGAAGACAATCACGAGGTCGAAGACGTGGTCTGCGGTGTCCAGGGTCGTCACGTCGCCAACGACCCAGTTGATATCTGTGTCACCTGCGAGAGTGCGCCCACGTTCTATGGCGACGTCGGAGAAGTCGACAGCGGTGACGTTCCAGCCTCGCTCCGCAAGCCAGATTGAGTTCCGACCCTCGCCGCATGCCACATCGAGCACCGAGCCCGGTTCGAGGTCTGCGACCAGTGGAGGCAGGAACTGGTTTGGTCCTGCTGACCACAACAGCTCGGTTCCGTCGTATCGGTCATTCCACATGGATGCGTCCATTCCGTCATGGTACGAACCGGCGTGCACGACAATGCCTCCATGGATCACGAGTGGGACCCGCTGACGATCGACAACGTCGCCGAGCGCTTTGCGCCGTATGACGTGGATTGGTGGATCGCCGGTGGTTATGCGATTGACCTCTTCCTGGGATGGGAGACTCGGCCCCATGCTGATCTCGACCTGGAGATGTTTCGCTCGGATCGCGACGTGCTCTTTGATGTCTTCGACGGATGGGAACTCTTCACAGTCTCGGAGGGTGCGCACACACGGTGGCAACGTGGAGAGCCGATCGAGCTCCCTGTCTTCGGGATCTGGGGCAGGCCGGGACCAGACGAGCCATGGGCCGTTGAGGTGATGCTCGCCGACGGCAACGAAACCGAGTGGCGCTTTCGCAGGGACCCATCGATCCGTCGTGAGAGATCAAGCCTCACCCGGTCACTTCCTTCGGGAGTGAAATACTGCACGCCCGAGGTGCAGCTTCTATACAAATCGAAACAGGCCCGTCCCAAAGATGACGTTGACTTCGCCCGATCGCTGCATCTGATGTCAGACGATCAGCGGCGATGGCTGCGGGATGCTGTGTACACGACCAATCCGGATCACCCGTGGGTCCAGGCACTCGATTGGACAACTGAAGTGAGTGAAGAACCGGGGTAACCTCACGCCGACCTTTGCGGGTGTAGCTCAATGGCAGAGCCCCAGCCTTCCAAGCTGGTTACGCGGGTTCGATACCCGTCACCCGCTCGACTGGTGGAATGATTTCCGCCAGGCTTGCCCCCGTAGCTCAACCGGATAGAGCGACGGACTTCTAATCCGTAGGTTGCAGGTTCGAGTCCTGCCGGGGGTACCCCCGCAAGCCGTAGCGGTACAGGAGTTCACCCGCGGTTACCTCACTGGTGTGGCACGATCTTCACCTGATGTCCCACGACCAACGCGCCTTGCTTCTCGCCGCTTTCGAGGCTGCCGTGCGAGCGTGCGATCCCGAAGCGGCGACGATGCGGGCGCTGAAGACGCGGTCACTCCGAGGCTCAGTACGGGTCATCGCCATTGGAAAGGCCTCACCCGGCATGGCGCGGGGGGCGACTGAGGTGCTCGGCGAACAGATCGTGGGTGGTGTCGTCGTGAGCGACCACATCGAGAGTGTCCCGGATGCGTTGAGTCTGATGATCGGCAGTCACCCTGTGCCGGACCATCGGTCGCTTGTCGCTGGTGACGCTGTGCTGAAAGAGGCCGAACGAACTGACCACGATCATCTTCTGGTGCTCGTGTCAGGCGGGGGCTCCGCACTCGCTGAAGTGCCACGAGCGAGACTCGGCGCCGCCCAGCTTGCCGATACAACGGCTCTCTTGATGGATGCGGGTGTTCCGATCGGTGATGTCAACACCGTGCGGCGGCATCTGTCGGAACTGAAGGACGGGGGCGTTCTCCGCCGATCCCTCGTTCCAGTGACAACCCTGCTGATCAGTGATGTCGTCGACGGTCCGGCGGCTGAGATCGCTTCCGGCCCAACCCTCGTATCAGGCTCCACATCGACATCGGCGCTTCGCGTGCTCGAAGAGGCGGGCTTGGCCGCGCAAGCGGATCGCAAGGTCCTGGATCTCCTTCGGTCAGATCGCCGCGCACACACCTCAAACGCACCACATGATTGGGAGGTGATCGTGGATCGCTTTACCGCGATGCGTGGAGCACGCGATCACCTCACGGCGGCCGGGTTCCGCGCCCGAACGCTTGAGCAACCGATCGAAGGGCCGGCTGCCGCGACCGCAATCGACTTCGTTCGGTCGGCCGATAGCGGCGTGACGGTGGCATCTGGAGAAACCACCGTGCAGATAACCGGCGAGGGCATCGGCGGTCGCAACCAGCACGCCGCCCTCGCTGCGGCCGTTGAACTCGCTGGCCGTGAGGACTTCGTGTTCGGCGCACTCGGCACAGATGGCATCGATGGACCGACTGATGCTGCGGGAGCGATCGTGGATGGCCTGGTCGCGGGACAGATTCTCGCCGCTGGCATCGACCCAGCTGACGCCGTCGTTCGCTGCGACTCGCACGGTGCGCTTGAGGCATCTACTGCCCTTGTCAGGACTGGCCCGACCGGCACCAATGTCGGCGACATCTGGATGGTCTCAAGGCTCTAGCTCTGTTGGGCCCTTTTCTGGCAGGTAGGGTGATTGCGTGACCGTCACAGATGCCCCCGTCCTGATCACTGGTGTAACCGGCTACATCGGAGCCGAAGTCGCCAAGCAACTCCTCGCAGCCGGATACCGCGTGCGCGGCACGACCAGAGACGCCGACCATGCACGAGTTGGTGGGTATGTCACTGGTCTCGATGGCGCTGCCGAACGGCTTGAACTCGTGCAGGCCGACCTGCTCGACGCAGGCTCCATCGCTACTGCGGCGACCGGATGCGACTACATCATCCACGTCGCATCTCCCTACATCCTTGACGTTGCGGACCCGCAGCGCGATCTCGTAGACCCGGCAGTCAAGGGGACCGAAGCGGTTCTTGAGGCTGCCTCGCTGGTCGGCACGGTGAAACGCGTCGTGCTCACCTCGTCAGTTGCCGCGGTGATGGGCGCCCCACGCGCCAGAGTCTTCACGGAAACTGACTGGAACACCGTGTCGACCCTCGACAACGGTCCTTACTCATTCTCGAAGACGCAGGCCGAGCGTCTTGCCTGGGACTACGTGGAGTCCGAGCAGCCGAGCTTCGACCTCGTCGTGATAAACCCATCTGGCGTCATCGGGCCCTCGATCGTGCCTCGCCTGAACCAGTCGGCGGTCCTCTTCTCAAATCTCACCAATGGCGAGACTCCGGGAATCGTCTCGCTCGACTTTGCCTACGTCGACGTTCGTGACGTTGGGAAGGCCCACGTCGCCGCAATGGAGACACCGAGTGCCTCCGGCCGGTACATCTGCTCGGCAGAGACGGTGACGATGCGGCGGGTGATTGACGTGATGCGTGAGATGGGCCTCGACCAGAAGTACAAGTTGCCCTCAATGTCGCTCGACAATGCCTTTGGCAACTTGGTCGTCCGGCTGGTTGCAAACGCACAGCCGAAAGGCACAAGGTCGTGGCTCAAGACCTTCGTGGGCAAGACATACACGTTCGACACGGCCCGGATCGAGAGCGAACTGTCGATCGAATTCCGCGACATGAATGACACCCTGAGCGCCGCGATTGCTGACACCGATCATTGGGGACACCTCGGCCACAAGGTCGTACCTGGTGAAGAAGTCTCCCAGGGCTGATCGCCGGATCGACCAGTCCGCAACAACGTCCTACGCCACACGGATTGCGCACCCCCATCCCTACACTTCCGTCCGCATCTGGGATGCCGTTTACGATCGTGGCATCGACCTCGATGCGGTGTCCCCGGATCACGACGGGACGTCCCGTCGAGACATGGTGGCCGTAGCTCAGCTCGGTTAGAGCGCCTGGTTGTGGTCCAGGAGGTCGCGGGTTCAAATCCCGTCGGCCACCCCAAAGCGTCCGTCCTCCTCCTTCGGGAGGAGGCGACGCGACTTGTACGAACATTTGAGGAGACATCGTGCAGACCGAGGTCAGCGAAACAAGTCGGTTCGAGCGGACGCTCACCGTCACGCTTGAGAATGAGGAGCTTGCCGACGCAAAGAAGCGGGCAGCCCAGAAGATCTCGAGCGCTATGAAGATCAAGGGCTTCCGTCCCGGCAAAGCGCCTGTTGCGGTCGTGGAGCGGATGGCCGGTGAGGGCTATGTGCGCTCCGAAGCCATCGAAGAAGCCATCCAAGATGTGGTCCCTGCAGCGATCGAGGAATCTGGTCTCGAACCAGTGACCGTCCCATCCGTCGCAGCGATCCGTGATGAGAATGAGGATGGCAGCGTCGAGATCGATGTCCTCGTAACCATGTGGCCAGTGCTCGAATCCCTCCCAGACTTCGGAGAGTTCGAGATCGAAGTCGAGAACCCAGCGGTCACTGACGACGAGATCAACGAGCAGCTTGATGCGCTCCGCAACCAGTACGCCGAGCTTGCCGACCACGACGGAGAACTATCTGAGGGCGACTTTGCGATGATCGATGTTTCAGCGTCCCAGGACGGCGAGGTCATCGAATCCGCCGGCGCCAAGGACCTGATGTATGAGATCGGCACCGAGTCGTTCATTCCGGGCCTCGACACCCTGCTCGATGGAGTGGATGTCGGTGCAACAGTTGAGGGCGAAGGAACACTGCCGGAGGGCTACTCGGACAAGGGCGGCGAGGATGTCACACTCAGCGTGCACATCAAGGAAGCCAAGACAAAGGTCCTCCCTGAGCTCGACGATGAGATGGTCGCCGATGCAACCGAGTTTGAAACCGTTGATGAGCTGACCGAAGCGCTCCAGAAGAACATGCTTGCGTACAAGGTGCATGCCCAGCGCTCGGTTCTTCAGGACAAGACAATCCAGTACGTGCTCAACGAAGTCGACCTCGATGTGCCCGAAGCATTGATCAACGCCGAGGTTGAGGCACGGGTGCAGAACCTGGTGGCCCGCCTCGAGCAGGACAACATTGAGATCCAGGACTACTTGCGCATCATGGGCCAGGACGAGGCTGCCTTCGTTGCCGGTCTCAGAGACCAGGCAGATCATGCGCTGTCGACTCGAATCCTGCTTGAGTCAATTGCTGCGGTCGAGAACTGGGAAGTCGAGGACGAGGACATCATCGAGCACATCGAGAACCTTCTCCAGGGCCAACCAGGCGACCCGCAGGAGCTACTCGAGGCGTGGAAGGCGAGTGGTCAAATTGAGTCGCTTACCAGTGATATCCTGCGCGACAGGGCCCTGAACAGCCTGGTGGAAGCAGCCACTCCGGTGGATGCAGATGGGAATCCCGTCGACCTCACCCCCGTGGTGGTCGATGAAGAAGAGGTCGAGGAAACAGCCGCTGAGGCGGTTGAAGATGATTCCGAGGCAACGTCTGAAGACGATGCCGACGACGAATCGGAGGAGTGAACATGAGCTATCTGGTCCCCACAGTCGTTGAGAACACACCACGCGGTGAACGCGCATTCGACATCTACAGCCGGCTCCTCAAGGACCGCATCATCTTCCTTGGCACGCCAATCGATGACGGTGTCGCAAACATCATCATGGCTCAGCTCCTTCACCTCGAAGGGGAGGATCCAGACAAGGACATCAACCTGTACATCAACTCTCCTGGCGGTTCTACCTACGCGTTGATGGCGATCTACGACACGATGCAGTTCATCAAGCCCGCCGTAGCTACCTACTGCATGGGTCTCGCCGCATCCGCAGCCGCTGTGCTGCTGGCTGCCGGTGAGGAGGGCAAGCGCTTCGGCCTTCCCCACAGCCGAGTGATGATCCACCAGCCACACGTTTCAGGTCTTGGTGGTCAGGCGACCGATATCGAGATCCACGCACGTGAGATTCTCAAGACACGTGAGGACATCAATGAGATCCTCGCACTGCACACCGGCAAGCCCCTCGAAGAGGTTCAGGTGGACACCGAGCGCGACTATTGGCTCGGACCTGAAGAAGCCATCGAGTACGGTGTTCTTGACTCGGTGCTGTCTCCCCGTCAGCTCGAGGCTGTCTCTAACTAGGAGCTGGGACCTTGGCCAAATACGAGGGCTCTGAACTGCTGAAGTGCAGTTTCTGCGGTAAGTCGCAGAAGCAAGTCAAGAAGCTGATCGCCGGACCGGGCGTGTACATCTGTGACGAGTGCATTGAGCTGTGCAACGAGATCATCGAAGAGGAACTCTCCGATACCGAAGAGGTCTCTTTCACCGAACTTCCCAAACCACACGAGATCTACGAGTTTCTCGACGAGTACGTCGTAGGCCAGTCGCAGGCCAAGAAGGTGCTCTCGGTCGCCGTGTACAACCACTACAAGCGTGTGCGTGCCGGCCAACGTTCAACCGACGAGGATGTCGAACTTCAGAAGTCGAACATCTTGATGATCGGCCCGACAGGCTCAGGCAAGACGCTGATGGCACAGACGCTTGCAAAGCTTCTGAATGTTCCGTTCGCAATCGCTGACGCCACCGCTCTCACCGAGGCTGGGTACGTCGGAGAGGATGTTGAGAACATCCTGCTCAAGATCATTCAGGCTGCTGACTTCGACACGAAGCGTGCAGAGCAGGGGATCATCTACATCGATGAGATCGACAAGATCGCCCGCAAGGCCGAGAACCCATCCATCACGCGGGATGTATCTGGCGAAGGTGTCCAGCAAGCGCTGTTGAAGATTCTTGAAGGTTCGGTCGCATCGGTTCCACCGCAGGGTGGGAGAAAGCACCCGCATCAGGAATTGATCCAGGTCGACACGACCAACATGCTCTTCATCTGCGGTGGTGCGTTTGCAGGTCTCGAAGAAGTCATCGGGAAGCGGATCGGTGGCAAATCCGTCGGATTCGGCGCAGAAGTCAATTCGAAGCTTGAAGGTCGTCCGAGCGACGTGATCTCCGAGGTCATGCCAGAGGACCTGATCGGCTACGGGCTCATCCCCGAGTTCATCGGTCGACTGCCCGTAATGACCACGGTTGAAGATCTCGATCTCGAATCCCTCGTGCGAGTTCTCACCGAGCCAAAGAACGCAATCGCCAAGCAGTACGCCCGATTCTTTGAGATGGATGGCGTCGAGCTGGTCGTTACCGACGATGCGCTCGAAGCGATCGCTGAACAGGCGATGAAGCGTGGGACCGGTGCACGTGGCCTGAGAGCCATCATGGAGGAAGTGCTGCTCGACACGATGTACGAGCTTCCTTCCCGCACTGATGTCGCTCGCGTCGTGATCGACGGCGACGTTGTACGTGAAAAGGTCAACCCAACGCTCGTACCGATACAGGACATCGCATCGGCTGGGCTGCCCGAAGAGCGCACCGCCTGAGCGTGGCCGCCCAGCGGCACACCGCGGTTTTGATCTCCGAGGTTCTCGCATGAGTCAGGTGTGGCGCCATAACGCCAAGGTCGCATTCGTCGGCTCGCACGGGATCCGCAAGACCACAGCCGTGCATGCATTTGCAAACACGATGCAACGGGCGGGACGCTCGGTCGAACACGGCCGAGAGGTCGTGAGGGACAACCCCCTCGGTATCAACGAAACGGCAACGGGAGAGGCCCAGCTTTGGGTCATCGTCAGCCAGATTCGTCAAGAGCTTCGGCTCGCCCAGAACGCAGAGGTGCTTGTCCTCGATCGAGGCGTGATGGACAACTTCGCCTACTACCTCAGAGCGTGCGACGGCGACGATCCCTTTGACGTTGGCCCGCTGGTGGCGCAATGGTCCACAACGTACGACCTGGTGGTTCGGCTGCTGCCCGACGTCGCCCTTCGTGAAGACGGAGTCCGGTCCACATCGGACACCTTCCGAGATGAGATCGAGGCTCTACTTGATCAGCGGCTTGCCGATCTGGTGCCTGAGCGAAGCCTCGTGTCGCTGAACGCATCTGACATCGATGATCGATTCGACTGGTGGCCGCTCGCTGAGCGCCTCGCTGCATTGATGGAGGAGCCGCTGTACGCCGCGGGAGTCCCAAAACGCAGAGCAAAGCCAAGCCCTCGAGAGGTCCCCGACGTTCCTCAGCTAGAGATGGAGATCTGAACCGGCGCATCCCACCTCGGTAGGGTGCGGTGATGGAGCAGATCACTCTGGAACCCGTCGATTCGGTGCAACTGACGACGGTCATGGACAACCTCACAGATCTCACACTCGCCGGAAGCGAATCTGTCGAGCGTCGCGCATTTGGAGCCCTTCCGCTTCGCACGTCTGCCTTTTTCGAGGATGAGTTGTACGACGTGTTCCGGGCCGAACACGGGTTCTCCGCAATTGTGGATATCGAGAGAAATGGAACTGCATCAAGGTTCATGTTTGACGCTGGCCTCACGCCCGACGGGGTGATCGAGAATCTCGATCGTATGGAGATCGACCCCGGAACGCTCGAAGTGATCGTGCTGAGTCACGGACACTTCGACCACACAGGGGGCCTGGACGGAGTGATTCGGCGCCTCGGCAAGACTCAGATGCCTGTATTGATCCATCCCGAGTTCTGGAATCGGCGCCGCATCACCATCCCGGGTCGCGATCCGATTGAGCTTCCCACCACAAGCCGGTCGGCACTCGAGGGTGCGGGCTTCGACATCGTCGAGGACCGCCAACCATCGTTCTTGTTCGACAGGTCTGTGCTCGTCACGGGCGAAGTTGATCGGACCACTCAATTCGAGCCGGGAATGCCGGGGCAGCAGGCGCTGCGCAACGGTGAATGGGTCTCCGACGAGGAAACTCTCGACGATCAGGCTCTGGTGCTCAATATCGCTGGGAAGGGCCTGGTCGTGATGAGCGGGTGCGGGCACGCCGGAATCATCAACACGGTGAGATACGCACAACGACTCACCGGGATCTCTCGTGTCTACGCGATCATCGGGGGCTTCCATCTCGGACCCCAGCGGTTCCACTCGATCATTGATCAAACGGTTGACGAGCTCGTTGAGATCGACCCAGCAGTCATCGTGCCCGCCCATTGCACCGGATGGAAGGCGCAGATGAGGTTTGCTGAGAGACTGCCTCATGCCTTCACGCCAAACAGCGTCGGCACAACGTTTCACCTGTAGAGGGGTCAAAAGTGGCACATCCATACCCACCGTATTCGGCAGACGAGCGCGAGACGCTGTCGGCATATCTCGACTACTACCGAGCGGTCCTCCGAGACAAGGCCGGTGGTCTGGGCGCAGCACAACTCAACACCCGTCTCGGCCCATCAACACTCACGATCGGTGGGCTGCTCCACCACATGGCGTACGTCGAGGACTGGTGGTTCAACCAAGCACTTCTCGGCAAC
Organism: Acidimicrobiia bacterium; assembly: GCA_051011415.1. Taxonomy (GTDB): domain Bacteria; phylum Actinomycetota; class Acidimicrobiia; order Spongiisociales; family UBA5794; genus SZUA-442. The sequence goes on from JBPCTY010000002.1 coordinate 71,856, forward strand.
GACCCCAACGAACCGTGGGCGGCTGCACCCTGGCAGGATGACAGTGACTGGGAGTTCACCGTGGCCGCGGACCTCGAACCGGCCGTCATCCTTGAGCGATACGACCAAGCCGTCGCACGGTCTCAGGAGATCCAAGCTGGTATCGACTCGCTCGAGCAACTATCCGTACGGACTCGCGACGGGAAACACTGGACGTTGCGCTGGATCATGGTGCACATGATCGAGGAGCTTGCTCGTCATGCGGGGCATGCTGATCTCATCAGGGAGTCGATCGATGGCGAGGTTGGCGACTTCCGAGATCAAGCTGGCTGATTAGCCAACCAGCAACGCACGCAATGCAGCTTCGACTCGGGCTGGGCTGACCTTCCCGCTGACTCCGATCTGCTGAGCAAACAGGCTCACACGGAGCTCCTGAATCATCCACGCCACCGCCACGAGGTCGTCGGTGACCGTGAGAACCTCGGACAAGCTGTCCAGCTCGCCCTCAAGATCGTTGACGATCTGCATCCGTTCGCGGTCGAGATCAGGGTTCTCGGTGACCCGTTCGAGGCGATAGGCAGCTGCGTCGAGATAGCGACGAAGATCGTCCACTCGGTCTGCACCGACAGCAGTGAGACAGCCAGCGAAGAAGAACCGGTCCACTTGCTGATCGACGTCGCCCAAGATGTCGTCGAACGCATCGGTCGGCGTGCGGTCCATGATCGACTGGAGGGTGCGGTAGGACCTCATCACACCGGCCGCGTCAAAGCCAACAGAGTCAACCGTGTCCGCAAGATCGGAGCGCACCTCGCTCAATAGCTGATCGAAGGCTGACTTCGTGCGCGCCGCACCGCCATGACGAACCATCGCAGCATCGACCGCACAAGACAGCACGTCGTCCGCCCATTCATCAAGGCTCGCATACGGGCTTCCGACCACGTCGAACACAGCGGCCGACTTCATGTCGGCGCTCAATAGCCGTCCTGGTGACGGGAGACTCAGCGTCAGGAGCCGTCGGACTCCTCGCCAGGTGGCGGCTGCGCTCTCCTGCTGGGTCGCCAGAAGACGGATCGAAACGGAAGCGGTGTCGTCAATGATGGCTGGATATGCCCGCACCGCCGTAGCGCCTTCACCTATCAGTACGGCGTCCGGCAAGTCATCGAAGTCCCATGCGGTCAGCCCGGTTCGCTCGAGAGAGTGGGAGGACTCAGCAACGCGACGTGTCGCGTCTGAGCGAAGCTGATCGCGGAGCACGGCGAGGTCATCACCCTCCGCAAGAACTTCCTCCTCTTCAGTGACGATTCTGAATCGCGGAACCACATGAGCTGGCAGCTTCTCTCGATCAAAGTCGTCTGGTCTGACAATCGTTCCGGATCTCACAGTCAACGCCTTGGCCAGGCCCTGTGTCAAAGGCTCTGATGAGCCCTCCAGCAGCACAGACACCTCGGCAGCTGTGTCCGGAACGGGAGCGAACAGCTTTCGCTGACTCTTCGGCAGGGAACGGATCAGTGCCGTGATGAGCTCCAATCGAAGGCCTGGCACATTTCCTTCGAACACGGACGGATCCATGCGGTCGAGTGCCGCAACCGGGACGTCGATGGTTACACCGTCCGAGGCCGAAGCCGGATCGAATGTGTAATCGAGCTCAAGGTCGACGTCGCCATACGTCCACACGGCAGGAAAGGCGCGGTCATCGATATCCGCCGCGCCCGGGTCGATGACATCGGCCGCACTCAACACCAGTAGGTTCGGGCTCTCAAGGCGTTCGGTCTTCCACCAGGCATTGAAGGAAGCGGCAGAGCTGGCATCTTGAGGAATCCGCGCATCGAACCAAGCGACCAAATGATCGTCAGTCACAAGTAGATCCGCTCGTCGCTCTCGTGTCTCGATATCGAGCACGGCATTGATCGTGTCAGCGTTGTGGGCTGCAAAGTCGTGGTGTGTGTCCCACTCCCCGGCGACGAGCGCATTCTGGATGAACATCTCGCGGGCACCCTCAGCGTCGACGCGGCTGTACAGAACGATCCGGTCTGTGGACAACGTCAAGCCGTACAACGTTGTCGTTTCCCTGCACACCGCTGCGCCCTTGGAACTGTCCCACCATGGATCAGACACCGTGTGCTTCACAAGGTGCGAGCCCACAGCCTCTACAGCACTCGGGTCTACGGGTGCGACACCGGTCGCCCATGTGCGGCTGGTTTCAACGAGTTCGGCTGCCATCACCCATTCGGGCGTCGACTTGAACAAGGCAGAACCGGGACGGATCGCAAATGCAGTGCCACGCGCACCTCGGTACATGTATGACCCGGGATCCTTCTTCCCCACGTGGGACAGAAGACCAGCGAGCAGGGAGTTGTGAACCATCTCTGGTGAAGCCTTGCTGCCGGTAGACCGCAGTCCGAGGTCCTTTGCAACCCGACGCAGCTGTGCACGAAGGTCCTGCCACTCGCGCAACCGTCGCCAGTGCAAGAACTCCTTGCGGCACATCTTGCGGAACTCACCCGATGTGCGTTGGCGGCGTTCGGACGACACGAACTC
>JBPCTY010000003.1:0-6127 GCA_051011415.1 Acidimicrobiia bacterium
GCTGATGCAACGATTGACCCGATCGCCGCATGGGAAGGCTTGTTCTTCCCCGCAAAGTACCCCCTCGCACAGGACGCCACCCCGACGGAGATTCTCGGCACGATGGCGCAGGAGTTCGTTACCCGGATGGATTCGGTGAACTGGTCGAGGCTGGACGCTCTCGGGATCACGCAACGAGAGGCGCTCGTGGTTGCGTCACTGATCGAACGAGAGGCCGGTCACGACGGTGAGCGAGCCACCGTTGCATCGGTGATCTACAACCGGATGGAGCAGGGCATGCGACTCCAGATCGATGCAACGGTGATCTATGCACTTGGGTACAACCCGGGAAGGGTTCTGGCCGAGCACCTCAAGATTGACTCCATGTGGAACACGTATCTGATTGACGGCCTGCCCCCGACACCGATCGGAACAGCATCCATCGCCAGCCTTGAAGCTGCTGCGAACCCCGAGTCCACGGAGTATCTCTTTTACGTGCTGGCGGCCGAGGACGGTTCGCATGCGTTCGCAACCACGTACGATGGTCATCAGCAGAACATCGCAGATGCAAAGGAAGCCGGGGTGCTGCCATGAAGTTTGCGATTGTTGGTGACCCGGTGGCGCACTCGTTGTCACCTCGGATTCACAATGCAGGGTTTCTTGAGCTTGGCATCGACGCCGAGTACGTCCACATGCAGATCACCGATGCTGAATTTCGTGGGGTGATCGATCGGCTACGAAGCGGCGATCTCGATGGTGTCAACATAACGATGCCGCATAAGGCCCGTGCCTACTCCGCGGTCGACAGCCGCTCGGACGATGCCTATCGAACCCGAGCAGTGAACACGATCGTTTCGAAGGGCGGCCAGCTCGTCGGGCACAACACCGATATCGACGGTGTCCGCTATGCCGCAAAGAAGACGTCCCTTGGAGAGGACACGCCTGCCTTGATCCTTGGAAGTGGGGGAGCGGCTGCTGCAGCTGTGGTTGCGCTGGAGGACTCACCGCTTGTTGTCTCGAGCCGCGACCAATCGGATGCTGAGAATCTTCTTCGGAGATGCAGCGCCGAAGGCACGACGCTTCCGTGGGGTACTCCGCTCCAGGGCGCCCTTGTTGTGAATGCCACGCCGCTCGGAATGCATGGTGAGTTGCTTCCGGACGGGCTTGTGGAGCGCGCCGGCGGCCTCATCGATATGACCTACGGTGAGGGACAGACTGCCGCTGTCCGCGACGCGGTGAATTTCGGGTTCCCGTACGCCGACGGCATCGACATGCTGGTTGGGCAAGCAGTCAGTGCCTTCGACATCTTCACTGGGCAGGACATTTCACCGTTTGTGCTCGATGCGGCAGCGCGAGGCGCTTGACTATCCCCGAATCGTCTAAGGCCGCTTCCTAAGCTGCGCGCCATGTCGGACCTTTCAACTCCGGTTCTCGCCGTGCTGACGACCGCGATTCTGATTTTGGGATACGTCGCGGCCCGTTCGATCGTGGCTCTCGCAGATTCCCATCGCCTGGAGCTGTCAGACAAGTGGTGGAACCCGACCTGCACGGAGTGTGGAGGTCCGCTGGACTGGGCGATGTACCGATGCCGACCTGGCCGACACCGCCAACGCACCGTGAACGCGGTCATCGTCGTCGCCACGCCGCTCGTCTTTCTCGGAGTCAGTGTCTCATTGGCGAGCCTGTGGCTCATCCCGGGATACCTCGTCTTTGCGTACTCGATGGTGTTGCTGACTGTCACGGACCTGGACACGAAGCTGATACCCAACCGAATGTTGTTCCCCCTGACGGGTGTTGGCGCGGTGCTGCTCACTATCGGCGGCTTGATCGATGGTGAGTTGGTCTCGCTTGGTCGGGCAGCACTTGGTGGGGTGATCTACTTCGGAGCGATGTTCGTCTTGGCCCTCATCGCCAGAGGTGCGCTCGGGTTTGGGGATGTGAAGCTTGCATTCATGATCGGACTGTTCGCCGGTTACCTCGGCTGGGGTCACCTCGGAATTGCGGCTCTTGGTTCCTTCATCCTCGGAGGGGTGATTTCGCTGCTGCTGCTTGCGACGCGACGGGTGGGGCGAAAGGACTCGATTCCGTTTGGGCCCTTCATGACAGCGGCGGCCATCATCGCGGTCATCTGGGGAGACGCGATCGTCGACTTCTATCTGCGGTAGTCATCCGCCTAGCCTGCGCCGTCATGCTTCGATTCATCACTTCCGGAGAATCCCACGGTCCTGGCCTTGTCGCGACCGTTGAAGGGTTGCCAGCAGGTCTCGACGTGCTCGAGGAAGGTATCGCGGCTGAACTCGCCCGACGAAGGCTTGGCTATGGCCGTGGCCCGCGGATGAAGCTCGAGAAGGACGAGATTGAAATCTTGGGCGGTGTTCGGTTTGGCAAGACGCTCGGTGGACCGGTCACCGTGCTCATCCGAAACACCGAGTGGCCCAAGTGGCAGGATCGCATGTCAACTGCTCCGGTGACCGACGAGAAGATTCAGGCGGTCAAACGAGAGAACAAGCCACGGCCCGGACACGCCGATCTTGTCGGTATGCAGAAGTACGACACGCACGATGCCAGAGACATGCTTGAACGGGCCTCTGCACGGGAGACAGCGGCCCGCACAGTGGTCGGCTACCTCAGCAAGCAGCTGCTTGCCACCATCGGCGCCTCTGTGTTCAGTCACGTCGTCGCTATAGGGACTGCCACAGTGAACCAGAATGCCGAGCTGCCATCGCCGGGTGACCTGGAAGCCATCGACGCATCAGAGGTCCGGGTGTTCAGCCGAGAAGCTGAAGACGTGATGATCGCCGAGATCGAAGCGGCAAAGAAGGACCGAGACACCCTTGGTGGAATCGTAGAAGTGCTTGCGTACGGGCTCCCACCAGGCCTGGGAAGCCATGTGCATTGGGACCGGAAGTTGGATGGTCAACTCGCTGCTGCGCTTATGTCAATACAAGCGATCAAAGCAGTCGAGATCGGCGACGGACTGGCACAGGCCCGGTCGAGGGGCTCCGATGCCCACGATGAGATCACCAGAGACGGAGACGAGTTTGGTCGGCGTACGAACCGAGCTGGCGGGCTTGAGGGCGGCATGACCACCGGGGGCGTGTTGCGAGTGAAAGCGGCGATGAAGCCGATTTCTACAGTGATGCGACCACTCGACACGGTCAACGTGGAGACAAAGGAAGCGGAAAAGGCGTTCCGAGAGCGTTCGGACGTGTGTGCCGTCCCTGCAGCCGGAGTCGTGGCAGAACAGATGGTCGCGATCGTGTTGGCAAGCGAAGTGCTTCGTATGTTCGGAGGCGACACGGTCGGCGACGTTGTTGCACGTCACCACGGGTACAAGGCAAGACTCGAGCAGTTCTGATGGGTCATGTCTGGCTAATTGGCATGATGGGAACCGGCAAGACGACAGTCGGCGCCATCGTTGCCGAGCAACGAGAGATGCCGCTTGAGGATACGGATACCCGAGTCATGGAACGGACCGGTCAGACGATTCCGGAGCTGTTCGGCGAGTCGGAAGCACGGTTTCGACTCGAGGAGGCTGCGGCCATCGAAGAACTCGCCGCAGAAGGAAATGCGGTGATCAGCACGGGCGGCGGTGCGATTCTGCGACCGGACTCAGTGGAGCTGATGCGTGACACCGGACACACGGTGCTGCTCACTGCAGACACCCAGGAACTAGAGCACCGCCTCGCCGATGACCTGACGAGACCGCTGCTGTCGTCACCCGGGGCGCTCGCCGCCATCCTGGCGGAACGTGCACCCCTCTATGAAGCGGCAGCTGAAGTGATGATCGACACGACAGGGAAACTCCCCGGCGAGGTTGCCAGTGAGGTGCTTGCATGGCTCGACATGTGATCACGGAGAACGGCGAGGCTGCCACGACGGTGCAGGTCGGTCGCGGGCTAGATGAGTTGATAGTGGCTGCGGTTCACGAGCGACCAGGCGGACTCCCAGGCAACATCGCGGTGCTGTGTCAGCCCTCGACCTATGACCTGGCGAATCGCTATGCGAGTGCTCTGTCGGCGTCGGGTATCTCGACCACCGGCTACTCGCTCCCTGACGGGGAGGAGTCGAAGCAAATAGCCGTCGTTGAAGAGGTCTATCGATACCTCAACGAGCACAGGTTTTCGCGATCCGACCTGATCGTCGGTGTTGGAGGCGGAGCGTTGACCGATGCTGCCGGCTTTATCGCAGGGACGTACCTGAGAGGCATCGCAGCAATGTATGTGCCCACCACAGTTCTCGGTGCCGTCGATGCCTCGATCGGCGGTAAGACAGGCGTCAACGTGGACGGAAAGAACCTCGCCGGTGTGTTCAGTCACCCCGAAGCTGTGTTCATCGATGCCGACACCCTTGATGCGCTTCCCGATGCAATCAAGCGCGATGGTGCGGCTGAGGCGATCAAGGCAGGCTTCATCCGAGATATGCGGATCGCAGAGACATACGAGTCCGACGGCCTTGAAGTCGATCTTGAGACCGTCGTTGATTGGTCGGTTGCCGTGAAAGCAGATGTGGTCAACGCTGACTTCCGAGAGCGCGGTGTTCGTGCGATTCTCAACTACGGACACACCGTCGGTCATGCGGTAGAAACCTCGACCGGCCGGAGCCATGGAGAATCGGTGGCGATCGGAATGATCGCCGCCGGGGCTGCAAGCGAGCATGCACTCGGATTCGGCGGTGCCGTCCGACAGGCTGAGATTCTGTCTGGTGTAGGGCTTCCAATTCATGCCGCCGATGCGCACAAAGAGCAGGTAATGGCGCTCATGGCCCTCGATAAGAAGAGGGACGGCAGCGAGCTCAGAATGGTGCTGCTCGCGGACTTTGCAAGGCCTGAGGTCCGGGCGGTGGACGACGCTACCGTACAAGCCGCATTGGTATCGGTTGGCATTACCTGAACGGCGCAAAGGACTCTTCATGATCTCGACAAACGAAGTCAGACCGGGCATGGCGCTCGATCTTCCAGACGGACTCTTCACCGTTGTTGAGTATCAACACGTCAAGCCTGGCAAAGGACCCGCGTTCGTGCGCACAAAGTTGAAGAACGTCCGCACCGGCGCTGTGCTTGAACGAACGTTTCGGGCTGGCGAAAAAGTGCAGGATGCGCGGATCGATCGCAGGGACTACACGTTCCTGTACAAAGACGACATGGGATTCAATCTCATGGATGGAGAGACGTACGATCAGATAAGCGTCTCCGAGGACCTCGTCGGTGATGCAGCAGGTTTCATGACGGACGGCATGACGATCAAGCTTGCCATGTTTGATGGCACACCCATCGATCTGGAGCTGCCGTCCTCTGTCGAGCTTGAGGTGACATTCGCTGAACCGGGCATCAAAGGCGATCGTGTATCTGCAGCGACGAAGCCGATCACCCTGTCAACAGGTCGCATCATTCAGGCGCCGCTTTTCGTGGAGCAGGGAGATACCGTGAAGGTCGACACTCGCACCGGCGAATACATGACGCGGGTGACATGAGCGCAGCAGACCCGATCGCTGAGGCACTCGGAATCGATCTGGTCGAGGACAGTGTGGCTGTCCTCGCCACGGCTGACTTGGGTGACACAGTCGCGGTCTACACACCGAATCTGGTCATGGATGTGAACGACTCTGCCGCAGCGACCAAGGTTGCAGACACCCTGCTTCGCAGTCTTCCTCCAACGACTGAGGTCAAGGTGGTGCGCACTTTCGAGACCGGACCTGAGGTCGAGGCGGAGACTCTGGAACGATTGCGCATCATCGACGTGGGCCATGGCACAGCCATCTTCGTGCACGCTGTCGATGCTCGAGTCGAGGCGATGAGCGCGCTGTACGCGGCCGATGTCATGAAGCAGGACGTGATCGACGCGTCGTACCTGTCCAAGCGGGCAGCAACACTGGCATCGGGGACGTGGGAGCACAGGGAAGATCTGGATGCGGCGATCACCTCCGTTGCGCGGGATTGGCGTATCGAACGGATGCCAACGGTGGATCGCAACGTTCTACGTCTCGGAGCCTTCGAGTTGCTGTACACGGACCTGCCGAAAGGAGTGGTTCTCGATCAGGCAGTCGAGCTGGCGAAGGCATACTCGACCTCTAGAAGTCCTTCATTTGTGAATGGTGTGCTCGATGCAATTGCCGACGGACGTGAAAGCACACGCGTGTAGTACGATCA
>JBPCTY010000004.1:0-33016 GCA_051011415.1 Acidimicrobiia bacterium
TTGAGGAGCTCCCATGAGCCAGTACCTACTTTCCGTCCACGCTGTTGAGGGCCAAGCCCAGCCACAGCCGACGCCAGAACAAATGCAGGAGTTCATGCAGCGGGTGCGCGACCTGGAGACCGAGATGGACGAGTCCGGAACCTTCGTATTCGGAGGGCATCTCCACGGTCCCGATGCATCCACAGTCGTTGCACACGGAGATAGTGGCGTGGTCATGACCGATGGCCCATTCGTAGAGTCGAAGGAGCACATCGCGGGCTTCTACATCATCAACGCCGACGACCTCGACGATGCGCTGGTTTGGGCTGGGAAAGTCACTGCCGCAGTCGGCAAGTCCATCGAGGTTCGCCCATTCGTAGCAACGGGGCGTGTCCCGGGGTGAGCCCAGCGGGCACCAGTCCGGGAGCCAGCGATGTTGAGCGAACCTTTCGCGAGGCATACGGATCTGCCGTCGCCACCCTGGTCCGGATCTTCGGCGATATCACCGTCGCCGAGGATGCAGTCCAGGATGCCTTCGAGATCGCATCCAAGAAGTGGCCAGCGGACGGCATACCGCCCAACCCCACCGGCTGGATCATCACAACCGCCCGCAACCGCGCAATCGATCACGTGCGACGGGAGAACCGCGGGCGCGAGCTGCTCGATGAGGTCGCATACACCGAAATGCAAGCGGGATCCGAGACTCTTGGCTCGGCACAAGAGATGAACGACGATCAGCTCTCACTCATCTTCACGTGCTGTCACCCAGCCCTGGCGCAAGAGCATCAGATTGCACTCACCCTGCGGTTGGTCGGCGGCCTGCACGTTGATGAGGTCGCCGACGTGTTCTTGATCTCCGAAGCAGCGATGACCAAGCGTCTCGTGCGAGCGAAATACAAGATCAAGTCCGCTGGTGTCCCCTACCAGGTACCGACGGAAGACGAACTGCCAGCGAGGCTTCAATCCGTGCTGACCGTCCTCTACCTGATCTACACGGCTGGTCTGAAAGACCTCGAGAGATCTGCGTTGACAAAAGACTGCCTGCGCCTTGCTCGTTCACTCAGGACGCTCATGCCAGACGAACCGGAGGTTTCCGGGCTTGTTGCGCTGATCCTGCTGTCGGAGGCGCGGTCCCCCGCACGACGCACCGGAACTGGCCAGCGGGTACTCCTTCGTGATCAGGACCGCGATCTGTGGGACGACAGCCTTATCGACGAAGGCCAAGCGATCGTTCGGTCATGCATTGCACGCAACGATCCCGGACCCTTCCAGCTTCAGGCAGCGATTCAGGCTGTGCACGACGATGCAGCTTCCTTTGACGACACTGATTGGGTGCAGATCGTCTCGATCTACGACCACCTGTACGCACTCCAGCCAACACCTGTGGTTGCGCTGAACCGAGCGATCGCCATTTCCGAGGCAGACGGCCCGCTCGTGGCACTCGCTTCGCTCGACGAACTGGCTGACGCACTGGATGCGTACCACCCATATCACGCTGCGAGAGCCACGGTGCTCGCACGGCTGGAGCGGCTCGAGGACGCCGAAGCGGCATACCTAAGAGCCGAGGACCTTGCTGCCACAGCCGAAGACCGATCATCCATTGCACAGGAACGAGAAGCCCTCGGCGTCGACCGGCAGTCGTGACTAGTCAAGACGGACACGACACAACTGTCATCGAGAAATATGCTGCCACTTCCGATACCAATCTGATGGACCACCTTGAATCGCCTGATGCAGAGGAGCAACCCGACTGCATCGTCTGCGGCCGCGAGGCCGTGACAATCGACCGCTCGGACAAGGGCATGTGCGCCAAGCACGCCAACATGTTCATCACGAGAGAGCACCGAGAATCAATGTCCGACAAGGCTCGCATCGTCCGCTAGGACCCCACCTCCCATGACCGCTTCCGACCTCACCGATCAACAACTCGTCGACGCGTACGAGGCTTCCCTCTCCGGTGCAGACGTCTCATCCCCTGGTTTCTCCTTCGAACGGTCAGCAGAACTGGCCAACGAACTCGAGCAGAGAGGCTTCTACGAGTCTCCCGGGGTCTGGAACCACACCGAAAAGGGTCAGATTTCGCCCACCTCGTAGGCGACACCGTTCCCATTCGGGACGCACCGCAGTAGCTTGCGACTCATGACCTATCGAATGAACGACCCAGCGATCAACGCACAGATCGCAGAACTCGTCGCCGCGGCCGGTGCAAACGACTCACACGACGCTGATCTTGTAGGTGAAATCATCGTCACCGCCCTCAAGCTTCTCCGCGACGAAACAGACCGCGGCGAGATCAAGATGATGAATACTGCGCTCAAAGAACTCCGCTACTCCTCTCTCGTGTTCGATGCACACCGCGGCACTCGGAAGATCGCTGCATACGGATCTGCACGCACACCGCCTGACGATCCGAACTACCTCGTTGCTGAGGAGTTCGGAAGACGGATGGCTGAGGACGAAGGTTGGATGGTCATCACCGGCGCGGGACCAGGGATCATGGAAGCCGCGAACAAGGGAGCGGGCACCGATGCATCGTTTGGCGTCAATATCCGGCTGCCATTCGAGAACGGCGCAAACGAGTACCTCTCCCCCGGCAAAGTCATCAACTTCAAGTACTTCTTCACCCGCAAGGTGCAGTTCGTGAAGGAGTCCGATGCATTTGCACTGTTCCCAGGCGGTTGGGGAACAATGGACGAAGCATTCGAACTCCTGACCCTCATCCAGACGGGCAAGTCCGACGTTCACCCGATAGTGCTGCTTGAGGCCGAAGGCACCGGCTACTGGGAGCCATGGGAAGCACTGTGCGACACGCTGCTGGCCCAAGGCATGATTTCTGATGCCGACCTCAACCTGTACACGAACACAACCAGCGTCGGCGGTGCAGTCGAAGAGGTGACGCGGTTCTTCCGGATGTATCACTCGCAACGATTCGTGGACAACCTGCTTGTGTTGAGGCTCAATAGAGAACTTCCTGATGCAGCTCTGGCAGCCCTCAACGCAGACTTCACCGACATCATCCGGTCCGGCACAGTGTTTCGCACCGAACCAGCTCCCGCTGAGGTGGCAACGGACGACAATCTGGGTCTTCCGCGGATCGCATTCGACTTTGATCGACGGAGCTACGGACGTCTGCGAGCGATGATCGACCAGATCAACGACGCGGCCGTCTGAACACTCTCGGAGACTGCAAGGAACGGACGCTGCAGTAGAATCCACAGGATGCGAGAGATTCTTTCCGACCTTGTCGCGGAGCAACAACACCTCGATCAGTTCCTGCAGACGCTGAGGGATCGTCAGTGGCCAACAAAGACGCCTGCAGCGGGTTGGACGATTCAGGACACCGTGAGCCATCTGGCCTACACAGAGGGTTTCGCAGCTGAAGTCCTCGAAGAGGGCCAAAGCCGCGTTGATGCCGAGAACATCACGGACATTGATGAATGGACGAAGATCGGTGTCGAACAGGGACGGGGACGACGCCACCAGGAAATCATTGAATGGTGGAGGTTCGGTCGAGCCGACGTAGTCGATGCTCTTTCACGGATGATTGCCACCGAAAGGGTTCCGTGGATCTATGGCGACATGAGCGCACGGTCATTCGCAACCATTCGTTTGATGGAGACATGGGCACATGGCCTCGACATCAAAGCCGCGATTCTCGATCGGATGACCCCGATTGAAGAACCGCCCGAGGACGACGAGGAGTTCGAAGATCCTCTTGCGGACACCTCACGGCTGCGCCATATCTCGGCCCTAGGCCAGCGGACCCTCCCCTTTGCCTTTGAACAGGCTGGCGAGGAGTTCCCTGAGCAGGGCATCCGGGTCGAAGTCATGGGACCGTTGTACGCCGCTTGGCGATTTGGTCCCGAAGACTCGGACCAGGTCATCAAGGGCATGGCTGGCGACTGGTGCCGACTGGTCGTACAGCGCACTACAGCAGATGAAACCGGATTGAAGGCCGTCGGCGAATATGCGGAGAGAGCGCTCGAAATCGCACGAGCGTACTGATGCAACTTCCTCGCCTCATTGGCATGGTGCATCTCGGACCGTTGCCAGGGTCTCCCGGATTTTCCGGCGATCTTGATGCAATTCTCACCGCAGCAATCGCTGACGCAGAAGCAATCGCGGGCGCCGGATTCGACGGTGTGATGATCGAGAACTTCGGTGATGCCCCGTTCTTCGCCGACGACGCACCCAAAGTGACCATCGCTGCACTTACAACCGCAGTGAACGCCGTGTACGAAGCAGCCCGTATGCCAACCGGCGTCAATGTCCTTCGCAACGACGGGTTGGGCGCCCTCTCGATCGCTGCGGCAACAGCTGCGTCATTCGTGCGCATCAATGTGCTGTCGGGAACGATGTACACAGACCAGGGCCCGATCACAGGTCAGGCCGCCGAGGTTGCCAGGATGCGTGCGGCGATCTGCCCAGACGTGGCCGTCATGGCAGACGTATTCGTCAAGCATGCAACACCGCCAGCGGGCCTCACACTCACTGATGCGACGAACGACCTCGTCGAACGAGGGGGTGCAGATGCCGTGGTGGTCTCTGGCGCGGGCACCGGCAAAGCCGCCGATGTAGATCAGCTCGCAACCGTTGCCGACCTTTCGGAACTACCAGTCTTCCTCGGCTCGGGCGTCACTACCAGCAATGTTGCCGAGATGCTGTCGATCGCACAAGGTGCCATCGTTGGATCCTCCATCAAACAGGACGGCGTGGCCACAAACCCGATCGACCCGGCATCGGCCGCCGCATTCGTGGCAGCCGCAACCTGAGCTGAAGCCGCAGACCGTCAACTCTCAACCTCTCCCACAGACGTCCGTGCTTCTTACCCACAGAACCCTGTGTAAGTCGATTTTGTCATTTGACCCCATGTCAACCACTGGTCGAGGGATCACCCGCAAACGCTTGGCACCACTGCCTCGCACCTACCCTCAACCATTGGTCGAGGGTTGTCGTCCGCCAGGTCTTGTCCGGGCTGTCATACGCCACTTGTAGCCTGTGCGTATGGAGTCACTCCCATTCACGACCGCAACTGCGGCATGGTTCGATGCCGTCTTCGATGCGCCGACACCGGCCCAAGCCATGGGGTGGCAGGCCATCGCCGCAGGCGAACACACGCTGATCCACGCCCCCACCGGATCGGGAAAGACGCTCGCAGCATTTCTGTCGTCAATCGATCGATTGATGAACGAGCCCACTCCCCCACAACGCGAACGCTGCCGGGTGCTCTACATCTCCCCACTCAAGGCTCTGGCATACGATGTCGACCGCAATCTGCGCGCTCCGCTCACCGGCATCACCTCTGAGGCCACCAGGCGCGATCTTCAGGCAAGCCCTATCACGGTTGCGATGCGGACAGGTGACACCCCCCAGAACGAGCGCCAACAGATGCTCCGCAATCCACCAGATCTTCTGATCACCACGCCCGAGTCCCTGTATCTCATGCTCACAAGCCAGGCGAGGGAGATCCTTGCATCCGTCGAAACCGTGATCATCGACGAGATACATGCCATGGCAGGTACCAAGCGAGGAACACACCTCGCGCTGAGCCTTGAGCGCCTTACCGCCCTTTGCGACACACCACCGCAACGAATCGGCCTGTCCGCAACACAAAGACCCCTCGAAACCATTGCCGACTTCCTGGGAGGAGGGCATCTGTCACCTGACGGTTGGAAGCCGCGACCGGTGACGATCATCGATGCGCCTCGAACGAAGGAGCTCGAGGTCGAGATCGTGGTCCCCGTCCGCGACATGACGAGACCACAGGACGACGCTCCACCGGGAGAGTTCGAGCCCGTGCAGTCGATTTGGCCAGCGATGTACCCCAAACTGCTCGACCTTGTGACGAGCCACACCTCGACAATTCTCTTCGTCAACAGCAGAGGTCTCGCCGAGCGACTCGCAAACGAACTGAACCGGCTCGCAGACGAGGAACTCGTGCAGGCACACCACGGATCCGTCTCACGCGAACAGCGGCTCGAGATCGAGGACAGGCTCAAACGCGGCGATCTGCGTGGCGTCGTTGCGACGTCCACTCTCGAGCTCGGCATCGATATGGCCGCGGTCGATCTCGTCGTCCTTGTCGAGTCGCCAGCCTCGGTCGCCCGAGGGCTGCAGCGTGTGGGCAGGGCAGGCCACCAGGTCGGTGCTGCATCACGAGCAAAGGTGTTTCCCAAGCATCGAGGCGACCTGTTGGAAACGGCAGTCGTGGTGGAACGCATGTATGCGGGAGCCATAGAGGAGACCTCCGTTCCACAGAATCCCGTCGATGTGCTCGCCCAGCAGCTGGTAGCGATGACTGCAGTCGAGGATCTCAACGTTGACGCCACCTACGCATTGGTGTGCGCAGCGATGCCATATCGCAGCCTCACACGCACGCTCTTCGAATCGGTCCTCGACATGCTCGCCGGCCGGTACCCGTCAGACGACTTCGCCGAATTGCGACCACGCATCATCTGGAATCGAGTCGCAGGCACGCTCTCGGCACGAAAGAACGCTCGCCTCCTCGCTGTCACAAATCCCGGCACCATCCCAGATCGAGGTCTGTACACGGTGAACCTGCCCGAGGGCGGCAGGGTGGGTGAGCTCGATGAGGAGATGGTCTACGAGTCACGCCCGGGTGACACCTTCATTCTCGGCTCGACAACGTGGAGGATCGACGACATCAGCCACGACAGAGTGACGGTGACTCCCGCACCGGGTGCCTCGGCCGCTCGCATGCCCTTCTGGCATGGCGATGCTCCCGGCAGGCCCGTCGCCCTCGGCAAGGCTGTTGGCGCGTTTACACGCACAGTTGGGAGCCTTCCTGCCGACGAAGCGACCGCAATGCTCACCGACAAGTACCGCCTCGACGAGCTGGCCGCACGAAACCTGGTCCAGTTCATTGCAGAGGAGCACGAAGTCACAGGGGTCCTTCCAACAGACACCACCATCGTGGTCGAACGTTTCCGGGACGAGATCGGTGACTGGCGAATCGTCGTGCTGTCTCCCTTCGGTGCACGAGTGAATGCTCCGTGGGCGCTGGCGATTCGAAACCGATATCGCGAATCTGAGGGCGGCGTCGTTGACACGATCTGGTCCGACGACGGCATCGTGCTTCGGTTCCCCGACGTCGATACGCCGCCAGACACAAGCATCGTGCACATTGATCCCGCAACCATTGAGGAGACCGTGATCGAGGAGGTGGGCGACACTGCCCTCTTCACCTCTCGCTTTCGAGAAGCCGCAGCCAGAGCTCTGCTTCTGCCCCGGAGACGGCCAGGAACACGCACGCCCCTGTGGCTACAGAGACGCAAGGCGGCCAACCTGCTCGAAGTCACAAGAGAATTCGGATCATTTCCCGTGATGCTCGAGACGTACCGCGAGGTGCTCCAGGACCACTTCGACGTCGAGGCACTCACGGAACTACTCACCGACATCGAAAAGCGAACGACACGGCTGGTCGAGATCGACACCGCTGGCCCGACGCCGTTTGCAACATCGCTCATGTTCGACTTCGTGGCCTCGTTCATGTACGAATACGACGCACCGGTCGCCGAGAAACGGGCCGCAGCACTCAGCCTCGACCGGTCACTCCTTGCAGAGCTGCTCGGCGATCCCGAGTTTCGCGACCTTCTCGATGCCGATGCGGTAGATAGTGTCGAAGCCGATCTCCAGCGTCTTTCCCCGGAACGCCAGATTCGATCCCTCGACGGCCTCCACGACCTCCTCCGAGACATCGGACCGCTCACTCGTGCGGGCGTGCGTGTGCGCACCACACCCGAGGGAAGCCCGGACGAGTGGATTGACCAGCTCATCGCGACTCGTCGGGTGTATGTCCACACGGTGGCCAACGACGAGGTCCTGGTCGCGGCCGAGGACCTGTCCCGGCTTCGAGACACGATTGGCATCCAGCCCGGACCAGGGGTGCCGACCGATCTTCTCGAATCGGTAGCTGATCCATTGGGCGATGTCGTCGGTCGGTACGCACGGACTCATGGTCCGTTCACGACCGCAGACGCCGCGGCTGGAACGACCTTGCCAGCAGCAACGGTGAGGGAAGTCCTCGAACGCCTGGAACGCGGCGGAAAGGTTCGTGCAGGCGCCTACCGACCCGGAGGTACTGAGCACGAGTGGGTGTCGCTTGATGTCCTACGCCGACTTCGGAGACGTTCCCTGGCCGTGCTGCGCGAACAGGTTGAGGCGGTCGAACCCGTCTCGTTTGCACGGTTCCTCCCCGCATGGCATGGGATCGGTGCGGATCGACCAGCATCGACCGCAGAGGTTGTGCGAAACCTGGCCGGTGCCGCGGTTGCTGCCTCGGATCTGGAGGACGTGCTCAGCGTCCGGAATCCAGATGCCGTCGCCGAAGTCGATGCGCTCCTTGCGTCCGGCGAAGTCGTGTGGCTTGGCATCGAGGCCGTTGGCGCCAAGAACGGAAGAATCGCGTTGTACCCGAGGGATCAGGCATCGCTGCTCGCCCGACCCTCGAGTGAGGCTGCGCCAGAGGGTCCGCTGCACGACGCGGCCATCGCCCATCTCGACAAGTTCGGTGCGAGCTTCTTTGCAGATATCTATCAGAACGCTGGCGGTGGCGACCCCGGAGAACTCGCCGACGTGCTCTGGGACCTTGTGTGGTCTGGCGTCATCACGAACGATTCGCTTGCGCCTCTCCGCGGCTATCTGAAGCGCCGCCCGGTAAAGACATCTCGTCGCCCTTCAATCGTCGCTACCCCGCTGCATGCACAGGGAAGGTGGTACCTCGCGGAAAGACTTCGCGACCCCGGCCTATCGGCTGAGTCCCGGGCTCTTGCGATGGCGAACAGCATGCTCGACCGGTATGGAGTCGTTACCCGAGATGTGGTGCTCGCCGAAGGCACCCCGGGTGGGTTCTCGGGGCTCTACCCAGCTTTCTCCTCGCTAGAGGACGTCGGGACTACCCGGCGTGGGTACTTCGTCGAGGGCATGGGTGGCGCACAGTTCGGGTTACCGGGATCGATCGAGCGGCTCCGCAACCACGAACGGGACCAGTTCGTCGTTCTTGCCGCTGCTGATCCCGCACAGGCCTATGGCGCCGCCGTGCCGTGGCCAGAGACGGAAGGCAAGCCGGAACGTCGCGCCGGCGCAACCGTGGCGCTCTTCGATGGGGCACCCATCGCCTGGCTTGATCACTCCGGAAAGCGTATTGCGACGTTTGGATCCAACACCGAACGACAGGTCTCCGCCATTGAGGCGCTTGCCTCGGCGCACCCGAAGGCCTCGATAACCACCATCAATGCCACCCCCACGCAAGAACACGAGCTTTCGGGCGAGCTTCGGGTCGCCGGTTTCTCCCCCGGCTACAAGGGGTATACCGTACGACCGAACCGCTGACGGAGCCCCGTGCCACCCGACGACATCGACCAGATACTCACAGAGACGAAGCGCATCTCCTCGCGCCTTCAGGGCAATCTCGATGACGCCACGCGAACGAGGCTCGAGACAGAACGCGAAACCCTTCGCTCCCAAGCCAGAGACCTCGCCGCACAACGACGTCATCCTGCCTCGGTGGACGCGGAGATCGAAATGCTTGAGCTTCGGCGGGCCGAGATCGAGGAGCTACTTATTGGGAAGGGCTACGCCGAGAAGTGGATGAAGCAGACAATTCAGGACCCGGGCGCATACAGCCACAACATCAACAAGCAGATTGAGGCTGAGCATTCTGTCGAGCTCGCTGAGATCAGCGACCGGCTTGCTGAGCTGCGTCCCCTTGTCGCAAAAGAGTCCGCTGACGGCGATGCCGCCAGCGAGGAGTCCGGGTCGTCCTCGTGAAACGCACTCCTCGGATCCACACAAGACAAGAGGATCCGGACTTTCTGGACCTCGACTGGGCATCACCCATCGCGACATGGACTGACGACAGGCTCGTCGATATGCCGGCCGGAATACACAGGCATGAAGTGGTCTTTGTGGCCTATCCGACCGGTGTCTATGCGATCAAGGAGCTGCCACGGGACCTGTCGAAGCACGAGTTCGACGTCCTCCGTGCAATGGAGACGACCACACGTCATACCGCACGAGCGGCTGGCCACGTCGATCGCCCATGGGTTGAACACGATGAAGAGTGGTCCGGTGCCGTGATCACCCGCTATGTGCCGCACGCATTCCCCTACCGACACCTCGTATCCGGCGCAGGCTTCGGCAAGCGACGCGAATCGCTTCTCGATGCCTTCGCGGGTCTTCTCGTCGAGCTTCACCTTGCGGGCTTGTACTGGGGCGATTGTTCACTTTCGAACATCCTTTACCGCTGGGATGCATCTTCGATCGAGGCTGTAATGATCGATGCGGAGACGTCGCGGATCTATCCACAACTCTCAACCGGGCAACGTCGAGAGGACCTCGCCATCATGGAGGTGAACGTGGCCGGTGAGATGGCCGATGTGGCGGCAGCCAGCGGTGCGGGCCTTGACGACGCGGACCTCGACCTCGGTGCGGATATCGCGACCCGGTATCACAGCCTCTGGAAGGAGCTCACCACCAGCCTCATCGTGACTGCTGGCGATCACTATCTGATCCGGCGACGCATCGACAGCCTTCACGAGCTCGGCTATGCCGTCGAGGACATCGATCTGATCCCTGTCGACGACGGCCTGAACGTCAAGATTCGTGTCAAGGTCGGCGGGCGGCAGTACCACTCCGAGCAGCTACGCCAGATCACGGGAATCGATGTGTCCGAGAACCAAGCCCGATCAATCCTGTCTGATCTTGCCTACTTCGAGGCACGGTTCGGCCCATCCACTGCAACCGGGAAGGCAGTTGGCGCCTTCAAGTGGAGGTCACAGGTCTTCGAGCCGCTCGTCCTCCAAATCGCCGAGTCGATGCCGGAGGCGGACGTGTATCAGGCCTACTGCGACTTCCTCGCCTTCAGACTCAATCTTGCGACCGAAAGAAGCTCTGACGTACCAAACAACGAAGCATTTGCCGCATGGACCGATGCTGGATTCCCTCCACCTGCAGATGCCGAGGCGTCGGTCTCCGTGCAGCCATAAGGAACGCAGACCTATGCTGGTTGCATGCACGTTCTCGTAGCAACCGCTGGCGCACTGTCGCCTGGGCCGGTTGTCGAATTCACCAGGCACCTCATCGGGGGCACCGGTTCCGTCACGGTCGTGACCGTCGTCGAAGTCCCAAGGTCATTCCTAAAGGAAATCGGCTCCGACGACTGGCACCCGCTTCACGAAGGCACCGACGGCGAACAGAGCGTGGCAACGGTGTCCGAGTACCTCGCCGAGCGTGGCGAGCGGCTTACGGAGCCGATTCGGCTTGCGCTTGAGACTGCTCGCATCCCGTGTGACGTTCAGGTACTTGAAGGCTCCGACCCGGCGCTCGCAATCTCAGAGGCTGCAGACGGGCTCGGCGCAGATGTGGTCCTTCTCGGCGCCACAAAGCAGATCTTTGACCGCGAGGCATGGGAGAGCGTCTCGGCGAGAGTGATGCTCGAAGCCGGCAGACCCGTGCTGGTCGTTCCCGAGACGCGAAGAGCAACTGAGGAAGTCGACGAGATCGACGGTCTTCAGGAAGCAGCGTCAAGCACCGCGATATAGATCGCCAGCGCTGCGTAACTCGACGGGATGAAGCCCTCGCGGTTGGTCTGCATCTCTGTCCGCACCTCATCGAGCGGCCACCACCGCACGTCAGCTGTCTCGCCAACCTCGGGCCGAGGTGTACCTGTACCTATAGCGGTAACGACCATGTGGGAAGCGGGGAAAGCGCCATCGATGCCCGCTACAACCACCAGCGGAATAATCGAGGCAAGGGAACCCCCGCTCCCAAGATCTTCGACTGCGACACCATCGATAGCGACCAGCGTCACCCCCGTCTCCTCACTCACTTCACGAGAAATTGCCGTGAGAGGAGATTCGCCAGCCCTCCATCGTCCGCCCGGAATCTCAAGGGACCCACGCACGTACTCAGAGACAACGTCTCGCCGCTGGAGGAGGATCTGGGTTGGATCCGTATCAAGCGAGACCACAGCACGAATCACCGGAACCATGACGTTCTCGCCGCCGGAAACCGGCACAGAGACCTCGATCCGATCGTCTCCCTCGCGCATCACATGTCTGCCGGTCACGGCGTCGGCCCGGGGTCGGTTGGCTTCACACATCGTAGATTCACGGCCTGGCCCGCTCCCGTGATTGCTTGCTCAAGGGACGAACAGGTTCCCGTCCACCGCAACTGACCGTCAGCAAAATTGGATGCGGCGAGGGCTTGCTGCATCTCAGAGAAGCTCTCGGCATTCTCAACGTCCTGCTTTGCTGCTGGCAGAGCATCGAGAACCGCACCAACCGAGTCCGTGAAGAGCTCATGCTCCTCTGCCACGGCATCCGGTGGGCTGAGGGCCTCGAGTGCCTCGTGATAGCGGAACATCGCATCACCCAGCAGCGCCAGGTACGCAACGGTCTCCTGTCGCGCGAGATCCAGGACCTGCTCGGCTGCGTCGTCGGCACCGGAGTCGACGATTTCTCGTGCACCGTCCTCCACACCGCTCTGGTAGTCATACGTAAGATTCTGCGACTCCACCACATATGCATCCGTGGCCGCAGTCAATAGCTCGGTGTACTCGTCGAGCGGGAGTGCGCTGCTACATGCAACCGCAAGCATCGCCAGCGCAACAACTACGACCGCAAGACGCTTCACGAAGGGACTGCTGCTCGGAACTGCGTATCGAACAGGTGGGCGTACAAACCGTTTGCGGCGATGAGCTCATCGTGGGTACCGGCTTCCTGAACCTGGCCTCGGTCAATCACGATGATCTTGTCCGCGTTCAGAACCGTTGACAGCCTGTGTGCGATTACCAGCGATGTTCGCCCGGCCATAACTCCCTCGAGCGCATCCTGCACTAGAGCCTCAGATCGGGCGTCGAGATGGGATGTTGCCTCATCGAGGATCAGAATCGAAGGGTTCTTCAGGATCACTCGTGCAATGGCAAGCCGCTGCTTTTCACCACCGGACAGGCGGTACCCGCGCTCGCCAACCCTCGTCTGGAGGCCATCGGGCAGCTCATTGATGAAGTTCAGAATGTTGGCGGCGTCTGCTGCGGATTCGAGCTCCTCAAGGGTTGCCGACTGTGATGCATACCGAAGGTTTGCCTCGATGGTGTCGTGAAAGAGATAGGTCTCCTGGGTCACGACGCCCACTGCCCCTGCAATCGACTGCGGGTCGATGTCACGAACATCTGTCCCGTCGATTCGAACAGACCCTTCGGATACGTCATAGAGACGAGGAACCAAGTAGGTCAGTGTCGTCTTTCCCGCACCGGAAGGACCTACGAGAGCGACCGTCTCACCCGGCTCGATCGCAAACGTGATGTCTTCGAGCGCCCAACCGGACACTGACCGCGTGCCATCGTCGTCGACCGTCCCCGAGTCGCGCCATCCGAATCGTCGCACGGATTCAAGACCAGAATTCATGGTCTCGTCATAGGTGAACGACACATGATCGAAGTTCACGCTTCCCACGACATCGTCGAGGACGACCGGATCAGCTGGCGGCGGTACGTCGACCGTAGTGTCGAGGACCTCGAACACCCGCTCGAATGACACCAGGCTGGTGGTGAACTCGACCCTGGCGTTTGCCAGCGACGACAACGGTCCGTACAACGCGGCCAAGTAGGCCGACAGAGCAACGATGGTTCCCACGGTGAGCGTGCCGTTGATCACCATCACGGACCCGAGCCAGAACGTGACGGCTGTTCCCAGCGCTGAGACCAGGCCGAGCGCCATAAAGAACCAACGGCCAATGACTGCTTGGGTGATCCCAAGGTCTCGTACCGTCGCGGCGCGACTGCTGAACTGTTGCGACTCGTAGGGAGCCCGTCCGAACAACTTCACCAGCAATGCGCCCGACACCGAGAGCGTCTCCTGCATCAGGCCAGTCATTTCTGCGTTTGCTTCCATCTGGCTTCGCCTAACGACGCGGAGCCTCTTGCCGACCTGTCGGGAGGCGATGATGAAGAGAGGGAGAATTGATACCGCAAGCAAGGTCAGCCGCCATTCCAACTGCACCATGATGAACAAAGTGGCAACAACCGCAAACACGTTTGATGCGAGGGTTACGAAGGTGCTGCTAACCGCTTGCTGCGCACCAACGACGTCGCTGTTCAACCGGCTCATCAGCTCACCCGTCTTGGTGTTCGTGTAGAACCCGAGCGACATCGATTGGAGGTGGTCAAACAACTGCCTGCGGAGGTCGTAGATGATCCCCTCACCGACATGCGCCGTGGCGTTGCGCTGAACAACCCCGACAACGCCGTTGATTAGCGGTACACCAACCATTGCGAGGCCGAGCAGGGTGACCAAGCGAATGTCGCCTTCGGGGATCGCGACGTCGATGAGCGTACGCATGATCAGCGGCGGCAGAAGAGACAACGAGGTGATCACGACGATCGTCACAAGCACAACGATGAGGTATCTGCGATATGGCCTTGCGTAGGCCAGGACGCGCTTGAGCAACGCCCGATCGATATCGGGCACCTGGCTTTCGTCGTGGCGCATGAACGCACCGAAACCGCTGTAGTGCATCAGCGCAGAACGATAGGGACGCCGCGTGACACGATGACGTCAAGGTGCAACGCGGCGCAACTACTCACGGGGTGATCAGGGCGAGCGGTGCCGAGGAGGAAGCAACCTCAAGGCAGAGATCTTCAGATACATCCGATCGGCAGAACAGTTCGTATCGGTGGCCGGATTCCGTCCACACGACGCTCACGCCGTCGGGGACGACAAGTGCAACCAGCTCGGACCTTGCGGCAGGCGTTTCAATCGTGGCCCGCCCGACCCGGAGAACACCAAGCTGAGCAGTGTCGGACTGGTAAGGCTCTGCAGCCCACAACCCAAAGGCCGCAAGGGTGTCCTGATCAAGGGTCCCGCTGGCTTCGTAGTACACGAGCTGGCTCGTGACCCATCGCACCTGCTGAGGCACGTACTCAGGGAAGGTCAGAACTGGCAGCGCTGCGGCAATCTCTTTCCGTGACGCCTGGACGAAACGACTATTGAGCTGCCGCTTCCACACGGCGGCAACCACTTCGGCGGCGGCGCCCGTGTACTGCGGATCGATGTCGTCGTTGAACCACAGGGCGTCAGACGACACAACGAGACCTTCGTCCTCGATTCCGGCGGCGACGGCTGTGATCGGGACGGTGGTCGTCGTCTCACCAACCACAGCGTTGCGCGTGCGGTCTCCAACACCGTCGAGGACGCCTGCTTCGCCGCATGCACCAAGCAATACAGCCGTCACGAGAACGAAGGGGAACAGTCTCTTCACCTGCAAAGGATGGCACGGAAGCCCGACAACCGACATCACCCCTAGCCTCGCGGGATGACCGATTCCGGCCTTTTCGTCGTCAGGGACCAGCTCAGCGGTGATGCGGCGCTCGACACTGCGACATCCCGAGCGATATTGCAGCGTGCGACCAACGGCGAGCTTCCCGAGATCCTGCAGATCGGTTTCCCCCATCGAGTGATGGCATTCGGCAAGCATGACACCCTATCCAACGGTTTCGAGCGTGCCGTTGAGCTTGCGGTTTCGCACGGGTACGAACCAACGGTCCGGATTGCCGGCGGGCGAGCTGTCGTCTTCTCCCCCACCATCCTGCGGTTCGCCTGGACGATGGCTACCGACGAACCAGCGAAGAAGATGCGGGCACGGTTTTCCATGCTGTCCGATGCGGTGGTTGCGTCCCTCGCAGCTCTTGGCGTTGCCGGGGAGATCGGTGAGGTACCCAATGAGTACTGCGCGGGTGAGTACTCCGTCCATGTTCTCGGCTCACGCAAAGTCATGGGGGTTGGTCAGCGACTCAGCCGATCAGCTGCTCAGATCGGAGGAATGATCGTCGTATCCGATCCAGACGACATCAACGAGGTTCTCGTGCCTGTATACGCAGCCCTCGGGGTTCCGATGGACCCCAACGCAACCGGAAGCGTTGCTGATGTCACACAGGTGTCGCCTGATGATCTCGCCGACTCGCTCATCGCCTCGATCGCTGCCGGTAGATCGATCATGCCGACGATCATCGATGGTGAAACGCTCGACCTTGCAGGAACCCTGCGCGCCAAACACGTTCCTTCATTTGCCTGAATGAGCCGGACCATCAAGACTCACCCCATGCGATTCCTCATCATCAACGGCCCAAACCTGAATCTTCTCGGCACGCGGGAACCCGATACCTACGGCTCGGACACGCTTGAGACGTTGACAGAGCAGTGGACGACCTATGCCGAAGCCCTCGGCCACACGGTCGAAGCGATGCAGTCCAACCACGAGGGAGCGCTGATCGATGCGATCCAACGTGCGGACGGGGATTTCGATGGCATCGTGATCAACCCCGGTGCCTACACGCATTACTCGTATGCAATCCACGACGCACTCGCTGCGGTCAGCATCCCTGCAGTCGAGGTGCACCTGTCCAACATCAAGAATCGAGAGGAGTGGCGCGCAAAGTCCGTTGTCTCGCCTGCCGCCGTCTACACGATCTACGGAAGAGGCGGCCAAGGCTACATAGATGCGATGAATCATCTCGTGGCTCGGCAGGTGTACCCAGTAAGGACCGTGACCTACGGCCGCCGCCGCAGCCATGTGATTGACATTCGAGTCCCGGAGACACCGATCGGCTCAGCAGTGTTGGTCCATGGTGGGTTCTGGCGGGCACACTGGACGAGAGACCTGATGGACCGCATGGCCGTTGCTCTGACGTCGCAGGGCTGGGTGACTGCAAACGTCGAGTACCGCAGGGGTCCGGGGACATTCGGTGCATCCAATGACGACATCCTGGCGGCCGTCGACCAAGCGCGCATTGAGAGCTCCGGCGTCGCATCCAACCTACCGCTTGCCGTCGTTGGGCATTCAGCTGGCGGGTATCTGGCGATCCGGCATGCACAGTTCAAGTCGGATCTGCTGCACACCGTCGGGCTTGCGCCTGTCGTTGATATCGACGCCATCTCTGCGTCGCGCCCTGATGACGATCCAATCGTGAGCTATCTCGGGTCCCCGAGGGCTGACATGCCAGGGTTGTGGGACAACGCACAGCTATCTGGGAAACCAGCGTCTCCAACCACGATCATCCACGGACGCAACGACGAAAGCGTTCCGTTCGATCAGTCCGCAGAGTTCGCCGATGCCCATTCGGGCATTTCGATGATCGCGACCGACGAAGACCACATGGCCTGCATCGATCCGGACTCGGCAACGTTCGCCGCTATGGCTGGTGTTCTGAACGACGCGCTGTAGCGCTACGAATCGTCGACGAGGGCAGTAATCCGTTCGAGCCCTTCGATCAGGTCCTCATCGGAAAGCGCAAACGACAACCTCGCATACCCGGGGGCGCCAAATGCCTCTCCCGGCACGATCGCGACATTCGAAGTGTCGAGCAGAATCTCGGCAAGGTCAAGAGTGCTGCTGGCACTGCGCCCTCCGAGATCCCTGTTGAGAAGACCGGTCAGGTTCGGGAATGCGTAGAACGCTCCTTGTGGCTCTTGGCATGTGACGCCGTCGATTGCCCGGAGCATTCGCACCATCGTGCGACGCCGTCGGTCGAACGCGGTACGCATGTCATCAACAGCATCCAGCGGGCCGGTGACAGCGGCGAGCGCGGCAGCTTGGGCGACGTTGTTCACGTTTGACGACAAGTGCGACTGGATACGTGTCGCTCCTCCTGCGACGGACGCTGGCGCTGCAAGCCAACCGACCCTCCAGCCGGTCATCGCAAACGTCTTGGCAACACCGTTCACCACGACGCAGCGGTCCGCGATCTCTGGAACCTGAACCGGCAACGATGTGAACACAGAATCGCCGTAGACGAGATGTTCGTAGATCTCGTCTGTAAGCACCCAAATGCCTCGCTCAGCCGCCCATCGGCCAACAGACTCCACCTGCTCAGGCGTATACACCGCACCTGTGGGGTTCGATGGACTCACGAAGATGAGCATCTTCGTGCGATCCGTTGTCGCTGCCTCGAGCTGATCAACCGTGACCGTGAAGTTGGTGGACTCATCCGTAGGAACCGGTACAGCGGTAGCCCCTGCGAGCGAGACCGCTTCTGGATATGTCACCCAGTACGGGGAGGGAAGAAGCACCTCATCGCCAGGATCCAACAGGGTCTGGCACACCAGGTACACAGCCTGCTTGCCACCGTTGGTGACAACGATCTGGGACGCCTCAAGCGACAGGCCTGAGTCGCGCATCGTCTTTGCTGCAACAGCTTCCCTGAGCTCGGGACGTCCTGCAGCAGGCGAGTATCGGTGCGACACCGGATCGGTTGCCGCCGCAATTGCTGCCTCGACGATGGGCGCAGGCGTCGGAAAGTCCGGCTCTCCGGCTCCGTAGCCGATCACCGGATGGCCTTCCTTGCGGAGTTGAGTCGCCTTGTTTGTGATGGCAAGTGTGGCCGATGGCTGCACCCCAGCCGCTCTGATTGAGATTGATGTGCGGTCCGTCACGACGGCTACCCTTCCTGTCTTCGCCCCTGAAATGTGACGTTACCCATGAATGCGAAGCCTGGGATCTCCATCCCTCCAGCGATGCTCCCATCCGACGGCCGTTTCGGCTCTGGGCCGAGCCGGATCCCCTCTGATGCGGTGAATCAGCTCGCGGCGACGGAGACTTCCTTCCTTGGAACGAGTCATCGCAAGGACCCCGTCAAGTCTGTGGTTGGGTCGATTCGCGAAGGCCTGACGGCTTTGTACGAACTTCCCGATGGATATGAAGTGGTCCTTGGGCTAGGTGGTGCGACGGCCTTTTGGGATGTGGCGACATTCGGTCTGATTCACGAGGCAAGTGCCCACTTCGTGTGTGGCGAATTCTCAACCAAGTTTGCTGACGGCGTTGCAAAGGCTCCCCATCTGCAAGAGCCGGTCGTGATCGCTGCAGATCCTGGTGACGCACCAACACCTGAGCCAGTGAATGACGTCGACACCGCAGCATTTATCCACAATGAGACCTCGACGGGTGTCCGCGCCCCGTTTGCCAGGCTCACCGACGCGATTGTTCTCGTTGATGGCACGTCTGGTGCTGGTGCGATTGGTTTCAACCCGGCGGACGTCGACGTCTACTACTTCTCTCCGCAGAAGGCGCTGGCGTCGGAGGGCGGCTTGTGGGTTGCGTTGATGAGCAGGGCAGCCATTGATCGAGCCGAGACCATTGCAGCGAGCGGGAGATGGATTCCACCGTTCCTTTCGCTGACCACAGCGATCGACAACAGCCGCAAGAACCAGACCTACAACACACCCGCTCTCGCAACCCTGTGGCTGCTCGATCGCCAGCTCAGCCGCCTGAACGAGACGGGCGGCCTTTCGGCTGCAGAGCAGCGGTCGACCGAGTCGTCCAACTACCTCTACACGTGGGCGCACGAGAGCACGTTTGCGGCCCCATTCGTGCAGGTGCCAGTCCTCCGTTCGCCGACGGTTGTCACCATCGACCTTGCCGACGACGTTTCGGCAGACGCGGTGTCCACAGTGCTGAGAGGCAACGGCATCGTCGATACAGAGTCGTACCGCAAACTCGGCCGGAATCAACTCCGCATCGCAACCTTTCCTGCAACCCCGCTTGCTGACATCGAAGCAATCGCCGCATGCATTGACTACGTGGTCCCGAGGCTCTGAACAAGGCCCGGCCGCTGCACACGAGTACGATGACGTCATGAACCTCATGCTCCTGCGCCACGCAAAGTCTGACTGGGATGCAGGGGCGGTCGATGACCATTCACGTCCGCTCAACGACCGCGGTGTTCTCTCCGCCGAGCGAATGGGTCTCGTGGTTCGCGAACTCGGCCTGATCCCGGACCTCGTCGTTGCATCAACTGCAAAGCGAGCACGCTCAACCGCCGAGCTGGCTCGAATCTCGGGAGGTTGGGATTCGCGACTTCAGCTCGAGGACCGCTTGTACGGTGCATCGGTGAACGAGACGCTGTTGGTGGCAGCCGAGTTCGGTTCGACGCATGATCGAGTGATGCTTGTGGGTCACGAACCGACATGGTCGATGGCGGTGCGGCAGCTCACCGGAGGGATGGCAGCGATGCGGACCGCTACCTGTGCTGACATCGAGATCAACGCTGGGAAGTGGCGGGACCTTCCGTCAGCCAACGGCACTTTGGTTACTCTCCTGCAACCGCGACACTTCCTTCGATAGCTGATTCTGAGGTGACCATGATCGATCTACGCAGTGACACCATCACGCGCCCTTCCGAAGAGATGCGTGCGACGATGGCTGAGGCCATCGTTGGAGACGACGTCTACCACGATGACCCATCGGTCAACGAACTCGAGGAGATGGTTTCAGGCTTGCTCGGCAAGGAAGAAGCCATGTACGTCCCATCGGGCACCATGTCGAATCAGATAGCCGTACGGATGCACACCCAGCCAGGCGACTCAGTGATTGTCGAGACCGATGCGCATATCGGAACCCATGAGCTGGGAGGCGCCGCACACCACTCGGGCGTGACCTTGTCCCGCATCGACGGCACCGGCGGCGTGTTCACGGGCGATGATGTACGAAATGTGGTGCCGGTACAGAACCCGTCGCTGCCGGGATATCTGTACGACCCGTTCACCCTCGTCTGCGTCGAGAACACGCACAACGAGGCAGGCGGAACCATCTGGACCCTTGATCAACTGAGCGACGTATCGCTGATGGCAATGGATCTCAACCTGAGCCGCCACATGGACGGTGCGCGTCTTTGGAACGCGTCTGCAGCAACCAACGTGGACGTCTCCACATATGGGGCAATGTTTGACACCGTCAGTGTCTGCTTCTCAAAAGGTCTTGGTGCACCGGTCGGGTCTGCCCTCGTTGGGTCGCACGAGTTCATTGCTGAGGCACGGAGGTTCAAGCACATGTTTGGAGGAGGTATGCGGCAGTCAGGCATCGTCGCATCGGGTGCCTTGTTTGCGTTGAACCACAACCGGGATCGACTGGTGGAGGATCACGCAAACGCACGTAGCTTCGCGACAGCCCTCAACGAACATGACAGCATCGGGGTCGACATGGACTCGGTCCAAACGAACATCGTCTACTTCGATGTCAAGGACGCCGGGCATGTGGTCCCCGCCTGCCTTGATCAGGGTGTCGCAATGCTTGATCTTGGTGGTTCTCGGATTCGGGCCGTCTTTCACCTTGACATCTCGGCTGAGGACACGGCCAAGGCAGTGGAGACCATCAGGGGAGTCGTTGGGTCGTGACATCGTCACTGCATAGATTCTGCGCCGGTACCGTTCTCACATGACGAACGAACCATCATCCACTGACGATCTACGAGATCGTCTCACGCCAGAGCAGTATCACGTCACGCAAGAGGGCGGTACCGAGCGAGCGTTCACCGGCGAGTATTGGGACGACAAGCGTGACGGCACGTATGCGTGCGTCGTGTGCGGAGAGGCATTGTTCTCGTCCGAGACGAAGTATGACTCAGGCTCGGGTTGGCCGAGCTTCACGGCGCCGATCGCACTTGAAGGCGTTACGGATCACAGCGACTCGTCGTTCGGCATGGTGAGGACGGAGAGCCGTTGTGCCAACTGCGGTGCACATCTGGGACATGTGTTTCCGGACGGGCCAGGACCGAACGGCCTGCGTTACTGCATCAACTCGGCATCGCTCGAATTGAAGCCAGAGGAAGACTGAGCTGCGCTCAGATCAGTAGGGACATTCCTACAAGGCCAGCCATCAATGCACCGGAAACCACGACGATTCCGGTCAGAACTGGCTTCGAGAGGATGTCATCCTCGTCGTTGAGCGACTTGAGAGGCTTCACGTTTGCGATTGCCTCGTCAATGGCGGCGTCGATGTCGTACTTTGGCTTTTCTTCAGTCTTGGTATCGACCTCGGGAGCGAGCGGTACCTGCATTGCCTCGGCGAATGAGGAAGGTGATGACGGGGTGAAAAACAGATGCTCGTTGTCGAGATCGAGACGGAAGGCGCCCTTCCCTGATGGTGAAACGCTGTAGTCGTCCCAGCTGCCGATCTGCTCGTCACCGCTAGTGAGGGTGACCCCAGAGTCGCCCATTTCTACCGATGCTTCCAGACCTGTTCCCTGCTCTCCCGGGAGCAGCACTGATCCCACAAATACTTTGCTCACGCGTCCTCCACGTCGCCTACCCATGCTCTATCGGCGACTATCTCAGGAATCTGAAGAGCAAGATCGGCAACGAGCCGGACGACCCAGTGGAAGGTTTTTCCAATTCCCTTTCGTCTGGGCGTGAAGGCGCAGAGATACCCAGACTCTGAGCTAGCGGAAGTCTCGTGAGGGGATCACCGGGGCGGGCCATGCCTCGAGCCGGTTTGCAACGAGATTGGTGACTCCGTCCCTGTGTTCTAGGGTTCCGCTGATCACCATCCCGACGGCTTTCCGGGCGATCTCGTAGTTTGCGTCCCATACCTGGGGCATGATCACGACGTTCATGATGCCTGTTTCGTCCTCGAGGTTGAGGAATTGGACGCCGTTTGCCGTTTCTGGCCTTTGGCGGTGGGTGACGACACCGCCAACCTTGACTCTCGTGTTGTGTGTGCGGAGTCTGAGTGCATCTGCGGCCGACAGGACACCCGCTTCATCCAGTTGCTCCCGTATGAAAGTGACGGGGTGCACCACGGAGATCCCGGTTGACCACAGATCAGCCTGCATACGCTCTGGTCCATCCATGGGAGCAAGGTCGGGCTCAGTTGATCGGTCCTCAAGCGCAAGCTTTCCCGGCCCGAGATCTGCAAGTGCGCCTGCTTGCCACATACCTTCTCTCTTGCCGACATCGAATGGCGCAAAGGCTCCCGCTGCGGCGAGCCCTTCGTGGGCATCAGCCGAGAGACCGGTGCGTTGGGCGAAGTCTTCGATAGATACAAACGGGCCACCTGTGAACCGGGCAGCTTCGATACGTGTCACTTCGGTTTCGCCCAGATTTCGCACATATCGGAGCCCAAGCCGCAACGCAACCGCGCTCCGTGTTGGATCGTCAGCCGCTCCTCTGCCTCTTCGCCATGCCATTCCGAGGTACTCGGCAAGATCGTTCTCGTCTGCCTCATATGGCTCGATAGTGCAATCGTGGATGGACCGGTTGACGTCGGGATTGAGGACAACAACCCCGTGGTGGATCGCATCTGCTGCGAGGGAGTTTGGTGAGTAGAACCCCATGGGTTGCGCGTTGAGCAGCCCCGCAAAGAACTCTGTCGGCCAGTGGTACTTGAGCCATGCGGCCGCATACACGATGTAGGCAAAGGACACCGAGTGCGACTCAGGGAACCCGAAGGATGCGAATCCTTGAAGCTTCTCCCACAGCTCGTCCGCTGCCTGCCCGGAGATGCCCTTCGATGCCATCCCTTGGTACACCTCGTCACGAAGCTTCGCCATCTCCTCATCCGACCGCTTGTGGGTCATGGCCTGGCGGAGCCTGTCTGACTGACCTGGGCTGAAGCCTGCACATACCCGGGCTATCTCCATCAGCTGCTCTTGGAAGATGGGGACACCAAGTGTCTTGCGCAGAATCGGCTCTGCGGCTGGGTGGATGTAGCGGACAGGTTCCTCGCCGTTTCGTCTGCGGAGGTACGGATGCACAGATTGTCCCTGGATGGGGCCTGGTCTGATCAATGCCACTTCAACGGCAAGGTCGTAGAAAGTGCGTGGCTTCATCCGTGGCAGCGTGGCCATCTGTGCGCGGGACTCGACCTGGAACACGCCCACAGTGTCTGCGCGCGTCAGCATCTCGTACACCACGGGTTCTTGGGGAATTGTTGCAAGGTCGATATCGACACCGTGGGTCTCTGCAATGGAGTCAACGGAAAGGTGCAGGGCGTTGAGCGCGCCAAGGGCGAGAAGATCGAATTTCACGACCCCCATGCCTGCAGTGTCGTTCTTGTCCCATTGGAGGACTGAGCGATCCTGCATTCTCCCCCACTCCATTGGCACCACTTCCCACAGCGGTCGCCGTGCAACAACCATGCCGCCTGAGTGGATGCCTAGGTGTCGGGGAAAGCCGTCAAGCCGGTAACAGACGTCGTAGATGTGGTCTGCGGTCAGGCCTGCGGGGAGATCGACCATCTCTCTCAGCACCTTTGGCGACCGATGGTCGAGATACTTCGTGAGACCGTTCACCTGTGCCTGGGTGAGCCCAAAGGCCTTTCCAACGTCTTGGAGCACTGACCGTGCCCGGTAGGTGATGACGTTGGCGACCATTGCCGCTCGTTCGCGACCGTAGGTTCGGTAGCAGTACTGGATGACTTCTTCTCTGCGTTCCGCCTCGAAGTCGATGTCGATGTCTGGCGGTCTCCCTCGCTCATGTGAGAGAAACCGTTCGAATGGCAGACCAAGACGGATGGGATCCACCCGTGTGAGGTTGATGCATCGGCACACAGCGGAGTCAGCGCCTGACCCGCGTATCTGGCAGTAGATGTCCCGCGATCGTGCGAAGTTGACGATGTCCCATGCAACAAGGAAGTAGCCAGCGAATCCAAGTGCTTCGATGACACCGAGCTCATGTTCCAGCCTCCGACGGGCACGGGGATCGATTCCGTCCTCGCTCCCCGGATACACGGCGCGGGCACCCTCGTAGACGAGGTGTGCGAGGTACTCATCCTCTGTGGTGAAGGAGCCAGGCATCGGAAAGTCGGGGAGTTCTGGTGCAAGGAGGTCAAGGTCGAAGGCAAGCGATGACCCGAGGTCTGCGGCGCGCTCCACTGCGCCCGGGTATCTCGCAAATTTCCTGGCCATCTCATCAGGCGTGCGGAGGTGCCGAAGATCGGTGGCAGCCCGGAACCCATCCTGTGCGTCGAGAGATCGCCGGCCACCGATCGCAGCGAGCACCTCTGAGAGGTCTGCGTCGTGCCGATGGGCGTAGTGGACGTTGTTGGTTGCCACTGTCTCGATGCCGAGCCGCATTCCGATATCGGCAATGACATCGTTCCGTTTGTCGTCCGAGGGAAGACCGTGGTGTGTCAGCTCAAGGTAGAAGCGATTGCCGAAGATCTCTTTCAGGTTCGATGCGGCTTCCATTCCCGCCAGAAGATCTCCCTCTGCCGCAGCGCGAGGCACTGCCCCTTGCCAGCACCCTGAGAGAGCCACCAGGCTGCCATCCCTCGCGGCCTCCTCGAGGTCTCGATAGCTGTACCGAGGTGCGTCCTTCTGCCCGCGGAACTGCCCTCTGGTGATGAACCGCCCGATTGCTGCGTATCCGGTTGGGTCTGGCGCCAGGAGTACGAGATGGTCGCTGGGTGGCAGGTCGGTTGGTTTGGTCCCGTGCATCCGGCGGACGCGCCCTCGTCTGGTGAGATCGCCCTCGCCTGTTTCCGGTACGTCGTCGTCCGATGGGGAGAACACCGCGCCCACATCGGTGTCGTCAACATTGTCTGCCTGGGGCATGCCGACTTCTGTTCCGTACACCACGGGAAGACCGATTTCGCGGGCGTGGGCATGCACCTGAACGGCACCTCGGAATCCGTCATGGTCAGTAACGGCAAGGGCTTCGTAGCCGAGTTCTGCCGCCCTTTGGACGAGGTCACCGGCCCACGAAGCGCCATCGAGGAACGAGTAGTTCGTGTGGCAGTGAAGTTCTGCATACCGAGTCACCACAGTCATCCTAATCGAACGTATGTTCGATTCGTTGGGGAAATCTGAGAGAAAGTGTGTATCGCGATGCTTCTCCCTGAGGTCTCACCGAAGTACGGTGCCCAGAACGATCGGAGCGGGATGTCCCCCATCGACGAAAACGGCAACGGAGCAATACCGACCGAAGAGATCTATCTGGAGCTCCAGGAGCTCGAAGAACTCAGGGCAGCGGCAGACGCCTACGTCGATCCTGCCGAGGCTGTTCCGGTCGTGAGTGAGGATGGAGACTCGAGCATCAAGTCGCGAATCGCACGGCTCAGGGCGATGCTCTCCGACCGTGGAGCCTCTCCCAAGTAGTAGGTCAGTCGACCGACATGTGGAGCACAAGTTCGAAACCGTGCACCAATGCCTCGACGCTCAACTGCGGTGTCAGTACCTGGACCGACGACTCCTCGTACACCGTTGGCTCTTCCCAACCGGTAAACGCAAACCGGTGAAGACCCTGGCTCGTGATGAGGTGTGCATCATCGTTCACAACGACCACAGTGCCTGTAGGCAGCGATGCGGGGTTGGCGTTCCAGAGAATCCGGTCGTCTCGTCTCGTGAGTCCTCGCCCTCCGGCGAGGCGCTGTAACGCAAGCCTGCGGTTGATCGAGGCAGCTCCGACGACTTCACCGGACGTGGCCGCGGCGACGGCGCCCCGATAGGACTCGTATGCATCGCGCCGACACAGCCCACATGGCCGATGACCCGCAGCAAGCGCCACGGCATCGTCCAGAAAGAACAAGGGTGTCCATGTTCGTGGAGCGTCAAGCGGGTGCGACCAGTCTTTGTAGCTGATGGCACAGGCGATCCACAGCGATCCATTGTGGTGCCGCACCACTTCCCCACTCTCGTCAACGAGACAGCCGCGATTGCCGGTGAACATTCCGCGTGCGGTTACCGCATTGAGATCTCCAAACGGATCGACCCTGTTATGTCTCGGCATCCAGCGACGCTAGCCGAGAGGGACCAGCCTGATCTCGATGCGTTGACGGGAGTCATAGGCGAGCCTGGCCATGGAGCGGACGTCATCTGCAGTGACTTCCTCAATGAGGGTGTAGCGCTCGATGAGCCGGGACACGGGTTCGTCTGGGTACAGATAGCTGTTGACCAAGGCTTCGGCCAGCTCCGGGTTGCTGATGAGTTCCATCTCGGTGCTCGTTTGCTGCACGGCAGTGGACAACTCTGCATCGGTGGGTCCAGCGGATGCGAGATCTGCGAGATCGGCGAGCACCTCGTCGGAGATCTCTTCAAGCCTCTCAGGATCGCCCGTGACTTCCACACCCGTCTCGATGAACGGATCAGGATCCCTCTGCAGCGACACCCATGCGCGCGGTGAGTAGGTCGCGGACAGCTCCTCTCGGATGCGGTCCCGGAGGCGGGCGTTCACGATCAACTCCATCACCCGTCCCGTGAGACGGTCCTTGTGGGACGGCTGGAGTTCGTTGGTCCAGTATTGGGAGACGGCTCCCTGTGGGTCTGTTCCTGCCTGCACGGTCCGGAGCTGCACCTCTCGGGGTGGGAGCGGCTGGTTGTCGGTCCAGGTCTCTCGGTCTCCGGGACCGGGCAAGGTCCCGATGTAGGTCGCGATAAGCCGGCCCAGCTCTTCTGGGTCGAAATCGCCGACGATCGCATACACAAAGTCGCCCGCGTCGGCGAAGCGCTCTCTGTAGATCTGCTCAGAACGGTCTGCGTCGAACGTCGCGAGTTGTTCGCCAGTTGGCGGTGACACGTATCGAGGGTTGCCCGAGTAGTACATGTCGTCAAGCGCATCGCCCGTCACCAGTGAGGGAACGTCCTGCCGTGTTGCATCGACGGCCTGCATCTCAGCGATCACACTCGTGACCGCGACCTCGTCGAATCTCGGCTCGGTCATGAGCAGATGAATCAGTTGGAACATCGGTTCAAGGTCGTCCGATGATGCCGAAGCCTGGATGCCTTCGCGCGTCTCTGATATCCACGGCGAGGCTTCAACGACGCGGTCCGCAAGGAACTCATCGAGCGCAGGCGCATCGACATCGCCAACACCGCTCTTGTTGACGATCGTGCTGGCCAGCGACGCCTCGGTGACGTCCTCAACTTCCACCTTCGAGGTGCCACCGAAGCTTTCGATCTGCACAGTTACGAGGTTCTCGGCTATGTCTGTTGGCCATGCCATGACGGTCGCACCGTTCGGAAAGCTGAGGGTGATGAATCCGAGGTCCTCGTCGACCACCGAATCGGTAGAAGGCACCGGCTGGGGGGCCTGCATCAGCGACTCAGGGACAACGACATCCTCTCTGGGCAAGATCGGCCCGGCAGGAGGTTCGGCGAAGAGTTGCTCGATGTCTTCAACTGCGGGGATCCCTGCTCCGTCGTCCGGCCCCAGCACGATGATGTAGGGCGTCGCCTCGTCAAGGAGGGCAGCGAATGAGTTGGTGACCATCGATGCGGTGAGTCGATCAAGGATTGCGGTGTCAACTCCATGCTGTTGCTCGGCGCTCATGAATGCTTGGCTGCTGAGGAAGTGCTCGACCAGATCTCCTGCAAAGGACACGTCTTGTTCGGTTTCGGAGGAGTCGAGAGCAAGATCGACGCCGGCTCTGATCTCGGTGATTGCCCTTTCGAACTCTTGGTCAGAGAATCCGTATTGACGAACACGTTCCAGCTCCGTGACCACGGCATCGAGTGCCGCATTAGTTTCGGCGGGTGTTGCTTCGACACTCAGTGAGGCCAACGAGAACCCGCGAGTGAACCCTGATGTTGAGCTGCTCGCACCAAGGAGTGGTGCATCTCCGCGGCGTGCATCGTCATCAAGCCGTGTTGCAAGCATGTTCATCGCGGCGACAAGCACGAAGACCTCTTGGCGGTCGCCAACGGTCTCCGCAGCAACAGCCGGCACCGGCCAGATCACATCAACTGTGGAAATCGCGACCTCGGCATCGGCAAGCGTCGCTGCGCGGGGAGATGCAGCATCTGGAGCGGTACCGACGGGCGAAGTGCGGGGGTCCTCGGTTTCTCCCATCGATGCGAATGAATCGACGATGCGTTGCTCCATTTCGTCAATGTCGAAATCGCCGACTGCAATGACGGCCATCGTGTCTGGCCGATACCAGTCGTCGTAGAACCGGCCGAGGACCTCTGGGGTCGTCGCACGAATGGAGGCTTCGGTCCCGATCGGTTCATGGCCTTCGTATGTGGTGCCAGGCAGGAGGAGACCAAGCACTGTTTCGTTGAGTCGACCAGCAAGGCCCTCGTCACGTAGTCGCCACTCTTCAAGTACAACGCCGCGTTCTTCGACCACGTCGGTATCGGTCAGGCTCGCTTCCGTGGCCCACTCGCGCAGGACGTCCACGCCAAGGTCAAGGAGGTCGTCTTCGCTCTCGAGTGACAGCTGGTACACCGTCTCATCAAACGACGTGTAGGCGTTGATGTCGGCTCCGAACTGAGGACCGAACGATTCGAGCACCGCTGTCAGTTCGTTCTGGGGGTAGCTCGTGGTGCCGTTGAACATCATGTGCTCGAGAAAGTGGGCTCCGCCGGCCTGGTCTGTGTCCTCGTGGAGAGAGCCTGCGTCGACGGCAAGCCTGAGCTCGGCTCGGTCCCCAGGGGAGTCGTTGAAGAAGATGAAGTAGGTAAGTCCGTTGTCCAGAACGCCGGTTCGAAGCGCCGGATCGAGCGGGAGAGGTGCGCTGAGCTCGACATCGACGGTCGTCGTCGGTGTGGATCCAGGGGCCGCTGACGTCGTGGTTGTATCGGCGCCGGTGTCTGCTGTGTCGTCTCCGCCGGGTACGCATGCACTCAGAAGGAGCGCGACAGCCATCGCCGCCACAACGCCCCGTCTGGCCGTATGCCTCTTCTGTTTCATCCGTGTGTCCCCACCTGTCACCGTGCTTCCACGGTACGCGCCCGGATCTGTTCCAACCATAGGGGTTACCCCCCATACCGGTCGAAATCTGGCCGATCGGAGATGTGGTCGCGAGGCAGACTTTGGTCGCGTAGGCTGTGGTCATGACCGAGTTCTCGGTGAGGCTGGCGAACAGGCCCGGCCAGTTGGCAAAGCTGGCCAGGATGCTCGCCGACGCATCAGTCTCCATCGAGGCATTCGCTGCCGTGGCAGACAACGGTCACAGCCATGTGCGGATAGTTGTCGACTCTGCGCCGCGCACCAGACGTGTTCTGATGGCGGCTGATCTTGAGTTCGATGAGCGAGAGGTGCTTGACACATTCTTGCAGAGAGGTGCCGGTTCGCTTGCGCACATGGCCGAGCATCTCGCGAACGCTGGTGTGAATATCGACTCGATGTATTTGCTGCACTCAAGCGCAGAGGGATTTCATTTGGCGGTCACGGTGGATGACGATGACGGTGCCTACGAGGCACTCGCCGGCTGACCGCTCTCTAGCGGTCCATCGCCTTACGAACAGAGTTCGCGACTCCCGCTCCATCGAGGCCGAGGCGCTCCAGGATGAGGTCGGGTGAAGCGTGATCGATGTATTCGATGGGCACACCGAGCACCTCGACGGCACTCTTCGCTTCCATGTCACGCAGCGCCGTTTCGATGCCGGTTCCGGCTCCGCCCTCGCGGAATCCGTCTTCAACGGTCACGACGAAGTCGTGACGTGCGGCATCATCGAGCATGGCCGTATCGAGAGGCTTGACGATGCGCGGGTCCCACACCGTCGCTTCGATTCCTTCTGCGCCGAGGATGTCAGCTGCTTCGTGGCAAACGGCGAGCATCTTTCCAACACCGATCAGACACACCGACCCGTCACCGGATCGCGCCTTGCGGGCATTGAGTCCTGAGCCGATCTCGTCGTCAGCTGCCATTACCGCAGCGGTCTTTGGCCAACGGATAGACACCGGGCCGTCACAGAGTTCGACAGCGTCAACCATCATCACCTGGAGTTCCTGATAGGACGACGGCGCCATCACGGTCATGTTCGGGACCTTCATGCACAGCACCATGTCGAGCACGCCGTGGTGAGATGGCCCATCGTCACCGGTGACGCCTGCGCGGTCGAGGCAGAACACAACGTGTTGGCCATGCAGCCCTACGTCGAGGTTGAGCTGGTCAAATGCGCGGGTGAGGAAGGTCGAGTAGACAGCAACGATGGGCTTCATGCCGCCCATCGCCATGCCTGCGGCCATTGTGAATGCGTGCTGTTCGGCGATTCCCACATCGAACGACCGATCGGGGAAGCGCTCCTCGAATGCGAGGACACCGGTCGAGTCCGGCATCGCCGCGGTGATGGCGACGACATTTGGATGGGTCTCGCCGAGCTTGCACAGCGTGTCCATGAACGCAGCCGTATAGCTGCCGTCCTTGATCGAACCGGTGTCGTGCATCAGCTTGATCGAGTCGTTCTCGGCTGGTGCGTAGCCCCTGCCCTTTTGGGTGAGAACGTGCACAACCTTTGGGCCATCGAATCGCGATGCATTCTCGAGAGCATGTTCAACGGCTTCGATGTCGTGTCCATCGAACGGACCGAGGTATCGGATGCCAAGGTCTTCAAAGAACGCAGGCGGTTCCCAGATTTCGCGAACTGCAGCCTTGGTTGCACCGATGCCGCGATTGAGGAATGAACCAATCAGCGGCATCGATCGTGCGAACCCTTCGAACTTGCGCTGACGCTGCATGTACACGGGGTTGATGCGGATCTGCTTGAGGCTGTCACCCAGCTTGGAAACAGTTGGGGCGTAGGACCGTCCGTTGTCGTTGAGGACGATGGTGACGTTGCAGCCGCTGTGCCCAAGGTTGTTCAGGCCTTCGTATGCCATACCTCCGGTCATCGAGCCATCGCCGATAACGGCGATGACGTGACCAGTGTCTTCTTCCCTGAGGTCTCGTGCGGTGGCGATTCCGTGTGCATAGGAGAGCACGGTGCTCGCGTGACTGTTCTCGATGACATCGTGTTCCGACTCGGACCGCTTCGGGTAGCCACTGATGCCGCCTTCTTTGCGCAACGCGTCAAAGCCATTGCGCCTACCGGTCAGAATCTTGTGGACGTAGGCCTGATGGCCGGTGTCCCACAGAATGATGTCCTTCGGAGACTCAAACACCCTGTGGAGGGCGATAGACAACTCCACCGCACCGAGGTTTGATCCGAGGTGACCACCATTGGAGTTGACGGCATCAACCACGAGGGTTCGGATCTCGTCGGCGAGGGTGTCGAGCTCCTCATACGTCAGATCGTCCAGGTCGCTTGGCTGGTCGATGTGTTCGAGGTACATGGAGGTAATCCGCTCCGGCTGGTCCTTGAGTCGCACAGTGGGCGACACAGCCACCAAGCGTAGTGCTGCAGAGAGGTGAATCTCATCGGACCAAGCCCGCGCGGGTGCCTCTAGCCTGACCCAAACGCCACCGAACGGAGTATCGATGTCACTCGGATTCGGGCTGCTCTCAGCCCAGATCACACCAGGAGACAGCCGCACCTGGGAAGACCGATACCGCGAGACCCTCGAATTGTCCACGTACCTCGACAAGCTTGGGTACAGCTCGGTATGGACAACGGAGCACCACTTCGTTGACGACGGGTACATGCCGTCGCTTCTCGTTGCCTCTGCAGCGATGGCCGCTGTCACAGAGCAGATCGAAATCGGAACCGGCGTGGTGCTCGCACCGCTGCACGATCCACTCCGCCTTGCTGAGGACGCAGCAACTGTGCAGGCGATCTCTAATGGTCGCCTCACGCTCGGTCTCGGTCTCGGCTGGTCTGCCACGGAGTTCGAGGCGTTCGGTGCAGACATCACACGGCGTGGCAAGGCAATGACCGAGATGCTTCAGATACTCCCGAAGGCCTGGTCAGGCGACCCGTTCGAGTGGCAGGGTGAGGTCTATTCGTACCCAGAACTCGCCGTGAGACCGGTGCCGTCACAGCCGGTTCCTGTGGTTGTCGGTGGCGGGGTCGATGCAGCTGTCCGCCGTGCCGCGCGATATGCCGATGGCTTCTTTTCCAACTCCTCCCCCACACGGCTCGTCGAACAGATCGCCGTGGCCAAAG
Source organism: Acidimicrobiia bacterium (assembly GCA_051011415.1). GTDB lineage: Bacteria > Actinomycetota > Acidimicrobiia > Spongiisociales > UBA5794 > SZUA-442. Next base: position 32,531 of record JBPCTY010000004.1, read on the forward strand.
AGGAGATGGAGCGTGTGGGCCGGGATCCGGAGTCCTTCCGCTGGGTCTACTACGGAGTGATGTATCCGGGCGACATCAACGACATCCTTGAGTCTGTGTGGCTTCAGATCTGGAAGTACTCCGACATGGAGGCGTCCGCGACGCGCACCGGTCTTGCGAGCCCTCCCCCGCTGACGGACGAAATGCGCGAAAAGCTAACCAAGCGGGTCATTGGCGGATCGCCCGATCGAATCGTCAACACGATCAACGAACTCAGGGAAACCGCTGGGGTGCCGATCGACTGGGTCGCTCGCAGCTACTTCCCCGATCTTCCTTTCGAGCAGCAGAAGGAACTTGCCTCAGAGCTTGCGATCGATGTGATGCCGTTCCTGCCAGCCGGATAGCTCACGCAGAGTCGACAGCGCTCAGCACCCAAGCAACACCGTCCTCAGGATCTTCGATGCCGAGGTGGAGGTTCCAGCCGCCAATGCGGTCCCCTGGATCCCA
>JBPCTY010000005.1:0-23003 GCA_051011415.1 Acidimicrobiia bacterium
GTCCTCGGCATTGACCACGTACCAGGGAGCCTGCTTGATGTCGGTGTGGTCGAACATGATGTCCTTTGCCTTTGAGAACTCAACCCACCGGGCTCGGGACTCAAGATCCATCGGGCTCAGCTTCCACCGTTTGGTCTTGTCATCGATGCGGGCCTGGAACCTTCGCTCCTGCTCCTCATCGCTCACGGAGAACCAATACTTGATCAGGGTGATCCCGCTTCGCACGATCATGCGCTCGTATTCAGGGCACGAACGCAGAAACTCCTTGTATTCCTCTTCGGTGCAGAACCCCATCACGGGCTCAACGAGTGCACGGTTGTACCAAGAACGATCGAACAGCACCATCTCGCCAGCGGCTGGCAGATAGTTGGAGTACCGCTGGAACCACCACTGGGTCTTTTCCCTGCTCGTCGGAGTGCCAAGTGCTTCGACCCGACACACCCGAGGACTCAGCTTCTCGGTGATCCGCTTGATCGCCCCACCCTTGCCGGCAGCGTCCCTTCCTTCAAAGATGACGACAACCTTGAGCCCTTCCTCCCTGATGTAGCTCTGGAGCTTGACGAGCTCCTCCTGAAGATGCGCAAGCTCTGCCTCATAGAACTTCTTCTTGAGTTTCGGCTTCTTGACGCTCTGCACAGGTTCAATCGTCTCGAACACAGACTCGGTGACTTCGGTCATTTGCGGTCCAAACAGTCGGCTGCTCCCACACTACCTATGCCGTGGGAACCGATCCTGTTGGGACTCTTCCGCAGGGCGGTACGCTCCCAGTCGTGAGCGTCCCTATTTCATTCCTTTCGGACTTCGGTCATCGCGATGAGTTCGTTGGCGTGGTGCACGGGGTCATCGCTCGGGTCGCCCCAGATGTTCGTGTCCTCGACATCACGCACGGCATCAGGCCCGGTGATATTCACGGAGGGGCACTCTCGCTCACGCGTGCGGTGCAGTTCATGCCAGATGGTGTATTCCTCGCCGTCGTCGACCCCGGTGTGGGTACCGACCGCCGAGCTATCGCTGCACGTACACCGGTTGGGTTCTTTGTCGGGCCGGACAACGGCGTGCTTGCGCCAGCTGTGGCGATGGTCGGCGGAGCGGATGTGATCGTTTCGATCGAGGATCCTCGCTTTCGCCTGCCTGCACCTGGAGAGACTTTCCACGGAAGAGATGTGTTCGGCCCAGCTGCAGCGGTTCTCGCATCAGGCCAAGCCGAGATTGAGGACCTTGGTCCCGCGCAGCCACCCGATTCGATTAGCCCCCTTCTCGTTCCGCTGGCGGAACCGGCAGGGAATGGAGCGATCAAGGCAACGGTGCTGTGGATCGACTCGTTTGGGAATATCCAGTTCAACATCTCGCCAGAGGATCTTGTGACGCTGGAGCTCTCTCCTGGTGATGATGTTTCCCTCGCATATGAGATGTCGAATCATCGAATCCTGTGGGGGGAGACGTACGGTGCGGTCGACGAGGGTGAAGCGGTCTTTCACGTCGATTCCCATGGTCAGATCGCGCTCGCGGTGCGGTCCGGCAGGGCCGAGGAAGACTTCGCTTTCGGCGTCGGTGATCCTGTGTTGATTGGTCGTCCCGACGGGGGCAACAAGATCGAGATCAGGGCTGTTGACTGATTGGTGCAGGTCTGCGATGTCACATGCGCCGATATCCTGTAGAATGGTTAGGTAACGACTAAGGAACTCTGCGCTCGCCAGCAAGGAGTGACATGACCAACCGCAGGGCGATCTGGTGGGTGGATGTCGGTATGGCCGGCTTTGTCGCCGTGTTCATCGCAATTGTGATGTTCGCTGACGACGCCATCTTCAACCTCTCGATGACGATCTTCATTGCAGCGTTGCTGGTGTGGGCGTTTGTTGCCGAGGTTGCCGCACGGAATCTCGAACTGAATCAGACCGAGGAACAAGCTGCCGTCCGCACCGCACACCATGGGACCCCGATTCACCACTAGAAATGCGTACGCTCTCTCGGGTCGGTCTGGCTAGACCGCTGAGAGGGAGTTTCGTCACATGACCGAGGAGTTTGCGTTCGAGGAGATGCCTCGGCTTGAAACGAAACGGCTCGTGTTGCGCAGGTTCGACACACGGGCAGATATCGATGCATTGTTCGATCTCTTCGCCGATCCCGAGGTCGCCCGATACACGGACACCGGACCGTTCTCCGAGCGCGCAGACGCTGTAGAAGTCGCTGAGTGGATCGATCAGATCTTTGCCGAGCGGGTTGGGATGCGATGGGCAATCACCATCGGTGGGAAAGAGGGGTCTCTTGTCGGGACAGCTGGTTTCAACCATTGGGATGCGCACAACTCTCTTGCGGAGATCGGATACGACCTGGCAAGGGACCACTGGGGCCAGGGCCTGATGACGGAGGCGCTCGAGGCGATCGTTGAGTTCGGGTTTGAAGCGATGAACCTGAACCGCATCGAGGCAGATGTCACCGTGGGCAATGATGCGTCAATTGCGGTCCTCGAAAAGCTCGGGTTCAACCGAGAGGGTCTCTTCCGTCAACGAGCGTTCTGGAAGGGCAGCTACCACGATCTCGTCTTCCTTGGGCTTCTACGAGCTGACTGGGAACGCCACCAGTCCTGATCGTGTGACACTCATTGTTGAGCGTCAGTTCACGATCGATCCGTCAAGGCGACAATCCCCCTGATATCAGCTTGATGATGAACGCCACCACGATGAACGCAAGGAGGATGGCCACGACGATGGACGTCACCGGGCGCACTTATCGGGACCCAACGTTCACGGTTTGCTCGATGGCGTTGTAGATGTGCTCAGTCATCTTCGCCTCGTCTGGGTCGAGCAGGTTTGCCATCACGTTGAGCGTCCACTCCATGAGCGGCTTTGATCTCAGACCCACTGTGGTCAGTGTTCGCATCACCGCTGGGTTACCGATCGCTTTGACAAAGACTCTGGCAACCCTGTGGTAGTCGCCGTAGACCTCTTCAAGTTCCTGCGCGTATGCGGCAAGAGCCAGACCATTGCCACCGATTGCCTCAGCAACCTGACGAGCGGCCATCCGTCCTGTTTCGTACGCGTAGTCGATGCCTTCCCCGTTGAATGGATTGACGGCGCCGGACGCATCCCCTACAAGGAGCCAGTTCCTGCCCACCTTCGGCCCAACCGAGAACGACATCGGCAACTTGCCGCCGATCGGCCGTGTGTGTGGGGTCGTCCCGGTGATCTTCCAGTGCTCCGGCAATGAGGATGCATACGCCTCGAGGATGTGCGACGTGTTGACATCCTTCCAACCCTTGAACGTAGACACGAGACCGGCGCCGAGGTTGATCTCACCGTCTCCGAGGGGGAAGACCCACCCGTAGCCAGGCATCGCTCGTCCCTGCGCATCTCGGATATCGAGCTGGCTCTCGATGAATGCATCATCCGAGTTGGGGCTTTCCCAGTAGCCACGCACAGCCAATCCGTAGGGAAAGTCCTTTCGCCGCGCCGCACCGACGCCGCGACCAAAGCGAGAGTTGGAGCCGTCTGCAATCACCACGAAGTCAGGGTGGACAGTGCGTTCCCCATCGGCACCCTTGAGAGTTACACCAGTGACGCGATCGTGTTCAAGGATTGGGCTCGCAGTCGTTGCTTGCTCCACCACTGCACCTTGTTGCTCTGCAAGCGCTGCGACCGTTCCGTCGAGGTCGGCCCTTCGCATCGTGGCACCCCAGTTCGGGTATACGGAGTGATCCGGCCACGGCATCTCAATCATCAGGTCGCCGGCGTACGCTCGCAGTCCATAAACACGGTGAAGGTCGAGACCTTCGAAATCGAATCCCATGTCGAGCAGCTGCTTGATGGCTCTTGGTGTGAGACCGTCACCGCATGCCTTTTCGCGTGGGTACGTCTTCTTTTCCACGAGATGGACATCGATCCCGTTGCGCGCAAGCCAGTAGGCCGTCGACGCACCGCCAGGACCTCCACCAACAACGAGAACACGAGAAGTCATGCCTCCGAGGGTACCGATGTGGAGTTTTGACGATCCGGGCCGAATCGGTCAGGGAGCGGATGCCTCAGCAAGCTCTTCCGCTTCCTCGGGTGAGACCAGGCCGCAATCGAGTTCAGCCTCCTCGAGCGGCTGTCCACCGAACTGGACACGCTCGTAGAGGGACACGCTTGCGATCTGTTCGGGGGTCAGGGTGCCCTCGTAACTCGGCATGACTCCGACACCACCAACGGGCTTGTCTGTCGCACCGTACGTCGAGTCGGGCCAGTTAGCAGTTCCGAGGCTGATCCATGAAGAGTGATCGTCACAGGAACCTGATGGGAAGGTTGCGAGAACCGCACCACCAGCCATTGCTGGCCCTGCTCCGCCTTCACCTGAGGCGCCGTGACACGCAGCGCACTGGGTGTAGATCGCCCCGCCATCCGCGAAGAAGTCGACCGTGTCCGATCCGTATTCGGACCCGTCACAGTTGACCGCAAGACCCGTTGCCTCGTCAACCTTGAGCTGTCCTGCCGAGCCACAGTCCGGACCGTTGGGCGCAACGAGAATGTATGTGACAGCGAAGAGCGGTATCAGGACGAAGGCAGCCGCAAGCCAAGTCGGATATCCACTTCGGCGAAGTGAGGATTCGTCATCATCGATGTCGTCGTCTTCAGGCTCTTCGACAGCACTGGCCTCGATGATCTCAACGGTTTCGGACGACTGCTCCTCTTCGTCGCTTTCTGGAGCAGCGTCGTCATCGTCTGCGGCAGCTGGCGACGGAGGCTTTTGCGGTTCGGATTCCTGCGAGCCAGCATCCTCAGATGTGTCAACGAGCGCTGGATCGACGCCAGCCCACTCAGCGAGAACAGCCTCGAGTGGCTCACCGGTCTTCTTCGCTCGTGCTTCAGCGGACCGCTTTGCGAGCGACGCTGGCATCCCCTTGGCTTCTGCGACTTTGTCGAGCAGTTCGTCCATTGAGATAGCCACAACGACCGCACCGGCGGCTGCGGGTGCTGCTGCGGCGGCAGGCCTTGAGGGTTCCTCTTCCGTTTCTGGTTCCTCATCTGCGGCAGTGGCAGCGGGTGCTTCTCCCGGAGCCTCGGCTGTGGGTGCAGCGGTGTCTGCTTCAGGTGCGATGTCGTTCGGGTCTACGCCAGCCCACAGGGCCAGGACCTCATCAACTGACTGACCTGAGTTCCTTGCCCGTGCCTCGGCGGATGAGAGCACAAGCTTGGCTGGCATCCTCTTTGCTTCAGCTGCAAGATTCAGAAGTTGCTCCGTACCGAGCGATGCAACGGCAGCTTCATCATCTTCGTTCGCCGGCTCGTCAGCGGAATCGGATCCGTCCGTTGCCGCATCGTCCTGAATGCCTTCGTCTGATGTGTCGTCGGATGCAACGGGGGCGGCTGGGGCCGCCGCTTCGCCTGCCCACTCTCGGAGGACCGCTTCGACTGTTGTGCCTTCCTTCTCCGCCCGTGCTTGTGCGGATCGCTCGGCGAGCGATGGAGGCATCCCAATCGCCTCGGCAGCTTTCTGAAGCAGTTCATCCATATCCGCCACCTACTTCAACGTCTCGATGTAACTGACAAGTGCACCAATGTCGTCCTCGGATAGGTACGAGTACGAAGGCATTGTCGACCACGGTACAAGTGATCGCGGATCCTTCAGGTGAGCCTCGACGAGCACCTTGTCAAAGAACTCACCACGGCTTGCGACATGCATGAGGTCGGGTCCGAAACGATATGCGCCGAGGAGCGCAGGCTTCTCGTTTGCGTAGTCGCCAGCAACGGTCACAGGGCCGAGCCCTACGTCGGTTCCGATCGGTCGAACGACCTGCGTATGGCACTCGGTGCATCCCTCGCTGATGTAGAGATCTCTTCCGAGTGCCTCGGACGTTCCTTCTGCGTACGTCCGAGACGTATCTGCGAGGAGGGTGCCTTCTCTGTCCGTGTCATCGGCGATCGGAAGAACCAGGGTCATGGTTGCCGCGAAGATGAACACGGCTGCTGTGCCCCAGGTGAGGCGTTTCCATGTCGCGTAGCGAAGCGCGCCTTCGAACTCGAGATCAAAACCCGTGTCGGTAGCGGGCGCTGTGAGTTCCTGGTCGGATGATCGGCCAAGGGCAAATGCGAAGAAGAACTGAGCCACCGCATACAACGCCATACCGAGAGCGGCAATCCACAGGAAGGGTTCGGTGCTTTCTGCGGTGACGTTCCACGCCTGGCCCGCATCGGCGTACGTCTGACTCGCTGATCCGGCCGCCCAGGAGAACCCAACGACCAGCGCACCGACAGCAAGACCGGTGAACATGACCACAAGGCCCATCGTCGACAAGAAGTAGTGGGTTGACCGTGCACCTGCTGCGCCCCCCCTCGTGAGTGAGCGAATTGCGAACACGGCGTATGACCCACCGCCAAGAATGACGAGCACCCAGGCTGTGTTGACCCATGTCGTGTATTGGGCGATCGAACTTGTCGCCCGCCAGGCCCACAGCAGAGTGACGATCGTTGCGGTGGCCAAGGTGATTGAGCTCACTACTGCGTACCGAAGAGATTGGCGGTCCTTGATGTCCGCGATCCGCCCTCGAATCATCAGGGAGATGTCGCCCGCAATGGTGAAGAGAGGTATCAGCGCGCCAATCGCAAATGCGATGGAGATCGTCTCATACCAGTCGGGAACCGGCGTATAGACAAGAGCGACCGCAGCAAGGTTCGCCCAGATCAGAGTGAGCGACCAGAACCCGAGAGCGGAGAGAGGTCGTGGTTCAGTCGGGTCTGTGCCAGTGAGGGTGCTGAATATGAAGTAGAGGAGCCCGACGCTCGCGGTGACAACAAAGAGACCGAGGAACGTCGCGTTCACGAATGCGAACTGGATGCTTCCAGCGATACCGGATGATGCGGGGATGAGGCCAACGACCGCTGAGAGGGTGAGCCAGATTGGGGCTGCCGTGAGATACCAACCCGCTGCCCCGAGATGGTTGCCTCTCGCCCTTGCTGTGCTCGTTACCGATATAGCTGCCAAGAGGTAGCCGATCGCAAGGATTGCTCGTGCCCATATTGGGGTCTCGTTGCCGACCAGGCCGCTGCTGAATCCGAACAGAATCCCCATTACGCCAGCAATGACTCCGACGGAGATGACGATGAGTGATGCAGTGGCAAGGACGGACCGCTTGTGACCTTGCATCGTGATGCGGGGAAGGATGTAGTAGGTCGCTCCAAGCAGACCCAGCGTCAGCCATCCGTCTGCGAGCAGTGCGCGTCCAGCGGGTGCGAGCTTTCCGTACGTGAGTGCGGACACACCCGAAAACAGTTCAGGCAGCACGAGCTGGAACGCTGCCCCCACTGCGACGAGAACACCGAGCACCAAGAAGATGGTTGCGCTGATGAAGTGGAGTCGGACGACGCTTGACGAGTCAGTGAGCTCGTCAGGCTGCTCGACGTCGTTCGATGAGGTTTCGGCTGTCACGCCTGAACGTCCTCCTGTGCGGCTCTTGCGTTCGGCCGTGGCTGGCGGTCGAAACTCTAGCCGCGGGTTCGACTACAACCCTCATCGGTTGGCAGAGTGGTCGTCGTCACGCAACAATCGTGAAGCAACACCGTGGCGACGCCGAGATGAGGCTGGCTGAAGGATGGTCGAGTGGTGAGAGCCCACAGGCAACATAGAATGCCAGTACTCGTCAAGGAACTCACGTGACCGAACGAACTCAGATGCTCGCTGGCGTCGGGCTCACCCTGTTGGGAATCGTGACCGCGTTGGTTGGATCATTCCTCGTCCACACCGCAGAAGCGCCAGAGGTGAATGAGTTCGGCGAGAACATATTTGTTGGGTTTCCTCGAGGTTGGGTCCCAGCAACGATCGCCCAGATGATCGCCCTGGGTGGTGTGATCATGCTTCTTGCTGGGCTGACCCTGATATTTGTGTATAACAAGCCACTTACTTGGGCACGAGCAATGATCGGCGCAATGCTCTTCGTGGCATTGATGTTTGTGATCTTCGCCATCATTCCGAACCAGATGCTCACGCTATTCCAGTCGACGCTTGAGTGGACACCTCAAAAGATCATCCTCACGGTGCCACCGGCCCTCGTATTCGGAAATGAGATTGCGATCTCGGCCGCTGCGGCGAAGGACATGATCGTTGCCGGGTTTGCAACGACAATGCTGTTCGTGGTGCCGATCTTCATGTACCAATGGCAGAAGCGAGCAGCGACCAAGGACGAGCCGAAACCCGAGCCAGTCTCGAACTACGGCAGACCAATGAGAGCGAGGGACTGATGGCGAAGGAAGTCTGGCTGGAGACCCCTCCGATGCGCGACGACTATCAGCTCGCCATCGTGGACACCTCTTACATGACGGCTGCGGTGAAACCGAAGCAGTTCATCCACATCAATGAATCCGAATGCATCCTGTGTGCGGGCTGTGTCGACATCTGCCCGTGGAAGTGCATCCACTTCCTGACACCGGACATCGTGACGGAGACCTTTGGGGTGGAGAACCCCGCAGAGAAGGAAGAGAACGGCGCCCTGTTCGTCATAGACGATACGGAATGCACACGGTGCAAACTGTGCGTCGACAGATGCCCCACGAACGTCATCACCATTGGCAAGTTCGGGGGCTCGCTCGCGGAACAGGCCGAAGAGTTCGAGGATGCACCGTGGGAATACGACAACGGAGTGCGTGATACGAAGAGCGGCGAGCTCTACGGCGTGCGCTGGTAGAAGGACGGGGACAGAAGTTGGCAGACGATCAAGGGAGCACCGGCCTCAAGAGCGCCGTGTCCGGGCTGGGTGACCACGTCCGCAACTCCCAGGTGTGGAACTCGATATTCCGGCCAGGATCACCGATGCGCGCCGATGGCGGTGACTCGCCCCGAAACCGCGCCTATGTCGTGATGAACAACGTTCTCTATCACCTCCACCCGGTGAAGGTGAAGCGTCACGGAGTCCGGCTCTCATACACACTCTGTCTTGGTGGTCTGAGCTTCTTCCTGTTCATCCTGCTGACCATCACCGGCATTTTCTTGATGTTCTACTATCGACCGACTTCGCCACAGGCGTACTTCGATCTTCAGGCCCTTGCTACCGATGTTGCATTTGGCCAGCTCGTGAGAAACATGCACCGATGGGGCGCACACATCATGGTGCTCACGGTCTTCCTTCACATGGCTCGTGTCTTCTATCACGGTGCGTACAAGCCACCTCGAGAGTTCAACTGGGTCGTCGGCATCATCTTGTTGCTGTTGACCCTTCTCCTTTCCTTTACCGGTTACCTGCTTCCGTGGGATCAGTTGGCGCTGTGGGCGGTCACAGTGGGAACCAACATGGCCGCCTATACGCCGGTGTTCGGTGAACAAGTCTCATTTGCGTTGATCGGCGGTGTGCAAATCACCGCGGACACGCTGCTGCGTTGGTATGTGTTGCATGTGTTGTTCCTCCCATTCATCATCACCATCTTCATGGCCGTCCATTTCTGGCGGGTCCGCAAAGATGGCGGCATCTCTGGACCGCTCTAAGGAGACGATGTGGCAGACGTACCAGAACATCTCCTGAAGCGGGCGGCTGATGCCCGTGCCCAGGCCGACGGGACACCTGCAGGTGGTGGCGCAGCTGTCGCGACCGCTGTCGCGACGATGCCGGTAGGTGATGGCCCCGTCCGCGATCTCGACGCCGAAGCAACTCAGTACGGGGTTCCGAGGGGTCTTCTCGAGCGAGGAATGTTCGCTCGATCGAAAGCGGACGGCACACCGGTGCCCCAGATGGCTGGCGCAGCGCCTGTTGCAGCTGCTGCCGCTCCTGCGGCCGCCGCTGCTGGGAACGGAGGTGCACCCGCAGTTGCAGGGCCACCACCGGGAGTACGTACACAACGCCTTCTCACTGTCGTCAAGGCGAACGCAATTCAAGGCACGAGCAGGGAACCGCAGGACAAGGTCAACGTGTGGCCACATCTTCTTGCGATCGAGTTCGTCGCGTTGCTTGCGATGTCCGCACTGCTGTTCCTGATGTCGGCCTTTATCGACGCACCGCTCCTTGAGTTCGCCAACTTCAACTCCCAGCCGAACCCGTCCAAAGCACCGTGGTACTTCCTCGGTCTCCAAGAGTTGCTCGCCTACTTCGATCCGATGGTTGCCGGTGTGATCATTCCTGGGTTCGGGCTTGCTGCTCTCGCCTTCGTTCCCTACGTGGATCGCAACCCTTCGACGAGACCGGCCGACCGCAAGCTTGCGATCTCGATCTTTACGGTGTTCTTCATGGCAGCAGCCGTGCTGACGATCTTCGGTTCGTTCTTTAGAGGTCCAGGCTTCAACTTCACCTTCCCATGGCGGGATGGCATCTTCTTCGACGACCTTCTGACGATTCTCGAATGACCGGTCCTGCTCTTTTCGCGCTCATTTTGATTGGGCTCACGCTTGCGGCTGCAGCAGCGATCCTGATGATCGCGTCACGGCGCTCTGATAGTGAGGGTTCAGCCACCGCAGCAGAGCTCGACCGGAAGGCGCAGAAGGCCGACCGTGACCGACGCAAAGCAATGGCTGCGGTGGCCGCAGAAGGTGAGGTGACCGAACCCGCTCCGGTGACCATGGTTGATGCCCCAGCGGAGTACAAAGAAGACGCGCCGCAAGTCGAGATTTCCGCGACCGACTACGGCGTGACCCGTCGAAAGTTCTTCAATCGAGCTATCGGTGCTGTGTTCGGGCTCTTCATGTTGCAGTTTGCGCTCGCTGGGCTTGCGTTCTTCTGGCCAAAGCTGAAGGGCGGATTCGGCACTGTGATCAATGCCGGCACCGTTGCTGACCTCAAGTCCGACGTTATTGACGGCGCCTCGGTGATTCCGAAGTTTGTGCCTGCTGCGCAGTCCTGGGTCGTTCCATTCGCGGTCTCAGAGCTGCCAGGCTCGTCGTTTGAAGAGACGCCGTTTGTGGTTGCGGGAGGCGAGTCGGACGGCGTTGGTCTCATGGCTTTGTGGCAACGCTGCGTGCACCTCGGCTGTCGTGTTCCTTCTTGCGAGTCCTCCCAGGGGTTCGAGTGCCCGTGCCACGGTTCGAAGTACAACGGACATGGCGAGTACAGCTCAGGACCGGCGCCGCGTAACCTCGACCGATTCTCCGTGAGCTCCGACGCGGCCGGAAACTTCTTGATCGACACCGGGACGATCGTGCAGACGTCTCGCGCGAAAACCTTCACCATCGAGTACCCGCAGGGGCCGTTCTGTGTTGGCTGATTCGAGCTTGTACTCACTGATCCTCGCTACTGCCGAGGAAACCGAACCGGTCGACTCGGCTGGAGGTCTCGGCATTGGTGCCATTGCTCTGCTGGCAGCGGTGTCGCTGATCATGTTGTGGATGGGCTACCTGTTCGTTAACTCGCGACGCCGCCGGTCCGCAGCCCCGGAACCTGCTCCGTCAAATCTGTCGCCGCCGGCGTCCGACGACGAACTCGAGAACAAGAAGCTGACCGTCATACTCCGCGCAGCACTCTTCGGCTCAGCGCTGCTTGCGATCGCGATGCCGTGGTACGCATTCAACGAGCCGGATCGTCAGGCCGAGGCGGCTGAGCAGATCACAGAGCTCGACGTTCATGAAGGCGAGCATTGGTACTCGGCTGAGGGGTTTGCGTGCGCTGATTGTCACGGTCCCGTGGCTGGCGGTGGTGCGGCTGCCTACACGGAGGAGAGGTCGGGAGTCGATGTGAGCTGGTCGGTTCCGTCCCTTGACGACGTCTTCTATCGCTACGGCGAAGACGAGGTCCGTTATTGGATCGTTTTTGGCCGAGCTGGCTCGCCGATGCCTGCAAACGGACTTGAGGGCGGAGGAGCGATGACCGTCCAAGAAGTCGATCAGACAATCGCGTACCTTCAGTCGATTCAAATCAGTCAGGCCGATGCGTTCGGTCGAGTCGGGCCCGCAGTGGACACTGCACTCCAGAGAATTGAAGGAGGCAGCCTTGCGACTCAGTCGCTGATAAACAAGCAACAGATTGAGATTGACGACGTGGAAGCCGCGGATTCCAAGCGATCAGTGGTCGGCTCCTTCCCAGACGACATCAAGGATCTCTTCCAGGCACCCGGAACCTGCACCGCAACCACTGCAGCGCTGATGGGTGCGAGCTGCGACAATCCAGGTCAGGATACCGATCGAGACGGTCTCTCCGATGAGACCGAACGTGAGCTGACAAAGATGGCCGCTGTTTCGAAGTTCACGATCACCGTGATCATTCCAGATGCGTCGGAGGCGCCAGTGGTGTACTCGTTCGAAGAGAACCCGGCGTACGACGTGCGATTCGATCCGATTTTGGATTTCACGAATACAAACCCCGACACGCGACAGCCATGGGCCGATCTTGACGCAGCCACCTCAATGCTCAGCCACCTTGAGACGGACGTACTGCTGCTCAACGTGACTGCCGACAGAGAAGAGCAGTTCCTTGAGGGTCTTGAGCCGGGGTTGGATTTCCTCGTCGCTTCTCTCGCCGATGAGCCGTGGGCCGTCGACTTCGACGCCGTTGCCAGCGATATGGGCGTATCCCGGGATGATGCAGAAGAAGCGGTTGGGCTCTTCAATGCCTACTGCGCACGCTGCCACACAGCGGGGTACTCCGCTGGGCCTTCATTCGAGCAAGGTGCAGGTTCCGGAGCCTGGGGACCGGCTCTTTCTGACGGAAGGTCAGTAACCCAGTTCCCGGACCTCGCGGACCACAAAGCATTCATTGTCACCGGGTCAGAGAACGCCAAGGGCTACGGAGTGAACGGGATCGGCTCCGGGCGGATGCCTGGCTTTGGCAACATTCTCTCTGAGAGTCAGATCGAATTGATCTCGTTGTATGAAAGGACGATGTAGTGGAGCGTCGTCTGGTGAAGCGTCTGCAAACGGAGGAGTCAGGTCTATCGAGGCTTGAGATCCTGGGTCTCGTCGCGTTCGTCGTGTCCCTTGCAGCGATGGTCCCGTTCATTCGGGAGTTCACCGTCAACGCAATTGGCACTGTCTTCAATCAAGTCGATCCCGAGACCGGTCATCCGAACGACTTTTCGGTCGCGATGCGTGGCTTTGCTATCACGATTGGCTCGATCGTGGTATTCATCGGTGCGGGCTGGTTCCTGCTGTGGACGAACCTTGGCCAGCGGCTCGCCTTCCTTCTTACCGGTGCTGCAACCTTCGGATGGCTTGTGATCAACGGCGTCCTGTTCGTTGTGTACGCACCAAGAGGTATTCGCCCAGAAAACCTCGAGGGTCTCAACGCATTCCAGATCCGCTTGCCAGCGATAGCAATGACATTGGGATCACTCGTCCTGTTTGCAATGTTTGCAGTCGCGCTGAGTAGATACGAAGCCGACACCGCCGAGTAGGCCTCGTGCGGGGGACACCCGTTGGGCTATGCCTTGCCGAGGTGATAGGCGAGGATTCCGAGCTCTGTTGACAGATCGACCCTCCGAACGGATACATCGCCGTCCGTTTTGAGAATCACTGGTGCGAGATTCAGGATGCTCTTCACACCCGCCTTGCTCAGCGCGTCAGCCGCTGCCTGGGCAGCAGTTGGCGGAGTGGCGAGTATTGCGATCTCCACTTCGCGGCTGTTGACAATCGACTTGAGCCTGCTGAATGGCTCTACGACGAGTCCATCCACCTGCGAACCGATCTTGTCGTCGTCGACGTCGACTACGGCGACGATCTCGAAGCCCCATGTCTCGAAGCCCTTGTAGTTGGTCAGCGCCGAACCAAGGTTTCCTGCACCGACGATGATCACTGGGTGTGATCGGGTCATGTCGAGCACTTTGCGAATCTGCGACATGAGTTCGTCGATGTCGTATCCGACGCCTCGCGTGCCGTGGCTTCCGAGATACGAAAGATCCTTGCGCACCTGCGCCGCCGTGACCCCCGCTGCCTCGGCCAACTGATCCGATGAACTCTGCGCCGAAACGGCTGACATATCAGACAGGCAGCGCAGATATCGAGGCAGTCTCGCAACGGTTGCGGAGGGGATATCGGCCTTCATGCGAGGAACGATAGGACGCCAGCGTTTCAGCCATGAATCGAGGGTTTGATGATTTCTACTCGGCATCCTTGCCCGGTAACCTGCAAGGCAATGGAGCTCGCCGACTACCTCCCTATCGCGCTGATGACGCTGCTCGGAATCGTCTTCGCCGTTGCCTCGATCGTTGCGTCGCGAGCTATGGCTCCGTCGAATCCGACGCCAGAGAAGCTCGCTCCGTATGAGTGCGGCATCGTGCCGCTCCAGGATCCCGTTGAGCGATTCCCAGTGAAGTTCTACCTCGTCGCCATGCTGTTCGTGATTTTCGACGTCGAGATCATCTTCCTGTTTTTGTGGGCAGTCAGGTACGAGCAATTCGGCTGGGCAGGGGTCGCATCCGTGGTGCTGTTCATGCTGATGCTGATTGAGACACTCGCTTACGTCTGGAAGCGGGGTGCGCTCGATTGGAACGTCGCTCGCAGGGCCCGCTACCGCACGGTGGTTGCGCCGGATGTCCCATTGGAAGAGGCAGCCTGATGGCCGGTGTCTCCACCGAACCTGGCTTCCTCGTCACCACCCTTGAAAAGGGTGTCAACTGGGCTCGCACAAATTCTATGTGGCCGGCGTCATTCGGGTTGGCCTGCTGCGCAATCGAGATGATGGGAACCGGCGCCGCCCACAACGATCTTGCCCGCTTCGGAATGGAAGTATTTCGAGCATCGCCTCGCCAGGCCGATCTCATGATTGTCGCCGGTCGGGTGTCCCAGAAGATGGCTCCGGTCCTCCGACAGGTCTACGACCAAATGGCAGAACCAAAATGGGTGCTGTCGATGGGCGCGTGTGCGTCGTCCGGTGGCATGTTCAATAACTATGCGCTGGTGCAGGGTGTTGATGAGATCGTCCCGGTCGATGTCTATGTGCCCGGCTGTCCCCCAGGTCCACAGTCGCTGATGCATGGAATCCTGACGCTCCAAGAGGGCATCATGAGCGGGGAGATCCGCCGCTCGACGGGGGTGCTCTGAGATGTCAGATGTGACCCAACCCCCGGAGTCGGACGCGTCCGAAGCTGCTGCGCAGCCGTCGAGGCCATTGCCGAGCTCCGAGCCGATTGCGGCCGTCGTCAGCCAGTTCGAGAATGCCTCGTTTGACGAGAAGAAGTATGCGTCGAGCGACGTCAGGTATACGGCGGTTGTCATCCCCGTGGACGACTGGGTGGCGTTCGCTGAGGCTGCAAAGGCGGGTGGCTTCGACACCTTCATCGACATTGCAGGCGTCGATCACTTCACAGAGGCCCCGCGATATGAGGTCGCACTCAATCTCCTGTCCTTGACAACGCGGGACCGCATCATCGTTTCGGTGCGAGTGCCGTATGACGATGCTGTTGTGCCTTCACTGACCGACGTGTTCGCTGGCGCAAACTTCTATGAGCGGGAGGCCTTTGATCTGCTCGGAATCGACTTCCCAGGTCACCCGGACCTCACGCGAATCCTGCTTCCCGATGACTGGGAAGGGCATCCGCTTCGCAAGGACTACGACATTGGTGCCGTACCTGTCGAGTTCAAGGTGGGAAGTGAGGACCTGTGACCGACACTACAAACACCGATCAGCCCGATACGGGTCAACCCGACACCGAGCACCCTGACGGCGAGGCAGCGGTCGAGGAGCTGAGTGGTGCAGACGAGCGCCGACGCCTCCACGACATCTGGGTGTCGGGAACAGAGGAACGATTCCCGTTCTCGAAGGCGACCGACGAGGGCGCCCAAGAACTGCTCCCCCGCGAAGATGAACCTGCTCTGGATGTCCAGAAGGGGACGACAGTCGATGACGACTACATCGAAGCCCCTCCCGTCGTCGACGACGAACTCCAGATCATCAACATGGGCCCCCAGCACCCATCGACCCACGGAGTTCTCAGACTCCAAATGGAGTTGGACGGCGAGACCGTCCGCAGGGTCAAGCCGATCATCGGATACCTCCACACAGGGATGGAGAAGACCGCCGAGACGCTCAACTATGCGCAGGGGTCAACGAACGTCACCCGAATGGACTACCTGGCTCCGTTCCACAATGAGCTGGCCTATTCCCTGACGGTTGAGCAGCTGCTCGGGATTGATCTCCCGCCCAGGGCTGATGCAATCCGCATCCTCATGACCGAGCTCAACCGGGTGTCAAGCCACCTGCTGTGGGCTGCGACCATGGGTATGGACATCGGTGCCCTCTCGATGATGATCTATGGATGGCGCGAGCGAGAGGTGTGTCTCGACTTCTTCGAGAAGACCACAGGGCTGCGCATGAACCACAACTACATCAGGCCCGGTGGAGTTGCTGCCGACCTCCCCGATGGTTGGGAAGATGATGTGGCCCACATCATCGATGCTGTGGGGAAGGGCGTCGACGAGTACGAAGAGCTTCTGAACGACAACCCGATCTTCCTCGACCGCACCCTGGGTGTCGGCGTCATCACGCCGGAGGAATGCAAGCAGTTTGGCGTCACGGGTCCCATCGCTCGAGCATCGGGTCTCAACTGGGACCTCCGCAAACAGATGCCCTATTCGGGAATCGATAGCTACGAGTTCGAGGTCCCGACAGGGAAGCATGGCGATGTCCATGACCGCTACGAAGTGCGGATCGCCGAGATCCGGGAGTCGTTGAAGATCGTGCAACAGGTCATGGACCGCATGCCGGCAGGCGACTTCAGAACCCCTGACGCAAAGGTCACGCCTCCTCCCCGCAAGCGGATCGATGAGTCGATGGAAGCGCTCATCCACCACTTCAAACTCTTCACCGAGGGAATCGTGGTTCCCGAGGGCACGGCTTATCAATCCGTCGAAGGTCCGCGAGGTGAGGTTGGTTGCTACCTCGTTTCGAAGGGCGGATCCAAACCATGGCGCATGCATTGGCGGGCTCCCTCGTTTGCTGCCGTGCAGGCGCTCCCCGCGATGATGACTGACTCGCTTGTCGCCGATGTCGTTGCGGCTCTCGCATCGTCGGACCCAGTACTCGGAGATGTCGACAGATGAGTGCGATCTCCCACTGGTCTCCGGCAAACCAGGAGCGTGCCTCCACGATTCTCACGCAGTATCCCGAAGCCCGATCGGCCGTGATGCCCTTGCTCTATCTGGCGAGTCTTGAGCACAAGTATGTGTCAGACACGGCGATGCGCGAAGTCGCAGAGCTCACAGGCATCACGCCAGCACAGGTCGAGTCAGTTGCCTCGTTCTACACGATGTTCAAGCGCGAGGAAGTCGGGAGCTATCTCGTCTCGGTATGCACCTCGATCTCCTGCCATCTCCTTGGTGGGAACGACGTGCTCGCGTCGGTTGAGGCAGCGTCGGGTGTATCGCATGGTCAAACCGGTGCCGATGGCATGTTCTCCGTCGAACATGTCGAGTGCATCGGGGCGTGTGGTGGAGCTCCTGCGGTGCAGGTGAACTACGAACTCGTCGAGGGTCTGACGCCGGAAAAGGCCGAGGCACTCGTCGACTGGCTGCGCACCACGACACCCGAGGTAGTTCTTGCAGATGAGATGCAGCAGCTGTTTGGTGGGCAGCGATCATTCGACTGGGGCCCAACCGATTCCGAAGGGGCCACTGGTCCCGTCCCTGCCTTCGGGCCGTTCGGGTCGGCAAAGGCTGGTCGATGACGATGAAAATCCTCACCGCACGAATGGACGCCCACCCATCGGACAGCCACACCCTGTCTCGGTACGTCGACACGGGCGGCTACGACGGACTCCGAAAAGCGCTTAACGAGATGACACCCCAACAGGTGATCGACGAGGTCAAGGCGTCCAACATGCGTGGCCGTGGTGGAGCCGGTTTCCCAACGGGCGTCAAGTGGGGGTTCCTCGCGGATTCATCGCCGAGGTACCTCGTTGTCAACTGCGACGAATCCGAGCCCGGTACGTTCAACGATCGCCAAGTGGCCGAGCGAGATCCCCACCAGCTGCTCGAGGGCATCGCGATCTCCAGCTACGCCCTTGGCGTCGAACATGCATTCATCTATATCCGTGGTGAGTATCCAAAGGTCGCTCGACGCCTTCAAAGAGCTATCGATGAAGCGCTTGAGGCCGGGTATCTCGGTGGAGGGGTTCTTGATTCCGAGTTCTCGTTGGAGGTCACGATCCACCTCGGTGGCGGTGCCTATATCTGTGGTGAGGAGACCGCACTTCTCAACAGTCTCGAGGGCAGGCGTGGAGAACCGCGCTTGAAGCCGCCATTCCCTGCCGTCGAGGGTTTGTACGCCAAGCCAACCATCGTGAACAACGTCGAATCGATTGCAAACGTGCCGTGGATCACACTGAACGGTGGAGCTGCCTACGCAGCCATCGGTCCAGAGCGGTCTGCTGGTACGAAGATGATCTCCATTTCCGGTCACGTCAAAAAGCCGGGGAACTACGAAATAGTCATGGGGATGACGTGGGAAGAATTCATCTTTGACATCGGTGGCGGCATCAGAGACGACAATGAACTCAAGTGCTGGATTCCCGGCGGAGCGTCGGCACCATGGTTCGTACCCCATGCCCACCTCCACACACCCCTGACCATCGACGATGTCGGTGCGAATGGATCAATGGTCGGCGCCGGTGCTGTGGTCGTCATGGACGAAACCACGGACGTCGTCGCGGCGGCACATTCCATCGTTCGGTTCTTCGCCCACGAGTCATGTGGTCAGTGCACCCCTTGCAGGGAAGGCACGTCCTGGCTCGAGGACATTCTCACCCGGATCATGAACGGCAAGGGCCGACCCGAAGACCTTGATCTGCTGCTCGACGTCTCTGACAACATCTCCCCTGGACTCGGTTGGCCGCCAGCGATGACAACTATCTGCCCGCTCGGCCCGTCCGCGACCGCACCGGTTGCATCCATCCTCAAGTACTTCAGACCCGAGGTCGAGGCCATGATCCCTGCAATGGAGGCCGCCAATGGCTGACACCCCGTCGCAGGTCACCATCACGATCAACGGCGTAGATCACTCCGTGCCAGCTGGCGAGCGGCTTATCTCGGCAGCCGAAGGCGTCGGAGAAATGATTCCGCGCTTCTGCCATCACGACAAGCTCGAGCCAGTCGGCAAGTGCCGCATGTGCCTCGTCGAGGTCGAGGGTCCTCGTGGGACCGCACTCGTGCCGTCCTGCACCTTGCCGGTCGCCGACGGCATGGTTGTCGACACAGAGTCTCAGGTTGTCAAGAAGGCACAAGAAGGCGTCCTTGAGTTCCTCCTGATCAACCATCCGCTCGATTGCCCGATTTGCGACAAGGGTGGTGAGTGCCCGCTTCAGGACCAGACGATGACGTGGGGCCCTGGAGAGAGCAGGTTCATCGAGCAGAAGCGGACGTTCGTCAAGCCGATGCCTGTTTCTGACATTGTGCTTCTCGACCGCGAACGGTGTGTCCTGTGCGACCGTTGTGTCCGAGTGGCAGACGATGTTGCAGGCGATCCGCTGCTTGTCTTCCAAGAGCGGGGCAACCAGGTCCAAATTCGGACCTTCCCCGACGAGCCGTTCAGCTCGTACTTCTCAGGCAACACAGTCCAGCTCTGCCCCGTAGGCGCGCTGACTTCGGTCGACTACCGGTTCAAGGCGAGACCGTGGGATCTTGAGCACACAACCTCGGTGTCCCTGGTCGACTCGGTGCACTCGACCGCCGACGTCCAGACATCGCGCGGCAAGATCATTCGCGTATATGGCATCGAGAATGACGCAATCAACGAAGGTTGGCTGTCGGACAAGGATCGCTTCATCTTCTCAGCGGTCCATTCAGAGGAGCGGGTAACTGCGCCTCTCGTGAAGCGCAACGGCGAGTTCGAGGAGGCCTCATGGACAGAGGCGCTCGATGTTGTTGCAGAGCGGCTTGGCGGCTTCCTCCCAGATGAAGTTGGCGCAATCGGTGGTGCCAACAACACAAACGAGGAGGCGTTCACCCTCGGCAAGTTCATGCGGTGGGTCATCGGAACCAACAACGTCGATGCCCAGATCGGCGACGGCATCAATCCACAGCTCGCGGCGACCTTGACTCCGCGAGCCGAGATCAGCGATCTCGACCGCGCTTCGACAATCTTTGTGTGGGGTCCCGACCTCAAAGAGACGTTGCCCGTGCTGTACCTCCGAGTGAGGAAGGCAGTACGCAACGGCGCCGAGCTTGTGGTTGCGAGCCCCGCGGGCACTGGTCTCGACGGGATCGCCGCGCACGTCGTGCGATACCGAGCGGGGTCCGGAGCCGACACACTTCGCAAGCTTGCCGCCGGAGATGGTGACTTTGCGGACGCAAGGTCCGCTCTCGACCGTGGTCCTGTGGTTGCGCTGATCGGGCGATCATCCCTCTCCGAGGATCCGCTGCTGACCGAGGCCGTTGCCGCAATGGCCAGATCATTGCCCGACGCAACGCTTGCGACATTGCTCACGAAAGCAAACGTATACGGCGCTCTCGACATGGGTCTTGCTCCAACTCTGCTCCCTGGTCGTGTGTCGGCCAACGACGAATCCGGCGCACAGGCTCTCGAGGATGCCTGGGGCGTATTGCCCGAAGCCGACGGCAAGGACTCGATGGCAATGCTTGCGGCGCTTGCCGAAGGCACGATGAAGTCGGTCCTGCTGGTCGGCGCGGATCCTGTCGCCGACAGCCCCGACCCGATCTCTGCATCTGCAGGCCTCGCGGCAGGGGAGTTCATCGTCGCGATCGATGCGTTTGTCACCGAGTCATCGCAGCACGCCGATGTCATTCTTCCTGCAGCAGTCTGGGGCGAGGTAGACGGAACAGTCACCAACCTTGAAGGCCGGGTGCAACAGATCGCATCGTCGATACCGCCCGTTGGTCAGGCGCGACCGCTGAACGGTGTTCTCGACGATGTTGCTCATCGCATGGGTGTGACGCTCGGTGCAGAAAAGGCCTCCGATGTCACTAGTGAGATTTCGGCACTCGCCCCGGCATATGCGTCGATCACAGCCGACTATCTGACGTTCGAAGCTGGACTCACGGGCGCCATCGTTCCGGTTAGTGGCTCTGGGCAATCGCTCACATACATACCGGTTGACGTGTCCGTTCCGGTTGTGACCAACCGGATGACCCTTCACCTCGCACCCGCGCTGTACGACGAAGGCGTCTGGAACAGCCACGCCCCGGCCATTGCCGAGCTCGCCAGGGATGCCTTTGCGGCGATTCATCCAAGAGACGCGTCCGTGCTTGCCGTCGGTGCCGGCGATGCGGTCCTTGTGGAGGACACCTTCACGCTTCCTGTGGTGCTTGACCCCGAGGTTGCTGCCGGCAGCATCAAGATTCCGTTCAATGTGAAGGCGACCAAGGGCCTTCCCGCGACACCATCCGTGAAGGTCGACCCGATACGGGCTGACGCATGAACTTCTTCTTCGAAGCTGGCGTCCGGGTCATTCTGATCTTTGTCTTTCTTCTTGTCACGGTGCTTCTGCTGATCTGGGTGGAGCGAAAGTTTGTATCCGATCTGCAGAATCGCGTCGGACCAGACAGAGCGGGGCCGTGGGGGATCTTGCAGTCGCTCGCCGATGGTCTCAAGGCATTCTTCAAGGAATCCATCCGGCCGACGAAGTCGGAGTTTCTTCTGTACGCAGCGGCGCCGGTGATGGCGCTCGTGCCCGCGCTTCTGATCTTCATGGTTGTGCCGATGGGAACGGTCACGATCGCTGGAACCGAGTACGTTCTCGTCGGAGCCGACCTGAACATCGCCCTTCTCTATGTTCTCGCCCTGTCCTCGATGGCTGTCTATGCGATAACCCTCGCTGGCTGGTCCTCCGGCTCGAAGTACCCGTTGCTTGGCTCCGTGCGTGCGTCCGCACAGATGATCTCGTACGAAGCAGCAATGGGGCTTGCCCTGGTGCCAGTCGTGATGTTTGCCGGGTCAACATCACTGGTCACCATCGTTGAAGGTCAGCAGGGCTCTTTTGGGGGGTTCCTGCCCTCCTGGAACGTGGTGCTCATCCCTAGCTTCATCATCTTCCTGATCGCTGGGTTCGCCGAAACCAACCGCGCACCGTTCGACCTTGTCGAGGCAGAGTCGGAAATCGTTGGTGGCTACCACACAGAGTATTCGGGCCTCACCTTTGCGCTGTTCTTCCTCGCCGAATACATCAACGTCTTCAACATTTCGGCCCTCACCGCCGTACTGTTTCTTGGAGGCTGGGCAGGTCCGCTGTTCGGTCCAGAATGGCTCCACAACTTCCTGCCCATCGGGTACTTCCTTCTTAAGACGTGGGCGATCGTGCTGCTCTTCGTTTGGGTACGTGCGACCCTTCCGCGTATGCGCTACGACCAACTCATGAGTTTTGGCTGGAAGCGGCTCATACCGGTCTCGCTTGCGTGGATCATCGTCGTCGCCGTTGCGCTCGGAGTCAGGGAGTTTGGGTTGCCATGGGCATGAGGAGTGACACGTGAGCTGGATTTCTGACCTTCTCGGTCCTTTCAAGGGTTTCGCCGTGACCATGCGTCAGGTGGGGAAGCCAAGGGTTACGAGGAAATACCCAGAGGAAAAACGAGAGAAGCCGCCACGGTTCCATGGGCGCCACGTACTCAATCGGTATGACGATGGCATGGAGAAGTGCATTGGCTGTGAGCTGTGCGCAGGGGTGTGCCCAGCAAACTGCATCTACGTGCGGGGTGCCGACAACCCGCCAGACAATCCGGTCAGTCCCGGTGAGCGTTTTGGCTTCGTCTACGAGATCAACATGCTCCGCTGTGTGTTCTGTGCGATGTGCGTCGAAGCATGTCCAACGGAAGCGATCACGATGACCCACCTGTTTGAGATGACGGTCACGGACAGGGCAGATGGCATCTATACCAAGGACGAACTCCTTGTTGAGCCGGATGGGACTCCGAACCACCCACACCCCGACTCACCACTGATTGATCTCAACGAACTGCGGATCGGCGACGGCTGGATGCGAGCCACGTCACCCTCAGGCAAAGCCGCATACGAGGGAGTCGTTGCATGGTCACCGTCGGCGAGAACCGGGGAGATGCCTGCCGCGTTCTTCCCTTCCTTTTCTCTCTCCCCCTCCCCCTCTTCTTCCCTCTCCTCCTCCTTTTTCTCCTCCTTTTTCTTCTTCCCTCTTCTTCTCCCTCTTCTTCCTCTTTTCCCTCTCTTT
>JBPCTY010000006.1:0-5052 GCA_051011415.1 Acidimicrobiia bacterium
CCTCACCGCAGCGCACGGCCTCGAAGTGGTGGGTTCATGACCTCAGCGACGGCAACCCTGAACTCGGAGCGGGCGCTGATGTTGCGCCGTTGGGTGCAGCGGCATGGCTGGACGGTTGGCGTTTGGATTCTCCTGGTCGTACTCGTTGCGTGGTACACCACCCTGATCCCGCGCTTCGGGAGTTTTCAAGCCTCGACGATCATCACCGGCGGAACCGTGTGGGTTCTGCTCGGAGTCGCGCAAGCAGTGGTGGTGATCTCGGGAGGGCTCGACCTCGGAGTCGGAGGACTCTTGGTTCTGAGCAGCGTTGCAGCCGCCCAGTTCATGGACGGTCAGCCGTTGGCCGTAGCTCTGGTGATCGCCGTGATCATCATGATTGTGGCTGCGGCCCTCAACGGATTCGTAGGCTGGATCATCAGCGTCTCCAAGATCCCTGACATCGTTGTGACCCTCGGCTCGCTCTACGTCTACCAAGGCCTTGCACTGATGGTGTTGCCGAAGGTCGGTGGCGGCACGCCGGGATCGTTTCGATGGATGTTCACCGGATCGGAGTCCGGAGTCGGCGCAAATCCGTGGCCGGCCGTGGTGGCAATCCTGCTTCCCGTCTTCATCGTTGCTTGGTGGATGGGGAAGACGAAGAGCGGTCTCTCGCTCTATGCCCTTGGAAGTGACTCGACCTCCGCCTTCCTGTCGGGGGTTCGGAGTGCCCGGACGAAGGTCATCGCGTTTGCAGTCGCGGGCGCCCTGTGTGCGCTTGCTGGTTTCTCGTCGGTCAGCATCTCCGGAGTTGGCAATCCAACGACCGATGGCGGTGTGCTCACGCTCAACGCTGTGGCAGCGATTGTCCTTGGTGGTGTCGCCCTCACCGGGGGAGTCGGTTCGGTCATCGCTGTCGTTCCCGCTGCCCTGGTCCTGTTCTTCTTCAATCCGATCTTGAGCGCTCTGGGCGTGGATCCCAATCGAGCCCAAGTCTTGCAAGGAGTTTTGATTGTGGTCGTGATGATGGTTGCCGGTCTCCTCGAGTGGCGAAGGATCAGGCGATCATGACGAACGCACCAACATCAACCCCACAGCACACCGAATCCGAGCCAACCAAGCCATCGCTTGTAAAGCGGCTTGCTTCTCGCCCGCAGCTTGCACTTGTCGGCGTGTTGGTGATTCTGATTCTCGTAACCGGAATCGTCGAACCAAACTATCTGTCAGTCGCAGGGCTACGGAACTCGCTCATCTGGGCGATTCCGATTGGCATCCTCGCTGCTGGCCAAACGATCCTGATGCTGACTGGCGGCATCGACCTGTCGATTGCCATGATCGCGACGGCGTCGGCGTATGTCACCGCAAACCAGTCAGCGACCGGCACGGCGTTCGCGATCGTTGTAGGCCTCACGGTTGGACTGATTGCTGGGAGCGTCAACGGAATCGGCGTTGGCGTATTCCGAGTCAACCCACTGATCATGACTCTGGCCATGGCCGGAATCCTGCTTGGCCTGTTCAGCGGCTGGGCGACGACAATCTTTGCTGGCTCCACACAAATGAACGACTTCATGCGTTCACTGGGCGGCGGCAACTTCTTTGGCGGTCGGATTCCGTGGGCGGCACTCGTGTGGGCTGTCGTGGCTGTTCTGGTGGTCGTGCTTCTGCGAAAGACGGGTTTTGGAAGAAACCTCTATGCCCTCGGCGACAACCCAACAGCGTCGCGGCTGTCAGGTATTCGAGCTTGGCAGGTGCTGGTCGCTGCGTACGCACTGAGCGGAGTGCTGGGCTCAGTAGCGGGACTCTTGGTGGGTGGCCGCGTCGGAGCTGTTGATCTACAGCTCGCAGGTTTCCTGCTGCTTCCGTCAGTAGCGGCAGCGGTCATCGGTGGCACGTCGATCTTTGGTGGTGTTGGTACGTATACGGGCACCATCATCGGCGCGCTGATTCTCGGTGTGCTCCAGTCACTCCTCACGTTCCTCGGCGCCGGGCAGGCCATTCAGCAGATCTTGTACGGCCTCATCATCATCGGATTGTCGTGGATGTACTCAAGGCTGGCATCCGCCCAATGACGAAAGGAATCGCATGCGATTGAGTGAGATTCGCGCAGTCGTCATCGGTGTCGGATTCATCGGTGTCGCACACGTCGAGGCTCTGCGTCGACTGGGTGTTGACGTAGTTGGCGTCGTCGGTTCGACGCCGGAGCGAGCGCAGGTCAAAGCCGATGCGGCGAACCTTCCTCGGGTATATGAAAGTGTTGAGGCAGTTGCCGCCGACTCGACGGTCGACGTGGTGCACGTCGCATCACCCAATCATGTGCACGCCGATCAGGTCCGCATCTTGCTGGACGCTGGCAAGCACGTCGTGTGCGAAAAGCCCCTGGCCCTGACGTCATCAGACACCGAGGATCTCGTCGAGCGAGCAAAGCAAGCCGGCGTTGTCAATGCCGTGTGCTTCAACCTTCGCTTCTATCCCAACTGCCATCAGGCAATGGCGATGGTCGACGATGGCCAGATCGGTAGCCCGCGATTTGTCAGTGGTGGGTATCTCCAGGATTGGCTGTTGCGTGATACCGACTGGAACTGGCGCCTGATACCAGAAGAGGCGGGCCAGCTTCGTGCCGTTGCCGACATTGGCTCGCACTGGCTCGACCTGTCCCAATTCATTCTCGGCGAGCGGATTGTTGAGGTCATGGCGGATCTTCACACATTCGTGCCGGTTCGCCGACACCCGGTGGGGCCGGTGGAGACCTTCGCATCGGATACCTCCTCGGAAGAGTTGGTAGAAGAGACCATGTCTTCCGATGATGCCGCAAGCATCCTGCTTCGGTATGAGAATGGAGCACGGGGGATGGTCGCCGTGAGCCAAGTAGCTGCGGGACGCAAGAACTCGATCACCATCGAGGTCGATGGCTCGGAGAGCGCACTGTCGTGGTTCTCCGAAAACCCCGACCATCTGTGGATCGGTCACAGAGGTAGACCGAATGAGGTCCTTCAGAGGGATCCCTCTCTGAGCTTGCCACCAGCGGCAAGGATCACTGGGTACCCCGGTGGCCATGTCGAGGGCTATCCGGACACCTTCCGAGCGCTCTTCCAAGAGGTCTATAGGGATGTTGCCGCCGGTGGCCCCGCAGCCGCACCCACATACCCGACCTTCGCTGATGGTCACGACGTGCTCCTCGTGACCGAAGCAATCGCAACCAGTTCACAGGAGCAGCGCTGGATCCCCGTTGATAGATAGGAGACACTTGTCATGAAGCTTGGACTTCTCACAGCACCATTCCCCGATACCCCGCTCAACGACATCGCCGACTGGAGTGCGGCCAACGGATTCTCGATGCTTGAGGTCTGTACCTGGCCGGTCGACACAGGTGAAACCCGTCGGTACGGCGGTATCACCCACATCGATGTGGACGGATTGAGCGAGGCGCAAGGCCAGGACATCGTTGCCGAACTGGCATCGAAGGGAATCGAAATCTCAGGTCTGGGCTACTACCCGAACCCTTTGCATCCGGATGCCGAACACCGACAGGCAGTCGCCGACCACCTTCACAAGGTGATCACGGCGGCGTCGCTGATGAACGTCCCCGTGGTCAACACGTTCATTGGGGCAGATCAGACGAGAACACAGGCAGAAAACTGGGAGCACGCCAAAGAGATCTGGCACCCGTTGGTCGATCATGCGAAGGACTCAGGCGTACGGATCGCAATCGAGAACTGCCCGATGATCTTTTCAAACGACGAGTGGCCCTCAGGCCACAATCTTGCATACTCGCCTGCAATGTGGCGGACGATGTTTGAGGAGTTCGGGGACACCGTCGGTCTCAATATCGATCCATCGCACCTCATTTGGCAGATGATTGATGTGGGTCGAGTTGTCGATGAGTTCGGTGACCGGTTCTATCACATTCATGCCAAGGATCTTGAGATCGACTACGAGGGCCTGTACAACAACGGGATTCTGTCGCTCGGAATGGGTTGGCAGGTCCCCCGTCTCCCGGGACTCGGAGACGTT
This sequence comes from Acidimicrobiia bacterium, assembly GCA_051011415.1. Taxonomy (GTDB): domain Bacteria; phylum Actinomycetota; class Acidimicrobiia; order Spongiisociales; family UBA5794; genus SZUA-442. The sequence continues at coordinate 3,988 of JBPCTY010000006.1, forward strand.
GACTGGGAAGAGTTCTTCAGTGCCCTGTATCGGGTTGGCTACGACTACGTGGTGTGTGTCGAACACGAGGACCGTCAGTTCGAAGGCACGGATGAGTTGATAAAGCGAGGGTTCCTGCTCGCTCGCAACATCCTCGCTCCATACGTCGTCTGACCGATGTCCGTCCCTCTCGCCGGGACCTACGACGTCATAGTCGTCGGGTCGGGTTCAGCTGGTTCGCCAGCTGCAATCGCCGCTGCACGTGCAGGTGCAAGAACGCTCCTCATCGAGAAGCTCCCGTTTCTGGGAGGCAACTCGACGGCCGTTCTTGACACGTTCTATGGGTTCTACACACCGGGTCGGGAGTCGATCAAGGTCGTCGGCGGAATCGGTGACGACGTCGTCGAGGGCCTTGAGAGTCTGGGCGGTGTTCTTAGACGACCGAACACGTACGGCGCCGGTACGGGTGTGACGTACCTTGCGGAGCATCTGAAGATCGTCTGGGAGCAGCTGGTTGTAGAGAGTGGTGTGGACGTGCTGCTCCATGCGTTCCTGCAAGAGGTCGCAGCTGTCGACGGAAGAGTGACCGAGATCGTCGTGGCCACAAAGGCCGGACCGCAACGATTCCGGGCTTCGGTGTTCGTCGACGCGTCCGGGGACGGTGACCTATGTCACCACGCGGGCTTTGGGTACGAGCTAGCCGGATCGATCAGTCCAGCGCAGACATTGACCACGACCTTCCGCATGGTGAATGTCGATCACTCGCTGAGGGCGACCATCACCAAGGACGGACTGCACCAACTCATGGCCGAGGCTGCCGCAATTGGCGACTACAACCTGCCGCGGCGGGAGGGGAGCGACCACATCACGCCGATCGACGGCATGACAGCAACCGTGATGACCCGAATCGATCACGTGGCCACCGTCGGAGGCGAGACATCAAACGCGACAGACCCGAGCATTCTGACGAAAGCTGAGATTGAAGGACGCCAACAAGCGCTCGAATACGCACGATTCCTCGTCGACAAGGTTCCGGGATACGCCTCCGCACAGCTCGTCGCCCTATCGACGCAGGTAGGACTGAGA
>JBPCTY010000007.1:0-3457 GCA_051011415.1 Acidimicrobiia bacterium
AGTCGGGTGTTCGGCCCGCTGAGCGTGGATTGCCCGACTCATCGAAGATCGTCGTCGATCGAGCGATCGGCACCGGTATCGCACCCGCAATGGTGCGGTTCCCTGAGGGAACGAAGACGTCGCAGGACGCTGCCCGTGCCGTCAACGCTGAGCTTGGTTCGATCGCCAAGAGCATCGTGTTTCTGGTGGATGATGAACCAGTGCTCGTTCTGTGTTCCGGTGATCATCGGATCGATCCGAAGAGGCTTGCAGCTGTGCTCGACGCTGAACGAGCGAGGCCTGCGCCGTTGGATACGGTACGCGACGTCACCGGTTTCGTTGCGGGCGGAACGCCGGCCGTCGGCCACGCAACCGAGATCAGGGTCGTGGCGGACACCACCCTCTGCCGCTACCGTTGGGTGTGGTCAGCTGGCGGAACACCAGACACAGTGTACCCGGTGGCGCTTGACCGCCTGATCGCGGCTACGGGAGCGCGATGGGTTGATGTCTCGGAACGGGGGTGATGCGTGGCAGATTGGACCGGAAGCACGGCACTGATCGTTGTCGACGTGCAAAAAGGCTTTGATGATCACAATCACTGGGGGCCTCGGAACAACCCTGATTGTGAGGCCAACGTTCAGGCGCTGATCAAAGCGTGGCGCGATCAGAATTGGCCGCTCGTGTTTGTGAAGCACGATTCCGCGACGCCATCTTCGCCGCTCGCCGCTGGATCGAAGGGGAACGAGTTCAAGGATGTTGTCTCCGGCAAACCCGATCTTCTGGTGACCAAGTCAGTCCACTCGGCGTTCTACGGTGAACCAGATCTCGATTCCTGGCTCAAGGAACACGGGATTACTGGTGTCGCGATCTGCGGAATCCAGACGAACATGTGCTGCGAGACAACGGCACGCATGGCATCCGATCTTGGTTACGACATGCTGTTTGTTGAGGATGCAACGCACACCTTCGACATCGTGACCCCAACGCACAAGGTGTACCGCGCCAGGGAGGTTGCGAGATACACGGCGCTCACGTTGTCGGCTGACTTTGGAAGGGTCGTGCGGACCTCAGATCTCGTCGACGGTTAGGGCCGCAACCCTTTCCTTGTCGATCTCGATGCCAACATCGGTTGACAGGTCTGGCCGAGTTGCGACCACTGTTACCAATGACGCCGAGTCGAATCGCAGGGTGACCCAATACTCGCCGTCGCTGAAGTCGGTCGCGACGACCCGGCCCACAAGATCAGACGACTCGACCGCAACGACAGAAATGGCTCGTGCCGGAATCACAATCATTCCGGGTTGAAGCCCGACTGCGGATCCATCAACAATGTTGCGGTGTCCAATGAAGCGGGCAATGAACGTGGTCTGTGGGTCAGTCCATAACTCGGACGGAGTCGCTATCCGCTTGATCCAGCCATCGCGCATCACCGCGATGCGATCAGCGTAGGCCTCTGCCTCGTGTCGGTCATGTGTGACGTAGATTGACGTGGCTCCAACGTCGGACATGATTTCTCGCATCTCATGGAGGAGATCTTCCTTGAGGTTCTGATCGAGCGATCCAAGCGGTTCGTCCAGAAGTACCAGCGATGGCTTCGGCGCCAGCGTCCGAGCGAGAGCGACCCGTTGCTGCTCGCCACCCGACAGCGACTGTGGGTGCCGGTTCTCATATCCGGCGAGACCAACAAGCTTGAGGAGATCTGATGCCCGCGTTCGGCGCAGATCGGTACCCACTCCTGCCATCCGAAGACCGAAAGCGACGTTGTCGGACACCGAGAGATGTGGAAACAGCGCGAAATCCTGAAACATCAGACCGATCGGTCGCTGGTGGGGTGCTACCGATGTGACATCCGTGCCATCTATCGCGATGGTCCCTGATGCAACCGGCTCAAGCCCTGCGATTGCTCGTAAGAGTGAAGATTTTCCAGCGCCGGAGGGTCCCATGACTGCAAAGTGTTCGCCATCCTCCAAGACGAACGAACCTGCGGACACAGCGACTTCGTCATCGTAGGACACGGTCAGGCCGTTCACTTCAATGCTCATTGCTCGTCTGCCTGACGCGAACCGATCGCATCGATGATCAGTATCGAGAGCCCCGTCACGAGCATCAGGATTGAGCTCAGCGCCAGTGCAGCGCCAAATGGCGCTTCCCCAGGCCGGCCGAGATATCGAAAGATCGCGATCGGAATAGTCGGAGAGGCAGGCCGTGCGATGAACGTTGTCGCACCGAACTCGCCCATGGAGATCGCAAACGCAAATGCCGCACCCACCAGAACAGCCCGCCCAACGAGCCGAAGGTCGACATGGAGCCAGGTTTGCAGCGGCGTGGCTCCCAACGTGGCTGCCGCTTCTCGTAATCGGTGTTGGATAGACCCAAGTGTTGGCGAGATCGATCGAACGACGAACGGGATACCCACAAGGGCATGCGCTATCGGAATCAGAACGAGCGACGTGCGGAGATCGAACGGCCAGTCGAGGGCGACGAGGAAGCCAAATCCGATCGTCACCGCTGACGTCCCCAGCGGAAGCATCACAAAAAGATCGAACGATCTGCTCAGCCGAGGGGAGGTATAGGAAAGGACAGCGGCTGCGAGCAAACCGATGACCGTTGCGATCGCAACCGCGATGATCGCGAATCGGAGCGAGTTCCCGATGGCGACGAATGGATCAATGAATGCCGCGCTCCGGACAGGGAGATCGATCAGGTTGACGTAGTTCTCAAGCCCGATGCCACCAGACGGTTGGTTGAGAGACCGCCCCACGAGAACTGCCAACGGAACGAACAAGAAGGCCCCAGCGGCTATCAGGATCGCGATGACGGATCTTCGTTCGGGCCCAGACCGGGGTCTGCGGAGCCGTGCCGTGTGGTGATGAAACTGGGCAGCAAGGCGCCGCTCGTAGTGGCCGTGGATGACGAGCACGACGCCGATACCGATGATCTGCAGCACAGCGAGGGTCGATGCGACATCGAGGCGTAGGAAAGCCGTTGCCTGCCTCCAGATTTCAACCTCGATGGTCGTATGGGTGAGGTCTCCGAGCAACAGCACGACGCCAAAGGAGGTGAATGAGAAGAGAAACACCAGTGCTGCTGTCGATGCGATGGCGGGAGCGAGAAGTGGAAGGGTCACCGTGCGGAATGCTCGCCACGGTGTCGCACCCAGTGATTGGGCGGCTTGCTCAAGTCTCGGGTCGATCCGCTGCCAGTAGGAACCGACTCCTCGCACCACGACCGCGAAGTTGTAGAAGACGTGTGCGATCAAAATGATGCCGAGTGTGCCTGATATGTCGACGCCGATGACCCCACGTGGACCGAGCAGGTTCAGGAATGCGGTTCCAACAACGAGGGTCGGGAGTACAAACGGCACGAGGGTTGCGGCATACAGGAGCCGTCGGCCGGGAAACCGGAAACGTGCGAACACCCACGCCGTGGGTAGGCCGACAAGCAGCGTCAGGATCGTCGATAGCACCGCCTGCCAGAC
>JBPCTY010000008.1:0-27828 GCA_051011415.1 Acidimicrobiia bacterium
GGGTCAGCGACGTCTTGGAGACCCGAGGAGACGATCTCCGACGGGAAGTACTCGACGAGGACGACCACCTCGGTGTTGAGAGCTTCTTCAAGAGATGCCTCGAGCTCCGCAACAGATGGCACTGTCCCTTCACCCGAAATCAACACCTCGACAGCCGAGCCGTCGATTTCCACTCTTACGACACGCAGGCGAGGTTCGTCCTCGAGCCACTCCTCGGTGACACGCTGCGTCTCAGACTGCCGGGCTGCTGAGGCGATGATCCCTTCTGAGGTGAATGCGAGTGGGACAATGATGAGGAGTGCGCCAAGACCGACCGTCAGCAGGACGGTCTTCATCTTTTCTCTGTTCGCCCTGATCTCCGCCCACGGGGCAAGTCCGGCGAGGAAGAACACGAACGAGCCGACCAGAATGATCGACACCAAGTTGGTGAGGAACAAAAGGAATGCGCCGAGGGCATCTGCGCCTTCGCCTGCCTGCAGCATGATGCCGACCACGCCGAGGGGCGGCACCAATGCGACCGCGATCGCGACGCCGGTGATCGAGGAGGACACGCGCTTGTCTACGGTCGCATATGCACCTGCCGCTCCAGCTGCCATGGCAATCATCAGATCAATAAGGGTCGGAGAAGTCCGCGACAGGATCTGGCTATTCGAGGCCAGTGGTACGAGCTGGGGGGTCCACGTCGCAACAATCCAAGCGGTTGCAATGGCAACGGTGACACCGCCGGCCACGGTGGCGAAAGATCGGGTAACTCGTGCCATCCATCCGTTCACGATGCCGGCGGATACGCCCATGATCGGGGTCATCAATGGTGCGACGAGCATTGCACCGATCACGACGGCGGTGGAATCTGCCAGGACTCCCAGAGTTGCGATCACTACCGAAAGAATCAGGAGCGTCCAGAAGCCGATCTGCTTCTGAGTGGCCTCGGGCTCCTCGAAGAAGAGATTGTCGACCACGTCGATGCGCATGTCTTCGCCGACATCTCGTGCCTGGAACCAGCGCTTGACAAGACCGCCGAGCTCGTTCGGACTGAGATTGTCCTCGTCCGGATTCGACACGCCGTAGGAGATAATGATTCCGCCGACGACCACTGCACAGACGGCAGCGATGACCAGGATCGTGGACAGGCCCGCCTCTGGCACGAAGAACAGAATCCCGCCGGCAGCGAGGTAGAACAGTCCCCGGACGAGGTTGTACAGCCAACTCGATTCCGTGCCACGGTCTCGCAAACCTTGGTACGCGATCATGAGGCCTCGCACGGCAAGAACGACCGAGAGCACTCTGGCGACAAATCCGAGCGCTAGGCCCGGGTAAAGGATCAATGACACACCCGCACCGAACATCACGACCGCAAGAAGAATCTCCTTGAAGTCGAGTGGCTTGGTACGGACAGCGGTCCATAGATCAGTGAGTCCTGAGACGATCAGCGCAACAGCGACCACGAGACCGATCACGCGGGTAGATGCGCCAGGTACCGCCAGGATGATGAGGCCAGCAACAACGAGCGCGACTCCACGAATTGTTGCGGGGTTTACCCAGCGATCGAACTGCTCCCTAACTGCGCCCATGCGACGAATCTAGCTCATTGCACAACACTCTTCCCGCAAGGCGTAGGCTGCCCCGGTGCCGACCGACCCGATGATCACGCTCACCGATGTCTCCAAGACATTTCAGGGAAGTGAAGCTCACGCCGTCGACGGCCTCACAATGTCGATTGCTGAGGGCGAATCCGTTGTCTTGGTTGGTCCTTCAGGTTGCGGCAAGACAACCACTCTCAAGATGATCAACCGTCTGATCGAGCCAACCGGCGGGGTGTTGACTGTCGGCGGTACCGATGTGCAGACGATGGAAGCACACGACTTGCGGCGCGGCATTGGATATGTGATCCAACAGATCGGTTTGTTTCCCCACAAATCTATAGCGGACAACATCGCCACGGTTCCCCGCCTTCTTGGATGGGACAAGAGTCGGGTAACGGCCAGGGTCAACGAACTCGCCGATCTTGTGGACATCGAGCAATCGATGCTCGACAGGTACCCATCTGAACTCAGTGGTGGCCAGCGCCAACGCGTCGGAGTAGCCAGGGCGCTTGCAGCCGATCCGCCGGTGCTCCTGATGGATGAACCCTTCGGCGCGGTCGACCCAATCGTGCGGGCGCGCCTCCAGCAGGAACTCGTCGATCTGCAGAGTCGACTGAAGAAGACAATCGTCCTCGTAACCCATGACATCGATGAGGCCATCCTGCTTGGTGACCGAGTCGCGATCCTCAATGTTGGGGGGCATCTTGAGCAATACGACGCTCCCGAGGCGATTCTTCGCGATCCTGCGAACGAGTTCGTCGCTGATTTCTTGGGCACTGACCGAGGGATCAAGCGGTTATCACTCATCCCAATCTCGTCGGTCACCCTTGACCAGGGCCCCGTGGTCACCCCCGAGGACACTCCGCGCAGGGCGATCGAGGTTGCTGGTCGTTCGAACGTCAGCTGGATCGCTGTTGCGGACAATGACCGGCTTCTCGGGTGGGCACCGCTCGATCAGCTCGAGGGTGTGGCGACTATGGACCGGGCCCCTCTCCAACCATTCATGACCTCCCTCCAGGTCTCGGCGAGCCTGAAAGAAGCGCTCGATGTCGTAGTGAGTTCCCGGGAGTCCGTAGCAGCAGTGTTCGACGGCGATAGGTACCTGGGCATGTTGACCGCCGATGCCATCGGTGACGAGATCGTCCAGTGATTCGGCTCGGACAAGCAGCCGGCGGGTTTCGGTGGGATTGGGTCTTCAACAACCTCGACGATATCTGGGCTCGCACAGTGGAGCATGTTCTCCTCACGGTGATTGCCATCGTCTTCGGCATTGCCATCTCCTTGGTTCTGTCGCTGGTCTCGATCAGGTGGAGACGTACGTATCAGCCGATCACGTGGGTCACAGGGATCATGTACACCATCCCCAGCCTCGCCTTGTTTGCGTTCCTGGTGCCGATTACCGGTCTGACGATCACCACAGCAGAGATCGGTTTGGTGTCCTACACCTTGCTCATCCTGATTCGAAACATGGTGACCGGCATTGACGAGGTTCCTCCAGAAGTGATCGAGTCAGCGAGAGGAATGGGCTACACACGTCGGAAGCGCTTTCTAACCATCGAGATTCCGCTGGCGATGCCCGTGATCATCACGGGTGTTCGTATTGCAACGGTCACGATCATCGGTTTGGTAACAGTGACATCGCTAATCGGGCTGGGCGGGCTGGGCTTTTTCATCCTTCGTGGCCTCCAGAATTTCGCCAGCCCGGTGGGAACGACGCAGATCATCGTCGGCACAGCTCTTTCAATCGTGCTCGCTGTCGCTGCTGACTTGTCTCTTGCAGGCCTCGAGCGGGCCCTCACGCCCTGGACGCGACGGACCGGGGGTACCTGATGGAAGTGCTGTCCGAGTTGCTCGCCTGGTTTACCGATCCTGCCCAGTGGCAGGGAGTAGACGGCATCCCAAACCGGATGTGGGAACACATCCAAATGACGGTGTTCTCCACAGGCGTTGCTGCCCTCGTCGCCATTCCGCCGGCGATCATTCTGGCGCACAAGCGAAAGGGTGGAGTACTCGTTGTTGCCGCGGTGAATATCGGACGCGCAGTTCCTTCGTTTGCGATCGTCGCGCTATCTCTCCCGGTGAGTATTCGGTTGGGTCTCGGACTGGGCTTTTGGCCCACGTTTCTTGCGCTCTTCTTCCTCGCAGTACCGCCGATGTTCTCGAACACATACACCGGCGTTGCGGGCGTCACACCCGCCCTTGTCGAAGCGGCGAAAGGCATGGGTCTCACCGAGGGACAGGTAATGCGGCAAATCGAGGTACCAGTAGCAATGCCGGTGATCATCGCTGGTGTCCGCATTGCTGCCGTTCAGGTGATTGCTACAGCCACGCTTGGTGCTCTCGTTGCATGGGGAGGTCTTGGCAGGTACATCATCGACGGATTCGCCACCCAGGACATCGCCGAAGTCGTCGGCGGAGGAATCCTGGTCGCAATCCTGGCGATTGCGACTGAGTTCGGCTTCACACAGCTGGAGCGACGGACAAGCCCGAGAGGCAGCAGCCACGAGGAACGTATTGGGCAGGCTGCGTAACTGGCGTCAGTGGAATATCACGACTTCACTACCGTTGACGACCTCGCGGTTCACGCCGCGACTTACATGACCAGTTGAGGGCTCACGCGGGCCAAGGGAAGGGAGTACCCATGCGGAAGATCCGCAAAGGAAGCATCGGGGCGATGCTGCTCGTCGTTGCATTGATCGCAGCGGCTTGCTCATCGGGTGATGATTCCGGTTCTCGAGAAGGAACCACCATCGTTATCGGATCGGCAAATTTCGGGGAGAGCGCACTTGTCGCCGAAATCTATGCCCAAGCGCTGGAAGCCGACGGCTTCACAGTTGAGCGCAAACTGAACACCGGAAGCAGAGAGATCTACGCTGCTGCCCTTGAGTCTGGCGAGTTGCACCTCGTCCCCGAGTACGTGGGTTCAGCGCTTTCGTACAAAGGAGGAACACCCACCTCGGACACAGACCAAACGACAAGCGATCTTCGTGATGCGTGGTCTGACGATGGCATATCCGTGCTGGAACCAGCGCCTGCTCAGGACAAGAACGGCATCGTCGTTACGTCCGACACAGCGACGCAGCTCGGCCTCACAACAACAAGCGATCTTGCGGCACACAACGGCACGCTGAACTTTGGCGGTCCGCCAGAGTGCCCCGAGCGTGAGTTCTGTCTCATCGGTCTTGAATCCGTATACGGTCTCAGCTTTGCTGAGTTCAAGCCGTTGGACGTGGGTGGACCATTGACGGTGGCCGCTCTTGAAGGCGGCGAGATCGACGTGGCACTGCTGTTCACAACCGACGGAGTCATCGTGTCCAAGGGATTCGTCCTCCTCGAGGACGACCAGGGTCTCCAGCCGGCTGAGAACCTCATCCCCGCTCTTCGCACCGATATTGCTGAGGAGTACGGAGGGAATATCGAACGTGTCCTGAACGCGGTTAGTGCGGTGCTCACAACCGGGGATCTGACCGAATTGAACAAGCTGACCGGCTACGACGGGGAAGACCCCGCCGAGGTTGCCTCAAATTGGCTCGAAAGTGTCGGAATCACCGGCTAGTTCACAGCCAACAACCCAGTATCGGGAAACAGCACGGTTGCAGGGGCTGCCTTCGGGCGGCCCCTGCTTCTTCGTGGTCATGAGATCGACACCGTGCGGATAGGCTCTCGGCAATTCTGCGAACCGATCCGCACCTATGACTCACGACAATGAGACTGATACGAACGATCCAGGACCGTCGCCACAGTGGTGGCAACGCTCTGGTCTTCTCCTTGCCGGTTTCCTCATCGTGTATGCGGTCAGCGCCCTCGTTACGCAGGTGATCAGTTCCACGGATGCGAGCGAGGAGGGTTCACCTGTTGAAGCGTTCACATCCGGACTGCTCTGGATTCTTGCAATGTATGGCCTGGTGAAGGTCGCGGAATCTCTGACATCGACGGGGCGGCTGTGGTTCTGGTTGTTGTTCACGGCAGCGATGGGTGCGTTGGCTGTCGACGAGATCATCGGAGTTCACGAGCGGGTGGAACCTGTCACGAACGACGATTGGCCAAAAGTGTTTCTGTGGGTTCTCACCCCGGTAGTGCTCTGGTTCATCGCACGGATCGAGCGCGCACCGCTGGATTCCAAGATCGCCATGGCAGCCGGATGGCTGCTGCAAACCTGCTATCTACTCGTCGAGCTTGGCGATGGAGAAGTGTTCTCCTTGCCGGGGGCAACTGGGACCCTCAAGAATGCAGAGGAGGCGTTCGAACTGCTCTTCCTTGCGTTCTACGTGTATGCGTTGTGGTCAATGGTGCTCGCCCAGCATGCACGCGACGGACGGCAACAAACCTCACAGCCGATAGGTTGAACTAGACGATCCTGACGAATCTGCGCTTGCCAACCTGGAGAACTGATCCCATCACATCCGAGCGCAGGACCGACTCACCTTCGATGCGATCACCGTCGAGCTTCACTGCGCCCTGTTTGATCATCCGGCGTCCCTCGCTGTTGGAAGACACCAGCTCGGCCGATGCCAACAGCCCGGGCAACCAGACCTCATCGTCGGTTCCTTCGAGGGTATGTTCGACAACGTCGGTCGGCACTGAGCGTTCCTTGAAGAGTGCATCAAAGGCGGCCTCCGCCTCTTCGCCCGCACCGACACCCCAGTATTTCTCTGTCACTCGGCGAGCAAGATCCCGCTTCGCTTCGCCAGGATGGAGGCTGCCATCGGTCAAGCCGGCTGAGATCGATTCGACCTCTTCGGCCGATGCGCCTGCAGCGAGTCGGAACCACTGCGGCATGGCGTCGTCAGGGATCGACATGGTCTTCCCGAACATGTCCGGGCCCTCATCCTGTATGGAGATGTAGTTGCCAAGGCTCTGGGACATCTTGGCGGTGCCGTCGGTCCCGACGAGAAGCGGCACCGTGAGGACAGACTGCGGCTCCTGACCGGCCCGTTCCTGGAGCACCCTGCCCATGAGGAGGTTCAACAGTTGATCGGTGCCTCCGATTTCGATGTCGGCTTCAACGGCTACTGAATCCGTTGCCTGCAGCAGTGGATACATGAATTCGATGAGCGAAATCGGTTCGTTCTCCTTCCATCGGTTGGAGAAATCCTCGCGATCCATCAGCCGTGAAACAGTGACTCCGGCAGTCATCCTGAGCACATCCGCCATATCCATCGGTCCGAGCCACTCCGAGTTACGCCTGATCTCGAGGTGATCCTCGAGAAGGAGCGATTTCACCATCGGCAGACACGCGTCGACGTAGGCATTGACTTCACTATCTGACAGCTGCGTGCGCGTCTTACTCTTTCCGGAAGGATCACCGACTTGTGCGGTGAAGTCTCCAAGAATGAGCACGGCCGTGTGGCCTTCTTCTTGAAAGCGTCGGAGCAGATCGAACACCACTGCCCACCCAAGCGTGACATCTGGTGCCGTCGGATCGATGCCAAGCTTCACACGCAGCGGCCGACCGAGCTCGAGTTGGCGAATGAGTTCGCCTTCGGGAAGTGCCACATCGACCGTGCGGGTGATTGCAGCGAGCTGATCTATAGGTGATCGCATAGTGTTTCGAGGGTAGCCCTTCGCTGCCGTCACGCCGATGCTTCGCTCGCGAGGACAAACCGCCACATCCGGTTGGTGGCTTGCGAGATGCCGATTCGTGGTGTGCGCAGAATCTGCGCCTGATTCGGTGGACGATCTGCGTCCGTCAGGCCAATGCGCTCGCCAAGGGCTGATCCAGAGAACGAGCCGTCGACACCCAGGGCCTGACAGAGTTTTCCCGGACCGTCAGAGATGTGGTCCGTGCGACCACGTCGTTCGACAGCAATGTCGAGCCCTTTCACGACGTCGCCTCCGCGCAGGAGCACGGCCGACGGTGTCCCGACGGGCGCGACGGTGATGTTCATGCACCAGTGGATGCCGTAGCTCAGGTACACGTATACGGTGCCTGCTGCTCCATACATCGGTGCGTTTCTCTTGGTCCGCCCGCGATATGCGTGGCTTGCAGGGTCGTTCGGACCGTCGTAGGCCTCGACTTCGGTAAGGCGAACGACAACCTCGCTGTCGCCTTCGCCTGTCGCCACGCTGCACCCAAGCAGCCGACGAGCTACATCTGTCACTGATCCGTCGAGGAGTCCACTGGGGACAGATGGCGTGGTCAGACGGTGCCTCGCAACTCACCACCCACATCCGCTGCAACAGCCTGAGCGATGTGTACCCGAATCGGACCCGCATCCTCATCAGTCAGGGTGCGGTCCGGTGCTCGAAGACGAATTGCCACCGCAAGCGACTTCTTGCCTTCACCGATCGATTCACCTCGGAACACATCGAACACGCGTGTGCTTTCAAGATGTGGCCCTGCTGCACCTCTGATCGAGGAGAGCACCGCATTCGCCGGTACCCCGTCATCCACTGAGAACGACAGGTCGAATACCACCGGCGGATAAATGGACGGCGGCTCGAATTGCCACGGTCCACGATCGATCAATAGCTCGCCAAGATCGAATTCTGCAGCCACAACACGGCCGGAGAGACCGAATGCTTCCGCCACACTTGGGTGTATCTCCCCCACCGCACCCACAACCACATCACCGACAAGGATGTCAGCACACCGCCCTGGATGGAACGGTGGGTGAGCTGCTTGACGTAGCTCTGAGTCCGGGATGCGTAGTTTCTCTGCAAGCAGGTGCCACATGCCTGTTCCGTCATAGATATCTGGCTCGCGTTGTGTCGCTAGCCAATCCTCGTCGGGAATACCTGCGATAACGAAGGCCAACCGTTCTGGTTGCTCGGGCAGCTTGCCGCTGCCTTCAAGGAACACCTTTCCCACTTCAAACAAGCGAACGGCGTCGGTCCGCCGAGCGAGGTTGCCTGCTGCGGCCTTGAGTACCCCTGGGAGGAGCGTGGTTCGCATCACGCCCTCTGAGTCGTTCAGCGGATTGACGACCCCGATCGCCGACCGGACCGCGTGACCCTCGGCGAATCCGAGTCTGTCGAGGTCATCGGAGCCGATGAACGAGAACGTCATGAATTCGTGGAAGCCCGCACCCACAAGAATCTCGCGGATCGCACGAAGCCGTTCCTCGCGGTATGGCAGTCCGTGGCCCGGGCCTTGTGGAACCGAGTCAGGTATGCCATCGAAGCCGTGCAGTCGAGCGATCTCTTCGACCAGATCGACGGGACGCTGCACATCCGGGCGACGAGTCGGGATAGTCACGTTGAGCGGTCCGGACCCCTCGACGCCAAAACCCAGCCGTGCCAAGAGCGCCGTCACCGTGTCCGCATCGAGGTCGATCCCGAGGATGCGTCTCGTCTCCTCCAACGGGTACACGACTTGCCATTGCGTGCGGTCTCCCGGGTTGACATCCACCGCTGTCGACGCTGCGGTGCCACCTGCGATCTGCTCCAGGAGTTGGACAACGCGATCCGCACCGAGATGCGCGAACGCAGGGTCAGCCCCACGTTCAAATCGAGCTGATGCTTCGGATCTGAGATTGAGTCGCTTCGAGGTGAGCAGGACAGTTGCAGGATCCCAGTACGCCGCCTCGACAAACACATCCGTTGTCTCAGCGTGGACCTCGGTTGATGCGCCACCCATCACGCCACCGATCGCCACCGAATCAGACCCGTTCGTCACGACAATGTCGGAAGCAATGAGAGTTCGTTCTTGATCATCAAGCGTGACAATCCGCTCACCCTCAACTGCCATTCGAACACCGATGTGATGCCCGAGACGATCCACGTCGAAGGCGTGGGTTGGATACCCGAACTCGACCATTGCGTAGTTCGAGGCATCCACGACATTTGATATTGGGCGCATGCCGGCTTGATCGAGCCGCATCCGCATCCAGTGCGGCGAAGGCCCAACGGTGATCCCACGGACCTGGCGGCCGGTAAACCGCGGATTCATCTCTGGCACATCGATCACAACGTCGACCTGGGTTGGTTCCCCCGTTCCGTCGACTGAGATGCCGGTCTCGGCAAGCGGCAACTCGAAGTAGGCCGCAAGATCACGGGCAAGCCCGTACACAGACAGACAATCTGGTCGATTCGGGGTCACGTTGATCTCGAACCAGACATCAGGAAGACCCACGAGGTGCTCGAAGGGTGTGCCGATCGATTCCGTTGCGCTGGCATAGTCGGTGTTCAGAACCATGATGCCGTCAGCTTCTTCGCCAAGCCCCAGCTCGATTTCTGAACAGATCATGCCGTTGGAAGTGACGCCTCGAATCTCGCGTCTTGTGATCTCGAAATCCTCACCAAGGATTGCACCCGGCACGGCGACAGGCACCACGGCGCCTGCCTCGAAGTTCCACGCGCCGCAAATGATCGCCAGCTCTTCGGTACCAACGTCGACCTTCGTGAGCCGAACCTTGTCCGCGTTCGGGTGTGGAGATACTTCGAGTACCTCGCCAACGACGACTCCCTTGAATGCCGGGGAGAGAACGCGGTAGTCCTCGATTTCATGACCCAGGCTTTCGAACACCTCGACGAGGTCTTCAGGCGACATATCAGGAACATCGACAAATTCGCGGAGCCATGACAATGTGAGCTTCATCGGTACTGCTCCAAAACTCGTACATCGGCATCGATCAACGCTCGGAGGTCAGTGATTCCATGGCGCACCATCGCCATCCGCTCGGCGCCCATTCCGAAGGCAAAACCCGACAGGGCTCCCGAGTCGTACCCAACATGCTCGAACACCGCAGGATTGACCATCCCGCATCCGAGAAGCTCAATCCACTCGCCGTTGGTGTATGCATGCATCTCGGCTGAAGGTTCCGTGAATGGGAAGTAGTGCGGTATGAACTTCACCTTGGTGTCGGCTCCGAGATAGCGCCTTGCGAACTCAGCAAGCGTTCCCTTGAGGTCAGCGAAGGTGATGCTCGTGTCGACTGCGAGACCCTCTATCTGGTGGAACACCGGTGAGTGTGTTGCGTCGACGTTGTCGGAGCGAAATACCTTCCCCGGAACGACAACGTATACGGGCGGGTCATGGTCTTCCATGTATCTCGCCTGCATCGGGGAGGTGTGCGTCCTCAGCAGGATTTCCTCTTCCGCCTCGCCGTAGTCGAGGTACAGCGTGTCGCTCTCCATTCGAGAAGGGTGCGTTGCGGGGATGTTGAGGGCGGTGAAGTTGTAGAACTCCGTTTCTGCTTCGGGCCCGGTCGCAACCGTGTACCCGAGCGACACGAAGATGTCGACGATCTCATCCATCGTTTGCTGAATGATGTGATGGGTTCCACGGCTTGGGATACGGCCAGGAAGCGTGACATCGACCGCATCGCTTCGGAGCGAACTGTCAAGTTCTTCGGCAGCGAGCACCAGTCTTCTGGCTTCGATTGATTCCGTGAGCGATGTCGCGATCGCATTGATCCGCTGCCCCTCTGACCGACGTTCGTCTGCGTCCTTGATCGCACCGAGACCGCGTCGGGCCTCGGCGATGGCTGAGCTGCGACCAACCGACTCGGCCTCAATCGCTTCGAGTTCTGCAACCGTGGTCGCGGCCTCGATGCGCGCTGGAATCGTGTCGGCAATCTGTTCGAGTGGGTCCATAGAGCTGGGAACTGTAGTGCTGGTTTCCATCGGTCTCATTCCTGACTGGGAGCCCGGAAATCAAAAGAACCCGGGACATCCCGGGTTCTGGTTGTGCGTGTGCGTGTCGGCGCGTCAGAGAGTCCGGGCGATGTAGCCCGTAAAGAACACGCTCGTGGATTGCGTCTGCTTCATGGGCAGCATCGTATCAGAGATCACCCTTATGACAAGGCTGTCGCTGCATACATGGCAATGGACGCCGCGGATGCGGCGTTGAGACTCTCAATCCCCTTGATAGCAATCGTCACCGACCGATCTACGGCCCCAACGAGCTCGTGATCCAGTCCCTTGGCTTCAGAACCCACCATGATCATGCTCTCGACGGTCGCAGGGCCGAGCGGTTCACCGTCACGCACGACGAGGGCAATACTCTCGAGATCCGCTACTGCACAATCGGCAACAGGGCTCACCCCACGTGCGATGCGAGCCGTCAGCGTTGTAGCCGCTGCGGCCCTGATGGCCTTTGGGCTCCACGGATCGGCCGTAGCTCCGTACACGGCTACATCGAAGTCGAATCCAACGGCAGCTCGTACGATGGTGCCGACATTTCCTGGATCTCCGACATCAACCAACGCAATAGTGTGGTGCTTGCGCACTTTCTGATCCTCAGGTATTGGGATGACAGCGATTGGACCGACTGCGTGCTTGGTATCCGATGCAGAGTTGAGGACTCGCTGGGAAACCAGCGTTGGCGTGAGACCGGCTTGTTCACAGTATTGGAGGGCCGCTTCATCCTCTGCCGTCAGCAGAATCAGTGCTGGCACCGTGTGTGATGATCGGAGCGCTTCAAGCCCGTTTGGGCCCTCGACCAGGGTCTGACCTTGGGTCTTGCGGTGGCGCTGCTGGTGCAGCTTGCGCACGGACTTGATTGTCGGATTGGCCGTTGATTCGATCACCGGTGCATCGTATCGGTCATTTGCACCCCGGACGCACCGATGGAGGCCCAACGGCCTCCATCGTATGCGTTTACATGTGTGTGACTGCTGCGGCTACTCGGCGCGAGCGCCGTTCGCAACCTCGACCAGAGCGGTGAACGCTTCTGGATCGCTGACTGCCATTTCGGCGAGCATCTTTCGGTCCACCTCGACGTCTGCGGCCTTTAAACCTGCCATGAACTGCGAGTACGTGGAACCATTGATGCGTGCTGCGGCGTTGATCCGCTGAATCCAAAGACGACGGAACTGACCCTTACGCGCACGACGGTGGTCGTACGAGTCTTGCATCGCATGCATCACCTGTTCACGGGCGGTGCGATACCGTCGACTACGGGCTCCGGTATACCCGGAAGCCCTGTCCATTACCTTCTTGCGCTTCTTCCGCGCATTCACAGATCGCTTTACACGAGCCATGAGGGCCTCCTAGTTCAGCAGGCGGTCGACGTTCTTGGCATCGCCGCCGCTCAAGTTGTCCATGCCCTTGACGCGACGCCAACGGGTTGAGTTCTTCTTGTTGCGGTTGTGACCGCGCCAGGCTTTGCGATGCCTGATCTTTCCGCTCCCAGAGCGCTTGAAGCGCTTTGCAGCACCTTTGTGCGTCTTCATCTTCGGCACGTTGTTCTCCTTGCCGGCGAAGAGGATTACTCCTCGTCGTCCGTGTCCGTTTCAATCTCGGCTGGCAAATCCCTTGCAGGAATGAGCACCATGGTCATGTTTCGATTCTCGAGCTTTGGCATCGTCTCGATCTCGGCGTAGTCCTCGACGTCGTTGTACAGCCGCTCGAGGATTTCGCGCCCGAGTTCCGGGTGCGCAACCTCACGGCCACGAAAACGCATGGTGCATTTGACCTTGTCACCAGAGCGCAAGAACTTCACGACTCGCTTCTTCTTGACCTCGTAGTCGCTTGCTCCGATTTTCGGGCGGAACTGGACTTCCTTGATCACCGTACGCGTCTGGTTCTTACGTGCTTCGCGCGCCTTGACGGACTGGTCGTACTTGTATTTTCCATAGTCCATCATTCGCACGACCGGCGGTCGGGCATCGGGTGCGACCTCTACAAGGTCGAGTCCGAGCTGGCTTGCGAGCCATCGAGCTTCGTCGATGTCCTTTTCGCCGATCTGTGCGCCGTCCGGAGCGATCAAGCGCACGCGCTTCACTCGGATACGTTCGTTGACCCTTGGCTCCGCGATGGGAGTACCTCCTGGTGTCTCTGCTGCCGCCGAGGAGTCGCCTACGAGAACGGCGGCGGCCAACAACAGCCACCAGGGTGTTCACGACCCGCTGCACCTCAGAACGGTGAACAGGTGGGAAGCAGGCGCCTCCTCTTTGTTTCTGGGAAGAAGCGTAACACCGCAACCGGCTTCTTCGCCCCCATGACTGTGCGATATCCAGGATCGACGGGTTCCCGCAGTAGCTCAGTCCTCGAGAGCCTGCAGAGCTCGAACCGCCATCACTGCTGCGATTGCGGCTTCCCTTCCCTTGTTCTCCGGACCTGGAACGGATCGGACTTCAGCATGGTCGAGCTCTCGCACCGTAAGTATGCCAAACGCGATTGGCACACCTGTGTCGAGCTGCACACGCATAAGCCCTTCGGAGGCGCGGTGTGCAACATGCTCGTAGTGATCTGTATCCCCCTCGATTACGGCACCTAGGCAGATCACGGCGTCGTAGCCCCGACCAGCAAGCTTCTGTGCGATCAAGGGGAGCTCGAAGGCTCCTGGTGCCTCCACAACGAGAACCTCCTCAGCGTTTGCCTCCTCGAGATAGTCCACAGCACCTGCGGTCAGCCCAGTCGTGATCGATGCGTTGAAGTTTGCGGTTGCCACGGCAATACGAAGTCCGACGGCGCTCAGATCCCTTGGATCGGCCTCATCGATTCTCATTCTGTGACCTCTTCTGCGATGTGGCCCATACGTCTTTCCTTCGTTCGCAGATAGGTCTCGTTCTCTGGCGTCTCGCCAACCCACAGCGCCTGTCGGTCGGTGATCGTGATCCCGTACCGCTGAAGTTGGGTGATCTTGTCCGGATTGTTGGTAAGCAGCCGCACTGACCTCAAGCCGAGATCGTGGAGGATCTGGGCGTCAACGCCGTAGTGGCGACGGTCATCTGAGTGGCCGATCTGTCGGTTCGCATCGACAGTGTCAAGGCCTTCTTCCTGGAGGTGATAGGCCGCGATCTTGTCGAGAATCCCAATTCCTCGACCTTCGTGCGATGTGTTGTAGACAATGACCCCACGGTCGGCTTCAGCGATCAACCGCATCGATTCGTCCAGTTGCGCGCCGCAGTCGCATCGGAGTGATCCGAACACGTCGCCGGTGAGGCAGACAGAGTGAATACGCGACAACACGTCGTCGCCTTCGGCGACATCTCCCCGCACGAGCGCAACGTGTGCTGATCCATCGATGTCGGACCGATACCCGACGACTCGGAAGTCTCCGTGCGGCGTCGGCAGGATCGCCTCAGACACGCGGCTGACCAACTGCTCGGTCCGCCATCGATACGCGACCAAGTCCGAAATCGAGATCTGTTCAAGACCCTGATCTTGGGCGAAGGCATCAAGATCATCGCCACGCATCATCGTGCCGTCGTCATTAACGATCTCGCACAGAACCCCAGCGGGATACAAACCAGCCATCCGTGCCAGATCGATGCTCGCTTCCGTGTGTCCTGGTCTCGCGATCACACCGCCATCGTGATAACGAAGCGGGAAGATGTGACCGGGCCGGCGTAGATCGGAAGGCTTGGTTGCTGGGTCCACAAACGCAGCGATTGTTCGTGCCCTATCGGCTGCGGAGATGCCGGTGGTTGTGTCCTTCACGACGTCCACGGAGATGGTGAACGCTGTCTGGAACGCATCAGTGTTGTCGACGACCATCATCGGAATATCAAGTTCATCCAGTCTCTCGCCGGTCGTCGGAAGGCAGATCAGTCCCGAGGTGTAGCGCACCATGAAGGCGATCTTGTCTGCGGTCACCATCTGCGCCGCAAGGATCAGATCACCCTCGTTCTCCCGGCTCTCGTCGTCGGTCACAACAACGAACTCGCCGTTTCGAAAAGCCTTCACAGCCCGGTCGACCCGTTCGATCATCACTGGTGCTCCCCGATCATGCGTTCGACGTACTTCGCAAAGACGTCAACCTCCAGATTCACCGCATCGCCGGTGCTGCGTCGACCGAATACAGTGACATCAAGGGTGTGGGGGATGACGGCAACCTCGAACCATGGAGCATCTTCGGTCGGCTTCGATACTCCTGCCACGGTGAGGCTCACCCCATCCACGCAGATTGAGCCCTTCTCGACCACGTACCTGGCGAGGTCGCCGGGCATTGTGATCCGAATCAGGGAGGACCCACCTTGCGCATCGATCGAAGCAATCGTGCCGACACCATCAACGTGACCTTGCACGACATGTCCGTCGAACCTTCCTGACGCCGCAAGCGGGCGCTCCAGGTTCACGACGGTTCCGGTTGCGAGCGCACCCAGCGACGACCTTTGCATCGTCTCGTCGACCATCTCTACCTCAAACTGGTCTTCGGAAACAGCGACTGCCGTAAGACATACGCCGTTCACCGCCACTGAGTCCCCGACTGCAAGTCCCCTGACCGTATCTGTTGCACCGACGGTGAGCGCCACGATCCCATCGCGATGCTGGACTTCTTGAACGGCTCCAAGTTCGGTGACGATTCCTGTGAACACTCCTAGGTCCTCACGATCTTTGCGGTGATACGAATGTCATCACCGATCCGCCTGATGTCGGTGAATGAGAGACGGGTCGCATCGGAAAGGGTTGCCCACTTCCCTGCGATCGCGGGCATTCCTTCGCCCCCCGCCAACGCTGCACCCAGATACCACACCACTTCATCCACAAGACCTTGGCGGACCAGGCTTGCGGCGACTGCCGGCCCGCCTTCGGCGAGGACACTCAGGATGCCGCTATTCGGGAGGTCTTCGAGCATCGCAAGGAGGTCGACACCTGCACCATCGGAGTAGATCAGTGGATCTCTCGTAAGAACTGCTGCGCCTTCATCGAGCGGGGTGGATCCAGCAACAATGACCGGGCGGGGTTGCGGACCGGAAAAGCCCTCCAGCCGCACATTGAGCAACGGATTATCCTGGTTCACGGTGCCCGATCCGACCAGCACGGCATCGTGGGCCGCTCTCAGCTCATGGACGTCCTCTCGAGCTGTCGTTCCGGTGATCCACTGAGAGGTTCCGTCTGTTGCGGCTACCTGCCCGTCGAGGGTCGAGGCGAGCTTGAGAGTCACGAATGCCCGTCCGGTGCGTCGTTGATGAAAGTAGCCGCGATCGTTGCTCTCCACGAGGTCGCTCAGAATGCCCTCGTGCACTGAGATCCCGGCGTCCCTCAGGATCGATAGACCAGCTCCCGATACTCGTGGGTCTGGATCTGTCGCACCCACCCACACCTCGGCGATCCCTGCTTCGAGAATCGCATCGGTGCACGGTGGTGTCCGGCCAGTGTGTGAGCACGGCTCGAGTGTGACCACCATCGCATGACCTGGGTATCGATCTCCTCCAGTTGCAAGCCGCTCAGCATGAGGTTCGCCTGAACGCCGGTGTACCCCGTGCGCGACGGTGTCGCCGGTCGGTGAGATGATGGCAGCAGCGACACGAGGATTCGGGTGCGGGTGGGTGCGCCTACTCTCGGCCACCAACTCTCGCATCACATCCTCGGCCTCGCTGCGGCCAAGTATTGTGCTTGCCACGCGACGCACGAAGCGTCCCCTTTCTCCCATCCGGACTATCACCGTCGGTACCGGAATTCCACCGGTTCGGCCCCAACTGGGGCTCGCGGACTGTCACCGCCGGTCAGGAATTGCACCCTGCCCTGAAAGAGGTATGGCTACGAAGTCTACCGGTGAACGGCGACGGTCCTTCACTCGAAAGCGAATGACTCGGAGAGTGGGGGTCAGGTTCGGCGATCAATCTGGTAGTTGGTGCCGGGTGTACGTTTTGCGACTTCCTTCATCTCTGACGCAACAGAGGAGGCTTCCCACTCGGAAGTCAGCTGACGCTGGTTGGAACTCGCTACCCCCATCGACAGCGAGCAGATGGGGAAGGCATGCCGCTCCCCTCGTCGGTCTGTGACCTCGATATAGCCCTGAAGCGCATCAGCCGTGTCGTAGTAGTCGAGGATGCCGTCATCAAAACGCACAGCGACCTCATCGCAGAAGGGCTTCATGTTGTCAGCACCGACGACTGCCACAAAGTCATCGCCACCCACGTGACCGACAAACCCGATGTTGTCGTTGATCTTGTCGGCAGCGTCAAGGAGCACCTTTGCGGTGAACTTGATCACCGTGTCGCCTCGCATAAAGCCGTAGTGATCGTTGAAGGCCTTGAAGTTGTCGAGATCAGCGTGGACAACCGCGATCGACTTACCGTCATCGATCTCCTCTTCGAGTTTTGCGGTGATCCGAAAGTTGCCTGGAAGACCTGTCAGCGGCGACAGATCACGCATCTGCTGTGAACGACGCAGCACGGTTCGAACCCGGGCGATCAGCTCTTCGAGATCAAAGGGTTTCGTGATGTAGTCGTCAGCACCAAGATCGAGGCCCTTGACCCTGTCCTCGGCGAGAGACCTCGCCGTCAAGACGATCACTGGAATGCTTGATGTGGCTGGATCGCTCCGCAATCGCCGCAGCACCGTGAGCCCATCGATTTCAGGCATCATGACGTCAAGAAGCATGAGATCTGGCGGCGAGGCAGCTGCCTTCTCCAGCGCCTCACGTCCACCCCCGGCGAGTTCGACTTCAAACCCGTCGAGTTCAAGATTCAACCGAACGAATTGCAGGATGTCCGGGTCGTCGTCAACGACGAGAATCCGCTCGCTCATGTTCCTCCACTACTTCTCGTTGCGGCACGCATCGCTTCCACGGCACCTCCGGGGTCCGGTTGCTGGAACACCGCTGTCCCTGCAACGAGAATGTCTGCCCCCGCTTCGTAGGCATGGCCCACCGTGTGGAGATCGATGCCTCCATCGACCTGTATATCGGTCGGCAATGCCTCGGAATCAATGATTTCTCTCAATTTCTCGATCTTTGCCAGCGAATCAGATATGAAGGATTGGCCGCCAAAGCCAGGATGCACGCTCATCACAAGCACCTTGTCGCAACGGTCCAGAAACGGCACGACTGCTTCGACGGGGGTCGGCGGATTGATCACCAGACCTGCGTCAATCCCGCACGAGGAGGCAACGTCAAAAAATGGTGACGGGTTCGGGATCGCTTCGATATGTGCGGTAACTCCGCTCGCACCGGATCCGGCCAGTGGTTCGAGGTACCGGATTGGGTCGGTGATCATGAGGTGGCAGTCCAAGTAGAGATCGGTCGCTTCGCTCAGGGAGGCAATCACCGGCGGCCCAAGGCTGATGTTCGGCACGAAGTGGCCATCCATGACATCCACGTGCAACAGATCTACGTGCTGTGCGACCATCGCGACGGATGCGCCAAGGTTCGCAAAGTCTGCTGCCAGAATGGATGGGGCAAAACGCGCTTGTTTCCTCATCGGCCGCGAGTGTACGACGTCATGGCACCACAGAGGAGTAACTGTGACCAACATAGAGCGATACCGGGTTGCCCCGAACAACAAGCCAAACTTCAGCGACATCGACACTCGTGATATTGGGGTCTACCCCGACCTCAAGAAGCGCACGTCGCTCCGCGAGCTGGAGAAACTCAACGCTCACCTTGCTCAGCTCCAGCGCCGCCTCTGGGCCGATGCGCAACATTCCGTCCTGATCGTCCTTCAAGCGATGGATACCGGCGGCAAGGACGGAACAATCCGAAAGGTTCTGTCGGGTGTGAACCCACAGGGGGTCGACGTAAGCGGGTTCGGCGTACCAAGCGAACTCGAGCGGGCGCACGACTATCTCTGGCGGATTCATCTCCGAACGCCAACCAAAGGCCGGATTGCTGTGTTCAACCGAAGCCATTACGAGGATGTCCTCGTCGTTCGCGTCAACAATCTTGTCCCGAAGGAGCAATGGTCCAGGCGATACGGGCACATCCGAAACTTCGAACAGCTGCTGATCGACGAGGGCACAACTGTCCGAAAGATCATGCTGAACATCTCCAAGGAAGAGCAGAAAGAGCGTCTTCTCGCACGACTCGCTGACCCCACCAAGAACTACAAATTCAATCCAAGTGACCTCGACACCCGTGCAAAGTGGGATTCGTACATGGACGCTTACAGCGATGCGCTAGCCGAGACCTCGACCGATGCCGCTCCCTGGTTCATCGTGCCTGCAGACCGCAAGTGGTACCGGAATCTGATCGTGTCGCGCATCATCATCGATGCGATCGAAGGCCTGGACCTCTCATATCCGACGACCGACTTCGATCTCTCAGACGTCACAATTCACTGACGTCTCATCTCGTTTCTAGTACGGCGATGAACATGCCGTCGGTGCCCCCGATGTGCGGCCCGAGGAGAACCCCGTCGCCGGACGCCGTCCCCTGGATCGCGGTTGGTGCTTGGAAGCCCAGACCATCGATGACATCGACTGTTTCCGCCTGCGTCACGGTGCACACCGAGTACACCAATCTGCCGCCATCCCTCACCAGCGGGATCGCTGCCTCCAAGAGCGAACGTTGAAGCTCGCCATAGCGAACCGCATCCTGCTCTGTCACCCTCATTCTGATCTCCGGACGTCGCCGCAGTGTTCCCAAACCTGTGCAGGGAGCATCGAGCAGAACCCTGTCGAACGAACCGGGCTGGAGCGGCGGAACATGGGCATCGGCGGCAACCCAATCGATGTTCGATGGGGTACGTGGCCTCGTTCTCGCCGACCGGATCCTTCGACGGTGAACATCGAGAGCGACGACGGTCCCGTCCGGACCAACTGCATCAGCAATGGCCCTCGTTTTACCGCCCGGCGCAGCCGCAAGATCAGCGATCGCCATTCCTGGTGCTGGGTCCAGCGACTGTGCCACGGCTGCCGATGCAACATCGATCACATCCACCAGTCCAGCGTTGATGTCTTCCACCTCCGACGCAATCTCGTCCATATATACGGATGCGACTTCTGGTCGGTGGCGCAGCCCGACCCTCGGCGGCAGATTGGACGCTTCGAGAAAGGCATGACCTTCACCCGGTCCCAGATTGCGCTCGACCATCGCGATGAATTCGAGTGTGTAGGCCTCAGACAGGTCGCCGGTACGACCAAGTCCCTTCCGCAGGACTGAACGTAGAACTCCATTAGCGAATCCCGACGCTCTTGCTCGGTCGGTTGTCTTCAGATAGGACACCGCATCATTCACGACCGCATGCTCGGCGCCGTCCATCACACCAAGTTCGGCCACCGCGACACGGAGGGTTGAAAGCACCAGGTGATCGAGCTTTCGAAGTGGCTGGCTTGACACAGCCCGCAGCGTTTCATCGATGTACGGGAGATTTCTCAGCGTCGCGTACACGAGGCGTTCGAAGAGGCGATGGCTTGAAGACGGGTCGACGTCGCTCGTCCTGATCACGACGTTGGAGTATGCACCTTCGTTCAGTACCCGATCGACTGCCCTGATTGCTGCTGGTCTTGCGGGGAGCGTCGTCGTCATTCCTCTTCCGGGACGAAGCTCGACGGCTCCCCTCGACGTCCGTTCATCCAATCCGCGGCTCGCAGCACCCCTTTACCGGACGACTGCACACGAACCAGTTCAAGAGAACCATCGCTGAATCCTGCAACAACGTCCCGTCCACTCTTGGCGATCACGCCTGGCAAGACCTCAGCAGCGGAGTGGCGGGCTTCCCACACCTTCAGGGGACCGTCGGGTGTTGCCATCCACGTCCCTGGCCTCGGCGTGAAAGCTCTCACCGTCCGTTCTGCCTGCAAGGCGCTCCATCCGGGGTCAAGCCTCGCCTCGGCCTTCGACAGCGTCTTTGCGTGCGATGTATTCGCATCTATTTGCGGCACCGGCGTGCGACGGCCAGCCAGATACTCGGGCAGGGTCCTGTCAACCAGTGCTGCTCCAAGGAACGACAGCCGCGCAGTCAGCGACCCTCCTGTCTCGTCTGCACCGATCGGTGTTGCGATCTCTCCGAGCACTGGGCCTGTATCGAGACTCTCGTCGATCCGCATCAGCGTCACTCCCGTGCGTTCATCACCGTGCGCAATCGCTCGCTCCACAGGGGCGGCGCCACGCCATCTCGGGAGGAGGGAGAAGTGAACGTTCAAAAAGCCGCGTCCCGTCGATCCGAGCATGGCCGGCGTCAGAATCCGCCCGTATGCAACGACCAGCCCGAACGCGAATGTCTGGTCGCCGAGAGTATCGAGAAGCTCATCTGCCGTTGCTGGTTGTGCAACAGGAAACCCGAATTGGTCGGCCGCTTGCGCAACCGCACCCCGCACGATCGCCCCGCCTCTGCCTTTTGGCCTGTCTGGTTGCGCCACGACAAGGTCGACATCTTCAACGTCAGCGAGCGCTGCCAGACTTGGAACCGCCGCAGCAGGGGTACCGAGAAACACGGCCCCCATGTGTCACACACCTCCGAGAGGTCGCGACGTCTGGCCAAGCGAATCTTGCCGGAGCTCAGCGAGGGCTGTGCGTCTGGTCCGCTTCCCAAGCCTTTCGAGTAGGAGCAGTCCGTTCAGATGATCGATCTCATGCTGGAGCACTCGACCCATCAGTTCGTCGCCCTCATACGAGACAGGATCTCCCTCGAGATCGAAGCCCTCAGCTCTTGCGAAGTCAGGTCGCTTGATGTGCCAGTACTTGCCGGGTACCGACAAGCAGCCTTCCTCAAACTTCCACTTTCCGGATGTCTCCACGATCGTTGGGTTGACCATTGCAAACGGGCCCTCACCTGCGTCCGCGACAAAGAGGCGCTTTGAAATGCCGATCTGCGGTGCGGCCAGCCCCACCCCGGGTGCGTCATACATCGTCTCAAGCATGTCATCTGCGAGACGTGCAAGGTCCTCGTCGAACGCGGTCACGTCTGCCGCACGCATGGTGAGAACGGGATCCGGAAAGGTACGAATCGGATATATGGGCATGGCGGCAGGCTACAAGCACATGAACCGCATCGTGAGCCCCGACCGCTCAGAGATCGATCGGGTCGACATCAACGCGCACCTTCGCACCGCGATCGCGAGCGGTCCGCACGACAGACCGAAGCTGGACTCTCGCTGCTGAGAGATCTTTGCCCTGGATGAGCCACCGATCTCTGTCTTTCATCGCTGCGGGCCCCAGTACCGTCGCAGCGCCAGCGGCATCGACGATCGCACTCGTGATATCCGTATCGGCATCACGAACCTCGAGCGCGATCAGTTCGCCACTCGGTGGGAAGCCCGACTTCTTCCTGCTGTGCATCTCGGACGCTGCAAACTCAACCCAGCTACCTGAACGCATCGCTTCCACGACTGGTTGACCAACAAGCGAGGTTTGAATCATCGTGCGATGACCCCGACCTCGGGTGACGAGCTGACTCAAGCGGATGAGCAGACGAAGCGCGTCCTCTGGGGCGCGATACGTGGGCGCCATCGACACTGAGTCAATGTCAACGGCGATGGCGAGATCGACGGGTGGATGCGCTACGAGGTCTCGTTCAGTGCCGACTGTTACGACGCGATTGGCCGAGGCGTCGCCAACTGCACTCCCAACCACCGATTTCAGCTCGTCCACGACAGAGCCGATGCCCGCACCAATCGACCGCCATCTCTTTCGACCGCAGTTTTCGCACGCGTTCAGCGGGTTGCCACAGCGTTCGCAGGCGTTAGCGGTTGACCCGGCAGCGGAGCAGGAGGGGCACGTCCGCAGATGGGAGCACGCGAGGCATCGAACCGCTCTTGCGTAGCCCCGACGGGGCACCAGCACGAACGCCGAGCTATTTGCCTTCACAGCACCTGCAACCGCGGCTCTCGTTCTCTGCATCACCGATGCGGATGTCGGCGGTTCTTCAGTGCGATCCACAACTTCGATCAACCCCCAGCCACGTCCTCTTGGCTCAGGCCTCGTTGCGACCGCATGAAGCACCTCGAGCGACGGCATTGGCGAGACGAAGGCAACCGGAAATCCACCCAACCGTGCTCGTTCGATCGCAATTTCTCTCACGCCAAAGGTTGGCGTGGCTGGCGATTTCATGACTCGTCTCGTGTCCTCGACGACGACGATCCGCGCGAGATTGGAGATCGGCCAGAGTGCCACCTCTCTCGTACCAACCAGAATCGTTCCTTGGCTCACCATTGATGAGACCCAAGCCTTCGTCGCGGTCTTCGCATCGAGGCCGGAGTGCGCTATGACGACCCGATCGCCGTAGATCGAACGAAGGTGGCCCGCAAGGTTCTCGGCCTCCACCATTGCGGGAACGACGACCATCGCGGCATCGGCGCCGACTCGTCGCAGCTGTTCTACGACCGCGTCGTGATGAGGCGCTGCAGAGGCCATGCTTTCGATCCCGAATCGACCTGGTGACTGCGGCGGTGACGCCAGCGGCTTCTTTGAGCGGGGAACATTTGGTGGCACGGTCCGCTCCAGGACGGTCGAGAGTGGCGTCACATAGTGAGTTGCTGCCCATCGCAGCAACTCAAGGTCGCGTTCTCTGAACGATGGGAGGGTGCCGACCACGCCATCAATGTCGAGTATGTCCCGATCGAATGGTGTGGGCACAAGTGCGGTCACATACCCGCGCAGCCGCCGACCGCCTACTCGGATGCGAACCCGCGAACCGACGGAGACATCAGTACGGTCGCCAACCGCATAGGTGAATCCATCGTCAACTGCGAAGGTCGGAATCGCGGGGACTACCTGACACGCGATGGGTTCGCTCGGGTTCAGGGCCGCAGCTCCGCGATCACCGTCAACACGGCATCAGCGACGTCACGCTTCGACATCAGGGGGAGCGACTCGGTCGTCAGGTCACTTCGCACCAGCGTCACCTCATTGGTATCTGAACCGAACCCAGAACCCTCCTTGGCGATGTCGTTGGCAACGAGAAGGGACACGCCTTTGCGCTCCGTCTTGGCAACGGCTTCATCGAGCGAACCCGCTTCGGCGGCAAAGCCGACCACGATTGGGACATCGCCTGTCTCGACTACCCCTTTGAGGACGTCGGGCGTCGCTTCGAGCTCGATGGCGGGAATCCCGTTTGCTCTTCGCAGCTTGGCATCCGATGACGCGGCGGGCCGGAAATCAGCGACGGCTGCGGCCATGATCGCGACGTCCGCATCTCGAGTCCTCGCCCAGACTGCATCAGCCATTTCTGATGCGGTTTCAACACTGACAATTTCGATCCGGGGGTGAGATGGAGCATCAGCTGTTGTGACGAGCACGACCGATGCGCCGCGATCCGCCGCTGCTTCGGCGAGCGCGTTGCCCATCTTGCCAGACGACCGGTTGCCGATATACCTCACCGGGTCAAGCGCTTCTCTGGTCCCCCCTGCCGTGATGAGAACCAGGGTGTCCTCGAAGTCCTTGGGTCCCACAAGCTTCTGAAGAGCGACGACTATGGCGTCGGGCTCAGACATACGACCGAGACCCATGTCGCCACCGGCTAGTGCGCCTTCTTCAGGGCCAACGATTCCATATCCAAACGATCGAATCGTCTCCATGTTCTCCTGTGTGGCCGGGTGCTCCCACATTTCGGTGTGCATGGCTGGAGCTACCAGGACGGGAGCGGTCGATGCCAACACCGTTGCGATGAGTGCGTTCGACGACTCCCCGTGTGCCATTCGGGATATCGATGCAGCGGTCGCTGGTGCCACGACGATGGCATCAGCCCAAGCGGCGAGAGTTGTGTGTGGAGAGACATCCTCGTCATCGAACAATCCGGTGACTGGATGATCTCCTGTGAGAGCCGCAAAGGTGGCTGGGGCCACGAACTTGGTCGCAGACTCAGTCATCACGACTCGTACTTCGGCATCGACTTCGATGAGGCGTCTTGCGAGATACGCTGCCTTGTAGGCGGCAACGCCGCCGGTGACGCCGAGGACGATGTGTCGCCCGGCGAGCATTTCCTACTCCTCGATTGGAGCGATGACGACCTTGTCCTCGACGATCTCCTCGAGAGCGATCGAGAGGGGCTTGCGACTCAACGAGTGCACCTGCGGTGGCACATAGCCACCAATGCCGGCACCGAGCTCGTTGAAGTAGGCATTGATTTGGCGGGCGCGACGAGCAGAGAGCACGACGAGGCCAAAGCGCGAGTCGGTCTTTTCGACGACTTCGCCGATAGGCGGTTCAAGCATCATGTCTGGTCACCTCTGGTCGTGTGGAAGAACTCGAGTCAACGCTGGGACGGACCCAGCCCGGCGAGTATATCGAGGACCCTCTGGATAGCGGCGTCGAGTTCCTCGTTCAGAACGATGTGGTCGTATACGGCTTCGGCTTCTGACATCTGCTGTTCCGCCACGGCGAGCCGTCGGTTGATGTCATCGGGCGAGGTGTCGCCACGACTTCTGAGCCTTCGTTCCAGTTCGTTCAGATCGGGAGGGCGTACGAATATCAGAACCGCGTCTGGAAAGGACGCCCTGATCTGCTTACCGCCTTCGTTCTCGATGTCGAGGATCACGTTCTCCCCTCCTTCGAGAAGGGGAACGACCTCGGATCGAAGCGTCCCGTACAGATTCCCTCCGTATTCGGCCCATTCGAGAACCTCTCCCGAGTCGACTCTCAGTTCAAACTCGGTGCGGTCGAAGAAGTGGTATTCGAGCCCGTCGGTTTCACCAGGTCTGGGATCTCGAGTGGTCCCCGAGGTCGAGAAGACGCTCGGCGTTCGAGCCATCACTTCTCGAAGGATGCTCGTCTTTCCGACTCCGGACGGCCCGGAGAGCACAATGAGATGGCCGCTACTCGAATCGCTCAAGGAGTGCGGCCTTCTGATTCTTTCCAAGCCCCCGTAGCGTTCGGTTCTCAGCGATGCCGATCTCCTGCATGAGACGCTTGGTCTGGATCTTGCCCATGTGGGGCATCGACACGACAATCGCATTCACCTTGGTCCCTGCGACGAGGTCATCCTCATCCGCTCGCTCAAGAACATCGCTGAACGAAAGACTTCCTGTCTTCAGGAGTTGCTTGATCTCGGCTCTGACCCGTCTGGCTTCTCCTGCCCGGGCAAGCGCAGCGGCTCGTTGCTCTTCGGTCTGTTCTGGAAGCACACGCTCTCCTTAGTCGCTGTGATCCTAGGAGTTCATGGCGTGCTGGAAATACTCTTTGCAATGGACGCCGCGGCATCGGCCGGAGATGGAGCTTGAGTGATCGGTCTACCGATGACAAGAAGGTCCGCTCCTCGACGAATCGCCTCGGGTGCTGAGGCCACTCTGGTCTGGTCGTCATTGCTCGCCCCGTCCCGAATGCCTGGTGTCACCCTCACCAAGCCGGACGCTGCTTCCCTGACAACGTTGAGCTCTTCGGGAGAGCACACGAGACCCTCACATCCGGCGCTGGCGGCGACCTTTGCCATCTTTCCGACGAGTTGGCCAGGTGTCCGCTGGATCCCTACTCGCTCAAGATCGTGCTTACCGAGCGACGTCAACACTGACACTCCAAGAACTCCGGCATCGCCAGAACCCGAACCTGCGTCGAGGCCTTCGACCGCTGCTTCAAGCATGTCGTGTCCCCCCGACACGTGAGCCGTGACCCATCTCGCACCGTGGGTGCCGAGACGGTATGCAGCCGCACGGACCTGAGATGGGATGTCGTGAAGCTTTGCATCCGCAAACACAGGTTTGCCAAGCCGAACCAGCGCATCGATGGTGCCTGGGCCCGGTCCATGGAGCAGTCCGAGTCCGATCTTGAATCCTCCGACATGCTCCTGCACGGTTGTCGCCATCTCCACCGCCTCCTCAGCGGTCTTGAGGTCGAGCGCGACGATGATCGGGTTTGTCATGTCCATGGAATAACCGCTCCCCTGAGCTCCTGAAGGCTGGTGATGTTGTTGTCATGCATATATTCGTAGAGGTCCCTCGTGATGCGATCGGCCACTCTCGGCGTGCTGAAGTGCGCAGTTCCTATGCCAACCGCACTCGCCCCCGCGAGCAGGTACTCGATGACGTGATCGCCGGTCGACACTCCCCCGCATCCGACGATCGGTACGTCCGGAATGTCTCGATGTATCTCCAGCACGCAGCGAATAGCGATTGGCCGCAAGGGTGCTCCCGAGTATCCGCCGATAAGACCGCTGAGCACTGGTCGTCTCGTTGCTACATCGATCGCGGCGCCCATCGCCGTGTTCCCCATGACAAGCCAGTCTGCGCCTGCTTCCATCACGGAGGATGCGACCGTCGAGACACTCTGTGCGTCCGGCGAGAGCTTGGCGCCGATCGGCTTCGATGTTGCAGATCGAACTTCGGCAATCACCGCAGCAGACAATCCTGCATCGAGCGCAAACGGCATGCCGTCAAGGTTCGGGCATGAGAGATTGACTTCAACTGCAGCTACCGGAGAGGAATCAAGACCGGCAGCGACCATCCCAAAACCGGCGACATCGTGAGCGACCGCACTCCCCCACACGGGCACGGGCAGCTCAACGATGAGGGGGACGGTGTCAGCGAGCCACGCATCAATGCCCGGGTTCTGAATGCCGATGCCGTTGAGCATGCCCGCATCGGAGTGTCCAAGCCTTGGTGATGGTCGACCCTCCCACGGTTCGGGTGATACAGACTTCGCTACCGCTGCGCCATAGCGGTCGAGGTTGATGGTGTTGGAAACTTCGTACACCGATCCCACTGTTCCAGCAGCGGCGACCAATGGTGTCCGGAGTTGCAGCGGCCCAAGATCGACGCCGAG
>JBPCTY010000009.1:0-2827 GCA_051011415.1 Acidimicrobiia bacterium
AGGAGGCCCCATGACCGAAACCATCTACTCGACAGATGCTTACGCGCAGTCGATGCAGGCTCAGATCGTGCGGACAGACACTGACGATGGTCGCGTCCTCCTTGATCGCACGGTGTTCTATCCAGGCGGTGGAGGCCAACCCCATGACATTGGGTTCCTGTCGATTGGCGATGACAAGCTCGAGGTGGAGCGGGTTACTGCCGATCGGGACGGTGTGTGGCACTGGGTCGAAGACGGGCTTCCACCGGAAGGAACCAGGGTCCACGGTGACCTCGATTGGGGTCGCCGGTACAAGCTGATGCGCACGCACACCGCGTTGCACGCACTGTGCGGAGTGGTCTGGAATCGATTCCAGAGCCCTGTAACAGGCGGAAACATGCAGCCCGGCGAGGGGCGGCTTGACTTCGATATCCCGAACTGGTCGGCAGACGACTTGCCTGTGGTTGAGCGTGAGCTGAATGAGGAGCTCCAGCGCCGGAGGCAAGTTGACGTTTCGTTCCTGCCGCGGAACGCAGCTGATGAAGACCCGAGCCTCATTCGGACGAAGGTAAACCTATTGCCCGAAGCGATCGAAAGCGTCCGGGTTATCGACATCGTGGGTCTTGACCGCCAGGCGGATGGTGGAACCCATGTCAACGAGACAGGCGAAGTCGGTTCGATCACGATTCCGAAGGCAGAGAACAAGGGTCGAGGATTTCGACGCATTCGCGTCAGATTGGACGACCAACCCCCCAGCTAGCGGGTCGGCTGCTCATCGCTGGAGTCAAGGCTGGTGCCTGGAGTCTCATTGACTTCAACCATGACCTGATCCAGGGGCTTACGAGCAAGATCAGGCACCTCGGTGCCCTCTGCGGCATAGCCGACCGGGAACAGGATGAATGGGCGTTCGCTTTCTGGTCTGTCCAGCAGCTTCTTCAGGAATGCCATGGGGCTTGGCGTATGGGTCAACGTCGAAAGGCCCATCCGGTGGAGCGCATCGATGAACATCCCGCATGCGATCCCAACAGACTCCTTCACGTAATAGTGGTGCTGTTTGTCGCCGTCGGGTTTCGTGCCGTATCGCTGCTCAAAGACCACAACGAGCCAAGGAGCCGTTTCAAGAAACATCTTGTCGGCGTCTGTGCCGAGTGGTGCCAAGTCTTCTCGCCAGTGCGGCGGTATCCGACCGCCTTCGTAGTTCTGCCGTTCCTCGGCTTCAGCTGCGATGCGGATCTGCCGCTTGACTTCGGTGTCACCGACGAGGACGAACGTCCACGGCTGCATATGGGCGCCGCTCGGGGCGGTGGACGCACATCGAATCGCTGTTTCGATCAGGTGGCGTGATACCGGCTTGTCTGAGAACTCTCGCACGGTTCTTCTGCTGTCCATCTCTGCGAACACCGCATCTGCGACAGCATGCTGTTGGTCGTCTGGCACCACAAGGGGGCGGTAGGGAACGGACTCGTAAGGCATGCCTCCACGTTACGGCCGCAGCTAGCACCGAGCAATCACTGGCGAACCATTGGGAACGCGATCACAACGCGATGCGTTGCACGAGGCATGGTCACGATCGATCGACATGCAGCATGGCTTGCGAAGAGCCTCGGACGAACGGACTATCTCCCAATGCGTCCAGAGGATGCGGTTGCGCTTGCCGAAGCCGGAACCATCGTCGACAAACACCAAGGCACGCACCTGTTCAAGGAAGGTGCTGCCTCCGAGGCGTGCTTCATAGTGAAGACGGGAGAGGTCGAGCTGTATCGGGTTACAGCGTCCGGTAGGACGATCGTGGCGAGATTGGGTCCAGGGTCCGTCGTCGGCGATATCGCAATGTTCCAGGAGCGGCCCTATCTCTCATCAGCTCGAGCCGGAACGAAGGTCACGGCCGTGCGGCTCGAACGGGACATTCTGATCCCATTGCTCCTGGCGCGACCCGTACTTTCGATGCGTTGGTTGGTGAACGGGCTGAGTCAGCTCGAACTTACCCAGCAACGGTTGATTCGATTGATGGACCGCACCGTCCGACAACAAGTCGCTGGCATCCTGCTGGACGAGCAGGACGCATTTGGCGAGATCGGGCTCTCGCAAGCTGCCATCGCCGAACTACTCGGCGCAAGCCGACAGTCCGTGAACGAGGCACTGGGCGACCTCAAGTCCAATGGGGCTATCGAAACGGGTTACCGGCAGATCACGGTCATTGACGAATCGCTACTGACCGATATCTGCTCGTCGTAGCCTCGCAACGCCAACACCCACTGCGGCACCGACTCCAACGAACACGACGCTCTCAGCGAGTGCATGTGGGAACGGTCCAAGCGCTGGGCCACTGAGATTCCCAGTGACTGCGAGGATTGCAGTGATCGCGAGCGCAATAGCCGCAGCGATAAGCGTTGCCCGCAAGGTGTTGCGTGATCCGTCCATAACGAGTGAGGGAACAAGCGGTATCAACAATGGTCCGAGGTGAAGTGTCGTTTCGGGACGGAGCACTGCCAGCAGTACCCATAGGGCACTGAGACCTGCTGCCCATGCGAGGCCCGTTGATAGGGGACTGTCGAGTGTGGCTTCGTGAGAGGTCATGTTCGAAACAACGTCGAGCAACCCGCCGGGGCCGGAGGACTGTCGGGAACCCGACGATGCGACACACCGGACCGACGTAGCCAGCGTTGTAGTGGCACCACCCAGGAGATCCATGCGCACAACAGCCATCGCAGTTTTCACCACCCTTGCGGTCATCGCCGCCGGTTGTGCAAGCGCTGGAACGTTTGAAGACCCCACGGCGCCTGAGCCTTCGACAACAACAACCAGCACCGTTCCAGAGAGTGATCGTCCGGCATCGTCGGCCTTTCCC
>JBPCTY010000010.1:0-8679 GCA_051011415.1 Acidimicrobiia bacterium
TGCTCGAGGAAGAGATCGCCGTATTGCGGCGGAGACTTCAGGATGCACCGCGAAGAGTCCGTCTCCTAGAAGAACGGCTCCTCGATGTGCGCAATCAACTCGCTCAGGCCTCGAGCCAGAACGACAAGCTTTCAGCTGCGCTGTCGGAGACCAGGGAACAGCTCGCCCTGCTGCGCGACGAGGTAGAGAAGCTCACGTCACCTCCCAACCCGTTCGGAATCGTGCTTCAGATGAACAGTGATGGCACAGTCGATATCCAGTCGTCAGGGCGCAAACTCCGCGTCTCGGTCGAGCCCACGGTTGAGATCAAGGAGCTTGAGCGAGGGCAAGAAGTCATCCTGAACGAGGCCTTCAACATCGTTGACGTCCGCCACTTCGATCCAACCGGCGAAGTTGCCACGATCAAGGAAGTTCTCGTCGACGACCGGCTCATCGTGCTGGGTCGAGGCGACGAAGAGCGTGTCGTAACCCTTGGTGCGCCCGCGAAGGAGTTGTACCTGAGAGCAGGGGATCATGTCCGGCTCGAACCAAAGACCGGCCTGGTTCTCGAGAAGCTCGAGCGACCGGAGGTCGAGGAACTCGTACTCGAAGAGGTTCCAAACATCACCTATCAAGACATTGGTGGCCTCGACGACCAGATAGAGATCATCCAGGATGCAGTCGAACTGCCGTATCTCCACAGGGATCGCTTTGCCGAGTACGACCTGGCTGCACCGAAAGGTGTTCTCTTGTATGGGCCGCCAGGA
Organism: Acidimicrobiia bacterium; assembly: GCA_051011415.1. GTDB lineage: Bacteria > Actinomycetota > Acidimicrobiia > Spongiisociales > UBA5794 > SZUA-442. The sequence goes on from JBPCTY010000010.1 coordinate 747, forward strand.
TGTGGGAAGACCCTGATTGCAAAGGCAGTCGCAAACTCGTTGGCCAAGGCCGTGCGAAGCTCGCAGGATGGTGAAGACGCCCGGTCCTATTTCCTCAACATCAAGGGACCCGAACTCCTGAACAAGTACGTGGGAGAAACCGAGCGTCAGATTCGATTGATATTCCAGCGTGCGAAGGAGAAGTCCGACGAAGGCGTTCCTGTGATCGTCTTCTTCGATGAGATGGACTCCTTGTTCAGAACCAGAGGGACTGGCGTGTCCTCCGATGTCGAGTCCACAATCGTTCCTCAGCTTCTGAGCGAGTTGGATGGTGTCGAGTCGCTCAAGAACGTGATTGTCATTGGTGCATCGAATCGGGAGGATCTCATCGACCCGGCAATTCTTCGGCCGGGAAGACTCGATGTGAAGATCAAGATCGAACGCCCTTCTATCGAGGCAGCCAGGCGAATCTTCTCGATCTATCTCACCGATTCGCTGCCGTTCGACGCTGAAGAGGTCGCCGATGCTGGCGACGTCATGGCGTTCAGGGACAAGGCGATCGATGTTGCGGTAACAAACATGTATGCGGAAGGGTCGGAGAACCGGTTCCTGGAGGTCACCTATGCGAACGGTGACAAAGAAGAGCTGTATTTCAAGGACTTTGCGTCTGGGGCGATGATCGAGAACATCGTGCGTAGGGCGAAGAAGGAAGCGATCAAGCGGGAGATCGCTGATGAGGGCAAGGGGCTTCGGACCCAGGACCTGACTGATGCTGTTTCCCAGGAGTTTCGGGAGCACGAAGACCTTCCGAATACGACGAATCCGGACGACTGGGCGCGAATATCAGGGAAGAAGGGCGAGCGGATCGTCTACGTGCGCACGCTCATCGAAGGCGATGGGGATCAGCGGGCTATCGAAGCGGTATCGCCTGGTCAGTACCTGTAGATCATGGAGAACCGAACCGTTCTGGGGACCGAGGTCGAATACGGCATCGCGGTCATCAATGATCCAGCATTCAACCCGGTCACGACATCAGCCATCGTCGTCAATGCGTACGGCGAAGGCGCCGATCGGATCCGTTGGTCATACGATGACGAGAGCCCGGGACGAGACGCCAGAGGCTTCACGATCGGTGAATTCCCCATAGACGAGACCGATTCGGGTCTTGTGAACTCGGTTCTGCACAACGGCGCGCGTTTGTATGTCGACCACGCCCATCCGGAGTATTCGAGTCCGGAGTGCGGTGACCCCCTCGAGGCAACGCTTTTTGACAAGGCCGGCGAGGTTGTGATGGCTCGGGCAGCAGATGCCGCCTCGCGGATGCTTCCCGAAGGTGACCGTGTCATCCTGCACAAGAACAATTCGGACGGAAAAGGCAACTCCTACGGGGCGCATGAGAATTACCTCGTTGCGAGGTCGGTTCCTTTTGGGCATATCGCAAGGGCGTTGACGCCGTTTCTGGTGTCTCGACAGATTCTTTCGGGTTCAGGCAAGGTCGGGTCGGAGCACGGGCGAAAGGCGGTGGACTTCCAGCTCACGCAAAGGGCCGACTTCTTTGAGGAGGAGATCGGCCTCGAGACGACGCTGAAGCGGCCAATCATCAACACCCGGGATGAACCGCATGCTGATCCTGGCAAGTACCGAAGGCTCCACGTGATCTTCGGCGATGCGAATCTCTCAGAGATTCAGACCTTCGTGAAGCTCGGGTCAACTTCGCTCATGTTGCTCGCACTTGCTGATGACGCTCTCTCGGAGGTTCCCGCACTCACCAACGCTGTTGGGGATGTCGTGGCAGTGAGTCACGATCTCACTGGTACCGCGGCCCTCGATGTGAGCGATGGCACGCAGACATCCGCCCTTGAGCTTCAATGGCGCTACCTCACCGATCTCGAGACCTACGTTGCAGAAGCGTCAATCTCGCCCGTGTACAAGCAGGTGCTGGTCGAATGGCGGAAGCTTCTGGATGACTTCGAGCAAGGCCCGGAGGCGGTTGCGGATCGGCTGGACTGGGCAGCGAAACTCTCAATCATCCAAGGCTTCAGGGAGCGGGATAATCTTGCATGGGACGACCCGAAGCTCAGACTCCTCGACCTTCAATATCACGATGTTGATCCCGAGCGCGGCTTGTATCACCGTCTCGCTGCAGCGGGCCGAATGCGTCGCTTGTTCACCGACCGAGAGGTCGAGCGAGCGGTGATCACCCCTCCTGAAAGCACACGTGCTTGGTTCCGCGGGGAGGCACTACGCCGGTACGGATCGGCGGTCGTCGCCGCAAATTGGGATTCTCTTGTCTTCGATGTTGGTGAATCGGTACTGATTCGCGTTCCTATGATGGAACCCAGTCGCGGGACCAGAGCGATGGTTGAGGGTCTGCTGGACTCCAGCCCTGACGCAGCAACATTGATCGAACGGCTTGGAGGCAGTGATGACTGAGAGAGAGCGGGCGCACCAGCAAGACGGTGCGGACACCGAGGAGATTCAGGAAGCACCGACGGCGCGCGGTGAAGAGGTTGCCGACAAGATCGACGACCTGCTCGAAGAGATCGACTCGGTTCTCGAGGAGAACGCAGAGGAGTTCGTGAAGAATTACGTGCAGAAGGGTGGCGAGTGATCGCTGACTCGAACGTTGGCCCGCTCCGCCTGGGGGAGTCTGTGCAGGGTGCGTCGTTTATCTCCGCACTCGATGCACGCGGACAGATGCCCGAATGGAGCCCTCCATCCTCGCATGATCTTGAGATTCCCGAAGCGACAACCGTACTTGCCCTGACGTACCCCGGTGGTGTGATCATGGCTGGCGATCGGCGGGCAACTGCTGGGAACTTCATCGCCCACAAACGCGTACGCAAGGTGTACCCGGCCGATGAACACTCGGTAGTTGCGATCTCCGGCTCGGCTGGCATGGCCGTTGAGCTGATCAAGCTGTTCCAGACAGAATTGGAGCACTACGAGAAGATCGAAGGCAGCCGTCTCAGTCTCAATGGCAAGGCAAACTCGCTTGCGCGGATGATCCGAGGCAATCTCGCTCTCGCCTTTCAGGGCTTGGTCGTCATTCCACTCTTCTGTGGGTATGACCATGAAACCGACCAAGGCCGACTGTTCAGCTTCGACGTCGTAGGTGGTACTTACGACGAGCTGAACTACGCAACCACAGGGTCGGGCGGCATGGAGGCCAGAGCGTTCCTCAAAGGCGCCTGGAGTGATGGCTTGGATGAGTCCAGCGCAGTAGCAACCGCTATCGAAGCACTTGTTGCTGCCGCCGAAGAAGACGCAGCGACCGGTGGCCCCGATGTCAAGCGTGGGATCTTTCCGAACGTGCTGGCTGTGTCCGGAGATGGCGTTTCCGAGTACGACGACGAACGTCTCGCGCCAATAGTTGCCAGCGTTCTGGAGGGCAGGCCATGACCGCTCCGTTCTATGTACCGCCCGAACAGCTGGTCAAGGATCGTGCGGACTTCGCCAGAAAAGGTATTAGCCGCGGTCGCCCGATTGTTGTGCTCCAAACCAACGAGGGAATCCTCCTCATCGGAGAGAACCCTTCGTCGTCGCTTCGCAAGATCGGCGAGATATACGATCGCATCGCCTTCGCTGGCGTGGGTCGGTTCAACGAGTTCGAGACGCTTCGTGTAGCTGGCGTCCGGTACGCCGATGTCAAGGGATACAGCTATGCGCGATCGGATGTGAACGGCAAGGGTTTGGCAAACGCATACAGCCAAACACTTGGCCAAGTGTTCTCTCACGAGGTCAAGCCCTACGAGGTCGACATCGTTGTCGCCGAGGTCGGGAACGACCCGGATTCAGACAATATTTTCCGTATCCAATTCGATGGAACGCTTCGGGATGCTGACGGAATCGCAGTTCTCGGCGCCGATGAAGAAGCGATCTTCGAGCGGTTGGAGGCTGCAGTCGAGGCAGGCTCAGACCTGGGCCCAGCGATCGCGGCAGCTTGCTCGGCCATTGAGGGTGCAGCCGAGCGTGCGATCGAACCCGAGGGTTGGGAAACGGGGTTTCTGGACCGGTCCGAGGACCGTCGGACCTTCCGAAGGCTCACACCGAACGAGATCGCCGCCGCTCGGTCTTGATGCACTGATCTTCGACAAGTGACCTCGCAGTCAGGGTGACGGGGTACGCTGACGACGTGGAACGACGCATCTTCGGAATCGAAAACGAATACGGCGTCACCTGCGTCCTGCGAGGCCAACGCCGCCTTTCGCCCGACGAGGTGGCCCGATACCTCTTTCGGAGGGTGGTGAGTTGGGGCCGTTCCTCGAACGTGTTTCTCGAGAATGGCGCCAGGCTCTACCTCGATGTGGGCAGCCATCCCGAGTATGCGACGCCTGAGTGCGACTCGATACTCGACGTCGTCGCACACGACAGGGCAGGCGAACGAATCCTCGAAGGTCTTGTCGAATCGGCTGAGCAGCGACTCATCGAGGAAGGCATTCGCGGGGATATCTACCTGTACCGCAACAACACTGACTCGGCTGGCAATAGCTACGGCTGCCACGAGAACTATCTGATAAAACGTGAGACAGACTTCCAGCGGATGATCGACACGCTGATTCCGTTCCTGGTCACCCGTCAGGTGTGGGCGGGCGCTGGAAAGCTCCTCCAAACGGCACGTGGCACGGTCTATTCGCTTGCACAGCGAGCCGAGCACATCTGGGAAGGGAGTTCGAGTGCGACGACCCGGAGCCGACCCATCATCAACACACGTGACGAGCCACATGCGGATGCGGAGAAGTATCGAAGGCTGCACGTCATTGCCGGTGACTCGAACATGTCCGAGTACACCACGTACGTGAAGATCGGGTCCATGGTTGCGTTGCTGCAGATGCTCGAGGATGAGGTCGTGTTCAGGGATTTGAGTCTGGAGAACCCAATCCGTGCGATTCGCGAAATCAGCCATGACACAACATGTCGTCGAAAGATCCGATTGGCCAACGGACGTGAACTGAGCGCATTGGACATTCAATGGGAGTATTTGGAGCGGGTCATGAGGTACACGCGAGCATCTGGCTTGTCACCAGAGGTCGAGCGTGCAGTGTCGATGTGGGAGCACATGCTGACTGGCCTGGAAAAGGATCCGTTGACCTTGAATCGCGAAGTCGACTGGGTGGCGAAGTACCACTTGATCGAGCGGTACAAGGTGCGCCATAGCCTGCCTCTGTCATCTGCTCGATTGGCGCTCATCGATTTGAACTACCACGACGTGAATCGTCAACGAGGGCTCTATTACAAGCTTGAGAAGGCTGGGCTGATGGATCAGATCGTCACCGACGATGCAGTAGCCAAGGCCATGACCGTTCCTCCGCAGACGACCCGTGCACGGCTCAGAGGGGAATTCATCCGCGCAGCAAAGGAAAAGCGCAGAGACTTCACGGTCGACTGGGTGCACCTGAAGCTGAACGATCAGGCCCAACGCACGGTCCTCTGCAAGGACCCGTTCAAGGCCTACGACGATCGCGTTGATCGTCTGATCGCCACCCTCTAGCGACCTTCCACACGGCCGCTCGCCGCGATACGATCTCTGCGATGCACAAGGTGATAGAACGGATCCTGAATCTTCTCGCGTTTCTGCTGACGGTGGGACGTCCGGTTACGGCTGACGAGATTCGCTACACCGTCAAGGGGTACGAGCAGCCGACGGATGAGGCATTCCGCAGAACCTTCGAGCGTGACAAGGATCTACTTCGATCGCTTGGGGTTCCCATTCAGACGACCCATACGGACGTCTGGGAAGTCGAACTCGGCTATGTCGTACCGTCTGACGACTACACCCTTGATGACCCCGGCCTCACGGACGAGGAGCGGAGCGCACTCCTTCTCGCTGCGGATGCGGTTCGGTTCGGAGGCCAGCCCACGGAACTTGCGGCGATATTCAAACTCGGAGGCGCCCCGGTCAGCGCTCCAGTGAGCTCGGTTGCGGCTGACCTTGGTCAGGATCTCCAGTCCCTTGGAGATCTGTTTGGAGCCGTCAGTGACAAGAGGTACGTGCGTTTTGCCTACCGGGATCGCGAGCGGGAAGTCGCCGCATATGGGCTGATCCACCGGTTCGGGCGGTGGTATCTCGTCGGCCCTGAGTCATCGGATATCGACCTCATCAAGGTGTTCCGCCTTGATCGGATGGGCGATCCTTCGATCGATGAACGCACGGGCGCCTTCGAACGCCCAGTCGATTTCGATGCGTCAGAAGCGTTGAGCGGGTTACGCGACGAAGGCCCCATAGAGACAGCGATGGTGCGGTTTGATGCGGATGTTGTAGCGGTCGCGATGAGGCGATGGGCGAGGGCGATTGAGATCGATCGAGATGGATCGGGTGTGTTGGTGGAACTGCCATACGCCTCAGTTCCGGGGCTGATCACCTGGCTCCTCAGTTTCGACGACAAGGCTGTGCTCGAAGGACCACCTGAGGTGCGCGAAGCGTTTGTTGCATACGTTGGCGGTTCGAGATGACCTCAGAGCGCACATCTCGACGCCTTGCGAGGATTCTCGCCGTTCTGCCGTACATCATTGAGCACGATGGCGCAGACATCGACGATCTTGTCGAACGGTTCGATTACGACGACAAGGCTGACCTCGTCAAGGACCTCCATCTCGTGTTCGTTACCGGGCTGCCCGGATATGGCCCAGGGGATCTCGTCGATGTCGACATCTTCGAGGACGAAGTGCATGTCGATGCCGCCGACTATTTCGCCAGACCTCTCCGCTTGACCCCGGCGGAAGCCCTCGGCTTGCTCGCCGCAGGTATGACTTTGCTGGAGTCGGATCAGGCGCCCGCAGCCCTTGGCTCGGCGGTCGACAAGCTCGCCCAGGTGATCGGGGTGGAGTCCGCTGAGGCTGTCCACTTTGACGTCCCGACGCCATCAGAGGTGCATACGTTGCGAGATGCCATCGAGACCGGCCGCGTTGTTCGGATTGGCTATGTAGGAATGGCGTCGAACGAACGATCGGAGCGTGATGTCGAAGGGTGGAACGTCTCGTTCAGCCTCGGCAACTGGTACCTGACCGGACACTGCCGGCTGGCAGGGGACCGCAGGGTATTCCGCATCGACCGCATTGATTCCATCGAGGTGCTCGAGGATCAGTTCGAACCACCGAGTAGCTCTCAGGGCATGGTGGGATACCAGCCGAGCGAGTCCGACGTGCACGTTGAGTTCACGGTCACATCCACCGCTCGATGGGTGGCTGAGTACTACCCCGTTGATGCGGAAGAACTCGACGGAGGCGACCTGCGAATCCGAATGAGCGTGGCCGATCCTCTCGTCGCAGGCAGGCTCCTGTTGCAGCTCGGGCCAGACGTCTCCGACGTCGAGGGCAACGAGGTCGTCGCCGCACGGGATGAACTCCGAAACCGCATACTGGCTACCTACGCATCCGCCAAGTGACTACCGCCTGAATAGTCCTTTACCCGTCGCTCCAACTGCCGATGTCATTGAGGACACTGGCCTAATGGAGCGGCGTGATGACAACCATTCGAACTACCTGCGAGAGCTGCGGAGACGTTGAGCTCACTACGACCGATATCTCTCTCGAACTTGCGGGTAACGGAGATGAGGGGACCTACCGTTTCGTGTGCCCATCATGCACATCGACGCAGCGCAGGCCTGCATCACAACGTGTCGTGAGCATCCTGCTCGCCACTGGTGTCGCCTACGAGGTCACCGTTGGACAGCCTCCGATCACGGAAGCTGAAATTGGACAGTTTGTCTCAGAGCTGGAAAGTGACGATTGGTTCGGGCGGTTGGTTGCGTCGGACTCGTAATCCGACCCAACCCGTGAGGGGCCAGCGAATGCCGCCGTACGACACGGCGGCATTCTCGCGTTAGACACATCGTTGCTGGGTGGGGGCTGCGTCCTACCATCGCACCATGATCGGCAGCATTGGTTTCGGGGAGCTCCTCTTGATAGGGCTGGTCGCCCTTATCGTGTTTGGGCCGCACCGGTTGCCTGAGAT
>JBPCTY010000011.1:0-12179 GCA_051011415.1 Acidimicrobiia bacterium
CGGTCCTGCCGCCGTTGAGAAGCGTCGAGTCAGTTTCGCAAGGGGTAGAGGCGCAGCGCATCTGGCGCTTCGGAGCCTTGGCTGGACCGACGAACCCGTCCTCTCAGGTCCAAACCGCGAACCGTTATGGCCCAACGGCATGGTCGGGTCAATCTCTCATGCTGTTGGTTTCGGTGTTGCAATCGCCGCACCGGCCGCAGATACCGACGGCGTGGGGGTCGACATCGAACAGCTGGGACCGGTGACCGAGTTATGGGAACACGTACTCCGCATCGAAGAGCGCACATGGATTCGCTCGCTTGACAATGACGCAAAATCCCGTGCCCTCATTGCCCTCTTCTCGGCGAAAGAGTCCATCTACAAGGCATTCTTCCCACGACACCGCCAGTTCTTCGGATTCGAGACTGCTTCACTGGTTCCAACCTCATCGGGCTTTGAGGCGCGACTTATCGACGGATTCGACGTCGACTATCCAAGCCGCCGATCGTTCAGCGTTGGATGCCGGTGGTCCGGTGATCTCGTGACTACTTGGGTAGTGCTCCCGCTCTCATCTCGTCCAGAAGGCGCAGGCGCGTTTTGAGTGGCGCCTTGAACAACCCGTCAACCGGCCAGACAAACACTGATTCTCGATCGACAGTATGCGGAGGCATTCGATGATTCAGCAAACTACGCGCAAGGCCGTGGTGGTCCTACTCGCCGCATTGATGGCGTCGATCACAATGATGGGCATAGCCGTCGGCCACTCTGGTGATCAGAGCTATGTGTATCTGGACATCTTCGATGAGAGCATCGAGGGCTCGATCCATTATCCGGTCGAGGATCTGAACGAGGTGCTCGGACTCGACATCCCGGACGATCCCGAAGGGGCAACAGCTTGGGCTGAGGCCAATCCGGAAATAATCCATAGTTACGGTGAAGAGCACCTGTTCATGGCTGCTCTCGACGGAACCGACTGGCCGATCGTCTTCGGGGGCTTCGATGGCGTCGAGGGGGTCGACGGTGCGTACCTCGTATCAGAGTTCGTAGTCGATCAGGCCTTTGACAGCGTGCCAAGACAATTCTCTATCACCTACGACGCCATCATCCATGAGAAACCAGCCCGAGATGCGCTGCTCATCATCTTTACTGACTTCAGCTCGGGAACGTTCAACAACGAAGGCACTTCCCTGCTGCGGTTCACCGCCGACAACACGACACAGACGGTGGACCTTGGTGACACCTCGTTTTGGAGCGGAGTCACAGGTGTCATCGCCCTCGGCGTCGAGCACATTCGGATTGGCATAGACCACATCCTGTTCATCATTGCGCTGGTGTTGCCGGCTGTCCTCGTATTCAGCCGACCAAAGGGCTGGGAGCCAGCGCCGAGCTTTGGATCGAGCCTGTGGCGCGTCCTCAAGATCGTGACGATGTTCACGGTGGCCCACACGATCACTCTGACCCTTGGCGGCCTTGGGCTTATCGAGTTGCCTCCCGCACTGGTCGAAACAGCTATCGCCGTGTCGATCATTTTGGCTGCCCTCCACAACATCCGACCCGTGATCATCAATCGTGAGTGGATCATCGCCTTCGGCTTTGGGCTGGTGCACGGCTTCGGCTTTGCAGGTCTGCTGGCTGATCTCGGCCTCACGCAGAGTCGACAGTTCGTGTCGCTGCTCGGATTCAACATCGGCATCGAGATCGGGCAGGCGATAATCATCCTGCTGGTCTTCCCTGCCCTGTACCTCGCCAGGCGAACGCGCGTCTATCTCCCGGCCATGTACGTGTTGTCGGGCCTGCTGGCGTTGATCGCTGCGATGTGGGCGGTCGAGCGAGCGTTCGGTGTTGACCTCGGGACCGAATGGATCATGGTTCGCATATCCGTGTGGCCTCGCCAGCTGTTGCCGGTGGTATTGATGTACATCGTCGCAGCGGCGTTCTTCTGGTACGACAGCTCCCGCGATCGTCTGCTGCCACTACCGGACGATGACGTGGCGATCCCGGAGGCGGTCTCTGCGGCTGATGCCTAGCCGTCAGCCGGGCGAGGCGGCTGGTCTACGAGCTCGCCCGTCTCCAGGAACCGTGAGATAAGCCTCTCCGCTGTTTGTTCCTGCGCATATCGCTGCAATTGAGAGCCCATCGCCTGGACATTGCTCCGAAAGCTCTCATCATCGAGGAGGCGCTCAACGTGCTGCTCCAATAGGCGGGGGTTGGTCGTGTCCCACTCAGCGGCGATGCCCACTCGGTGGTACGCAATTCGCGCAGCCACACCGTCCTGGTCAGTCAGGTCCGGGGAATACGCGATGATCGGGACGCCGAACAGCAGGCACTCATTGACCGACGTCACCCCGGCGTGGTTGATCGCCACGTCCGCCTCGGCAAGCACTTCCAGCTGCGGCGCCCATTCCAGAAGCGTGATGTTGTCTGGCAGGTCCCCAAAGTCGCCGAGGCTCGTTTGCTCGCCGAGTCCGAGAACGAGATCCCACTCGGGACGCCGGACGAAAGTGTTCACGATCATCTGAAGAAACTCGAGATCGGCCCAATACGAGCCGAGGGAGCAATACACCAGCGGCCGATCGCTTTCATCTGATCCTCGGCGTGCCTTCAACGCTTCCCACCGGCCGAGCGCATCGCCAGACAGCCGAGGTTCCTCTCGGTCCATGTCAACCATGGGACCGACATAGCGAAGGTTCGCCGGTGGCTCATGCGGCAGTTCCATCTCGAAGGCGTTGAAACACAGGATCGGGTATTGGGTGTACGTGTAAGGCCTCAACCATTGTGTTCGGTCCGTCTCCCGATCAAGCGGGTACCCACGAGTGGTCGCGACTGTCTTGAGATCGGCATAGTGGTAGGTGCCATACCCGATTGGGCGAAGCACATCGCCTACACCTCCCCGACCGAGTTTGTGACGCGTACGATCGATGACAGATCGAGCGCGGACGCCTCTCCATTCTCGCTCGGCCGCGCGCGCGTCCTCAGCTGTCCCGTCCGGGATGTGGGCTGACCCTGGTGGAGGAAGGCCGGGGCGCTCGAAGATCGAGAACCAGTTCATAACCAGGATCGTCGGCAGTTGGAGCGTCGCGGTGGCGATGATGGCGTAATGCGTCTCGATGTCGGCGATAACCAGATCCGGATCGATCGAAGCCACAACCTCGACCATCTCGGGCAGCGAAGCCGACTCTGCGCGTGCGGCTCTCATCTCCGATGCCCAACGCGCTGGATTGCTACGACTGAGAGTTTCGGTGCGCTCACGGATTCGCTCGTCGGCGCTCAGCCTCACGAACGCGAACCCGTTCGCCTCGACCACAGTTTGGAGGTCCGCGTGGCTCACATAGGTGATCACATGACCCTGCGCTCGCAACCTCTTGCACAGGGCCAAGCTCGCGTTGAGCGGGCTTGTGAGTCCGTGGGCGAGAAAGACAATGTCAGCCAAGATTGCCCGCCATTGCGATCTCTTCGATCCTGCCCGTCATGTCGTCTCCACCTGCGAATCGGTGTGCATCGTCTCGGTCGGCGCCGTGCGATGCACCCGACCGAGTGCTACCTGCTGAACAACGAACCGAACGGATCCGCCGCCAACGATCGCGATTGATCGAGCATACGCACCTGTCGCACCAGCCGTGAGACCGCCGAGGAGGATGAATATCGAAGAGAACCAAGCGATACCGGCAAGCGAACGCTCTCGACCGGCACCGGCCAGCTCATCTGCTTGCAAGAAGGTGAGCGCGGCCACGACGTTGGCAACGATCGAGACAGCAACCAGCGCCGAAATCACATAGGCAGAGGGAACAAGTGCAGCAATCGGGTTTGCACCCCAGTCCCACGAGACGATGAGAAGATACAACAATGATCCGGACAGCAGGATCATCAGGTAGATCCTGCTGGTAGAACGAGACATCACCTTGTCTCGCTCCAACCCGGCGAGCATCGCACGAGGGCCGAGCACCGCTGTGAGGCCGGCCGCAAAGACCAGAACCGGTTGGGCCACGATCCTCGCCGACTCGGCGTAGCCGAGATCCTCGGGGCTAGCGAGTGCTGCGATCGCGACAGCTACTACGAAGCCTGCTATTGCCGAGGCTGCACCGTTGAGCACAAACCAGAAGCCTCTGATGCTGAGCTCACGAAAGCGAAGTTCGAAGGGAGCCGCTTCCCGGAACTCAGGCCGTGCGAGCCACAGGCCGAGCAACAGCGTGAGCGCGTTTGCAAGCGCGAGCGCACCGAGAGGCAACCATGCCAGAGGAATGTCTTGGACCGTGCCGAGCGCGACAAACGCCACGACGAGGACGAACTGCACGAAGGACATGCCAGCCGCGACAGTGGATCGGGCCGCAATGTGGAACATGCGTCGAACATGACTCTGCATCGTCGAGAAGACGATCAACATGGCTGTGGTCACTCCAAGGGCCACGACCACGTCAGTTGATGTGTACGAGAGCGCAAGCACCATCGCCACAACGCTTGCAGTTCCACCAAGGAAACACGGAAGGGTGCCGAGTGGAAGGGATCGCCGTAGCAGCACCAATCGCCGCGACTCCGGCGCCGATACCGCTTCGACTTCAGTCGGGGTGAAGATCCACTCGTTTGCAATGAGTTGCCCCATGACAAACGCCGAGAAGAACAGCGCGTAGGCACCCCTGTTGACGTCGTCGAAGCGGACAACAGCTGTCAGACCAACGATGAAGGTTGCCAATGAGGCAAACCCCGTATCGATGATCCCGGCCGGGAGCCGTCGCTTAACGCTCGACTGGTCACTCACGCATATCCACCCTGTCCTCGACCGCGAGCAAACATCGCCGTCGGTCGTTACAGACTACGTGCGATAGCACTCGGCGAGAGCACCGAGGGATGTCAGCCGGGAGCAGGACGATGCGTCGGTGACTATGCGAGGCTGGCGTTGAGTGTGATCTCCACGTTGCCTGCAAGCGCATTGCTGACAGGACAGCCGTTCTTTGCGCCTTCGGCGAGCTCGGCAAACTCGTCTGCCGAGATGCCAGGTACCTGACCGACAACAGTGATTTCCATCGTGGTGATCCGCATGCCGGCATCCGTCTTTGCGAACGTTGCAACAGCGGACGTGTCGAGCTGATCCGCGGTGTGCTCTGCCTGGGCAAGCATGTTGGAAAACGCCATTGAATAGCAGGCCGCGTGAGCAGCAGCGATCAACTCTTCAGGGCTGGTCTTGCCGTTGGCTGCCTCGGTGCGGCTTGCCCAGCTGACAGGAAGTGGTCCTGCGGCGCCAGACGATGCGAGGCTGACCTCACCCGATCCGCCAAAGAGATCGCCGTTCCATGTTGCAGTTCCCTTGCTCCTCATTGGAGACTCCTTCGTGTTGGGGCACCTGAAGTATCGCAGAGGTGCGGGGGCACCAGCACCCCTATTTCTCCCGTTGCGTGACGTCCTCTTCCTCGACGTATTCGGGCCCGTCGTCCTCAGCTTCGATCGGCCCACGATCGTGGAGCGTCATGATGTCGGAAAGGCCGTCCGAGAACTCAGACCGGCCAGACATCAGGTCGGACCCGTGCGTCACCACGTCTCTCCCGAATCGCTTGCGAAGCTCATCCACCTGTGAGTCGAGCGAGCGGTACTCGAGCTCCTGTGGTGTTCCCCCAACGCTGAATTCGTCATCGACACCCATCGCAAGCTGCATGGGCTCACCAACGCCAAGCCCTGACGTGGAGATGCCAACGAGGCTTGTCTCGTGATTCGGATACTCATCCACGACCTTCTGAAGCAAAGCGGTTGCAACGTCGAGTAGCGCACCGGTGGCTGATGTGGGGGTTGGCATTGTTGCGGACCGCGTCACGGCCGACAGATCACCGAAGCGGACGCGGACGGTGACCGTTCGGGCGGTTCGATCCTTTGCCCTCAATCGCTCGGCGACCCTGTCGGTGAGCCGTTGGAGCACTGGGATGAGCTCCTCCATCGTGCGAATCCTCGAGCGGATCGCACTCTGGGCACCGACTGACTTTGCCTTGCGGGACCGCTGGATGGGCCGTGGATCTTGGTTGTGCGCAAGGGCGTACATGTGGCCCGCAGCGGCCGGTCCGAGCATCGACCGGAGGGCGTCAGGGTCTGAGTCTGCAATGTCGCCGATCGTGTGGATGCCGAGTTGGTTGAGCTTGCGTTCAGTGACCGGACCGACGCCCCACATGAGCGACACATCGAGCGGATGCAGGAATGCGGCTTCGCTGCCGGGTTCCACGACGATCAAACCATCTGGCTTGGCGACCTGTGAGGCGATCTTCGAAAGGAACTTCCGTGTTGTGGCACCGATCGACACTGCAAGACCGGTGTCTTCTTTCACCCTCTGCCTGATTTCGGTGCCGATGTCCTCGGGTGTGCCGAAGAGATGGATCGATCCAGAGATGTCGAGAAAGGCCTCATCGATCGAGATTCGTTCGATCTTCGGTGTGTACGACTCGAAGATGCGGAACACCTTCTCTGAGTACTCGGTGTACGCCCGAAAGGTGCCATCCACAAGGACGAGGTGGGGGCAGCGAGCACGCGCATCCACCATCCGCATGCCGCCACGCACGCCGTATTTGCGCGCCTCATAGGTGCACGACAACACGACGCCGGTTCCAACAGCCACGGCTTTGCCCTCGAGGCTCGGATCCTCAAGCACGGCCACCGCTGCGTAGAAAGCGTCGAGATCCGCATGCAGGATCCCTGGAATGTCCATGACCCCATAGTGTCACACGTCTGTGACACACGAACCAGCGGTCACTCAGAGCTCGATGGCTCCTGCGGTGGAAGGATGGACACTCGAGTTATCGCCTTGTCCTTCACGTCGGTCACGGTGTAGATGGCACCATCGATCGTCACTGATTCGCCTTGTTCCGGAAGCCGCCCGAAACCTTCGAGGATGAGTCCTGCCACCGTCGTGAATTCACCCTCAGGCGCCTCCAGCCCGAGATCGACCAGGTCGTGTGCCGGGAACCGTCCGGGGACAAGCAACGCACCATCGGTCATCACTTCCACCGATGCGATGTCGCGGTCCGACTCGTCGTAGATCTCGCCCACGAGTTCCTCGACCAGGTCTTCCACAGTCACGATGCCTTCGACGCCGCCGTGCTCGTCGACGACAAGCGCCATCTGCTGATGTGCCTCCTGGAGTGTGCGCAATGCGTCGAGGACGGGAAGCGATTCGGGGAGGTTGGGTATCGAGGCCGCCACGGTCCCAACGCGTACCAACGGGTGCTGCTTCACAAGCATCAGCACATGCACGACTCCGAGCGTCGTGTCGAGGCCTCCGTTTGTCTCAACGACCGGTACCCGCGAGAACGCTTCGTTCTCCATCGTGCGGAGGACTTCGTCAACGGTGCGGTCGGCTTCCACAAAGGTGACCTCAGTGCGAGGGGTCATCACTTCTTCAAGCGTGCGGTCTGCGACCTCGATCGCGCCGATCACAACTTGCTCGTGTGTGGGATGAAGTCCACCGCTGGCAACGATCAGATCTGCGAGTTCAGCGAGTTCGATCCGCTGCTGCTCATCATCGGTGTTGCCGCCGAAGAGGCGAACTACTGCATCGGTCGAGATGCTGAGCACCCAAACGAACGGTGTCATGACGACCGCGAACCAGTGGAGGGGCCAGCCCATCGCTAGAGCCCACGTCTCGGACTTCTGGAGAGCGAGCCGTTTCGGAACAAGTTCGCCGAAGACGAGAGTGAAGAACGCAAGCACCAGGGTCACGAGGATGACGGCGACCGTCTCGGCTGCATCGCCAAACACTGAAAAGAGGGGCACGAGCGGTTGGGCAAGGGTCGTTGCGGCAACAGCTGATGCCAGGAAGCCGGCGAGGGTGATGCCGATCTGGATGGTGGCCAGAAAGCGAGTCGGGTTCCTTGCGAGTGACGCAACAACCGAGCCGGTGCCGCCCTGGTTGTCCAGCTGGGTCAGCTTTGGTTCGCGCAGGGAGATGAGTGCGATCTCGGTGCCAGCAAGCGATGCGTTGACCGCGATCAGTGCCAGCACTAGCGCCAGCTCTGGCCACATCAGGTCGTCTCCGCATCTCGTCGTCGTCGACGACTCTATCTCGCAGCACGGGCTTCCAGACCCTTCCAGCCGACTTGCATCCGGCAAGGCCTCTCAGCTACGTTGCTCTGTGTGCCTCTGGGCACAAATCGGCGAGTGTGGGGGGCACCGGCACTGTCAGGGGAAGTGCCGAGCCGAGGATTCGAATGTGACTCTTGACATTCGAATCCAGGAATGACGAAGCCTCGGCGCCAGGCCGGGGCTTTCGTCCGCCCTCCCCCTAGTGCGACCCTTTCAAGTAGGTCTCCCAGCGGGGCAATACGTCGTCGGCGGGTGGCGGTCGCCGGAACCGGACTCCTTCGGGGAAGTCGGCGTCAACACGTTCAAGGGCGATCCACCATGAGGGTGATGATCCCATCGTCCACCGCAGGGCATTGACCGTCTGGCGGCCCGTCGCTTCCGCCAAGGGAAGGCTGGATACGCCAAGCATGCCCCGGATCCGCTCGGGGATCGTCGCGACAGCTGCTTGGAACAAGATGCGATAGCCCGCAGAGATACCGGCCGGCAGCGGCGGACTCTTCAAGAACGCAACCGTTCTCTCCATGCCGGGTGACGGCGCGATGTCGGGATGTGCCTCGATCCAGTGGGCGAGGCCACTGGCAGTGACAGGTAGGTCACCAGCGTGAAGCTTCCCTCCGAGGGTGGTCTGTTCTGCAACATAGGCGTCAGCAGATTCTTCCTCGAGGGTCATCCTGCCGTAGTGCTGGTTGGCTACAAGGAACGAGTCTGTCAGAACGTTGTGGACCCACGAGGCAAAGCCCGATCCAGAAGCCGTGTAGTTGATCCCTCGATGCGATGCACCCTTCACAGGAACGTGAGCTCGGCGCACACGAGAAATGGCTTCTTCCACTTCTGGCATCGCACCAAACGCTGTGGCGGTGACGTACGAACTGGTTCGAGAGAGCCGACCGAGGGGGTCTTCCTCGAAGACCGAGTGGTCGGCTACGCCCGCCACGACTTCCGGGTGAGCTGCCTGGATCAGGAGTGCGCGGATTCCTCCGACGAACGTTGCTACATCCCCCGAGATGAGCCATGTGGGCGATCCGGGGCCAAAGAGCCCTGGATCGCCCTGGTACTTCAGGGACTGCGCAAGCGGATACGCGTCGTGCGCAAACAGGCCGGCGGTCGAGTCCGCCGCCGCAGTTCGTATCAGCTCAAAAGGGTTGATTGTCATTGTCATGTCCAACGGTAGGGATACGGAGTCGAACCGTCAGTCGGTTGACGGCAATGGTGCCATCGGGGATCGGAGTCGGCGTCTGCTAGCTTCGCTGCCCGTGGGTCTCAACATTCTGTTCTCGACCATTCCCGGTGCCGGTCACCTGTATCCGAACGTTCCGCTTGCAACCGCTCTGCGCGACGCCGGCCACGAAATTCGGATCGCAACCTCCCCTTCGTTTGCTGATGTGGTCGCCGGCACCGGCTTTGAAATGGTTCCGGTGGGCCTTGATTGGACGCAGCGCAATGTTCGCGAGGTCCTCGACATGGAGGACCAACCCACGCACGACGCAATGATGAAGATGTTCTGGGACGTCGGTCCAAGAGCGGTCTACGAGTCGCTCACCCAGCTGGACTGGCCCGTCGATGTCATCGTGCTCGACCCGGACGAACGGGGAGCGCGCCTCTGGGGCGAGGTCAATGGCATCCCTTGGGTGAATGTCCTGAACTACATCCGCGGCGGTCCGTTGTTCGGCGCCGCACTTCCGCATGACGTTGCTGAACGTCCGGAGGTGCTGGCCAAGGGCCCAATGGCGGCAGAGAACGCTATCCGCAACGACCTCGGGCTCGGCCCGGTGCCGCTCCTGTACGGCGAGTCGATGCTGGACCGATATCTGACCCTCGATATGGCACCCGCAGGGATCACTCCATGGGAGCCTCAGCTCCGCGCCGCAACAGCCCACCCGATGCGACCCGTCCCCCATGCTGCGGAAGTAGACGCCGATTGGGTTGAGAGGCTCGACCCCGACAAGGACATCGTCCACGTTGGCTTCGGCTCGCTCTTCTCGTATCACTCGGATGCGTATCCAAAGGTCGTCGAGGGGTTGGCTAGCGAGGGGGTGCAGCTGGTTATCAGCGCACCCGACGGCATCGATGTCGGCGATCCGCCCGACGACGCAATCGTCGAGAGCTGGGTACCGCACCAAACGCTTCTTCCTCGCTGCAGGATCTTCATTCACCACGGGGGCTGGGGCTCGACGATTGCTGGGCTATCGCATGGGGTGCCATCGATCGTGATCCCCCACGGCGCCGATCAACCGAACAATGCCAGAGTGGTCGAAGCGTTTGGCGCTGGTCTATATCTGCATCTCTCATCGCTCGCACCGGACAAAGTGCGCGAGGCAGCACATGCGTTGCTCACCGAAGGCGTGTATCCGCTCAATGCGGAGCGGATTGCCCGCAACATCGCGGCGATGCCGTCGCCTGCGGAGGTAGTGCCTCTCATCGAGCGGCTTGCCGCCGAACGGGAACCGATCATCAACCCCGACAGGACAGAGTCTGGCTGACCGTCGCCACCTCTATCTGGGCGACGGTTCTACGGTGTGGGCCATGAGAAGGACCGGAATCATGCTGGCTGCCGCGATTGCCGTGCTTGCCGCGGCGTGCAGTTCGACGCCCGAACTCACCGACATCCAGGAAGATGCGTTCAACCTCGATCCTGAGTCGCCGGTGACGGCAACGGAGGTCGACAATGTGTGGATCTTCAGCCACGAACCCGATGCATTCAACGAAGCCCTTCACGGCGGGGAAGCCGAGATCCGTGACGGCTGTCTGTACGTCGACAACACGATCGTGGTGTGGCACGTTGACGACGTTCCCGCTGCTGAAGAGTTGATTGCGAACGTCGATGCAGGCACCGCTGAAGGCCTTCTCATCCCGGGTGGTGGGGTAAGTCTTGACGAGGGAGCCTCGGCGATACAGATCCCCAAGGTCATCCGCGACCGCTGCTCGACCAGCGCTGTCTGGTACGCCGCGCCACTGAGCACCCTTCCCTGACCCTCCGGCAAACTGGGGAGGGCAAAAGGGAAATCCCTCGATGATGTCGCAAGCGCCTTCGACGACTGAAGGCCGTGAGGTCGACACCCTCCGAGTAGCCTGATCGCCAATGGCCAACGTTCTCCTCTTCCACCACGCACTCGGCAGGACCGATGGTGTGCTCCGTTTCGCAGATGATCTCAGGGCCGCGGGTCACGAGGTGTCGGTGCCCGATCTCTACGGAGGTGCGGTCTTCGACGATCTCGATATTGGAGTTGCGCATGCAGACGACCTCGGGATGATGACCCTGGTCGAGGCAGGCGCGGCCATTGCAGACCAGCAGGATGTACCAACGGTGTTTGCTGGCTTCTCGCTCGGTGGGCTTGTTGCGCACAAGCTCGCACAAACTGCGCCGGCTGCCGTCGGTGCGTTGCTCTATCACTATGGCGACGTTCCGATCGAGACGTTTGGCGACGTGTGGCCCGAGTCCGTGCCCGTGCAACTCCATATCGCAGAGGACGATCCCTTCGGCGAGGAAGAAACCCTGAAAGCATTCGTCGATGTAGCAGACCAGTCCGCAGGTGCAGAACTGATCGTCTATCCCGGCTCGGCGCATCTGTTCACCGACGCGACCTCCACCGAGTACGACGAGCAGTCGGCCTCACTCGTTCTTGAACGCACCCTCGAGTTCCTTACCCACGTCGACAACGGGGCCTAGGACGCCATGTCGTACAAGGACCTCGCCAACCTTGATCTCTCGGCGTGGAACGCTCCAGAGCCCACCGACGACCTCAGGGTCGAACTCACGGACTGGTATCGGTACCAGCGTCACGAGTTCCAGCGCAAGCTTCGAGACCTCACACCAGAGCAACTCGCGGCGTTCTCGGTAGAGCCAGTCCAGCTGTCGGTTCTGGGTTTGGTGCGCCACATGACCCAGATGGAGGAGGGCTACGTCGGCTGGGGACTCCTCGGAGGTACGAACCCGATGCGCTACGGCGAAGAGGACTACGCAGGAGGCACCGTCGACAGCCTCGACGACGACCTGGAAATCTACTTCGAGGCGGTTGGAGCTGCTGACCACGCGATCGCATCGATTGACTCGCTTGACACCCCTGGAGCAGGGAACGGCCGTCCGCTTCGATGGGTGTTGCTCAAGATGATCGACGAGTATGCGATCCATGCTGGGCAAGCCCACATGC
>JBPCTY010000012.1:0-8280 GCA_051011415.1 Acidimicrobiia bacterium
CCGAAGAACGCGACGTAGATCCCCATCAGGACCGCAAAGATGCCGACCGTGATCTCCGGCCATACGAGAACCACGACACCAAAGATCGCTGACATCGCACCCATTGCGATCCGAAGTCCCCGGTCCGGAAGGTCAGCGTTGGTAACCCCCCTGAAGAAGTCGACCATCCCACCGATGAGCCAGAAGATCGCCGTGATCAACACGATGACCTTGATGGTCGTTTCCGGGTTTCGAATGATGATGACACCCAGCACGACGCCGATGATTCCAAAGATCGCCATGAGCCAGCGCTCTTGTGCATGAGAGTCAAAGATCGCGACACCAAAGCGAACCAAGCCGGCGATGATCATGAAGATGCCGACGATGGTCGTGACGACGGTCAGCGTCTTGCCAGGCCAGAAGATCAACGCGGCACCGATACCGAGCGATACAACGCCGAGCAGCAACAGCACCCACCAGACACTCTTCATTTCCTCAGCTGTCTCGTATCTTTCGACGGTCATGGTCTCTCCCGATGGCTTGATGGGATCGTAGAGGTTCGGGTCATTGGCCCTTGGCTTTTGGCTTGCTCGCTTCGCATCGCTGCTTTGAGCCACGGAGTGGCCAAGAAGGACACAGTGTGCAAAGCAAGCACGAAGCCCCGGCCAAGAGCCAAGAGCTAAGAGCCAAAAGCTAGGCCTTGAGGCATACTGCCCGCATGGCAACTGAAGCATTCGTCGATGCAGCCGGAGTCCCGGTGCGCATTTCGAGTCCGGACAAGGTGGTCTTTCCGGACCGCGGATGGACCAAGCTCGATGTGGCCGAACATTTCGCAATGTGCGGTGAAGGAGCACTCCGCGGCGTCTACAACCGGCCAACGATGTTGAAACGTTGGACGAAGGGCGTGGCAAACGATCCGTTCTATGTCAAAAGGGTTCCCAAGAACGCACGGTCGAAAGTCGATGTGGTGTTCCCCTCAGCCAGACCCGGCACGATGCTTCTCCCCCTGGAGGTCCAGGACGTCGTTTGGATGGCCCAGATGAACTGCCTCGACCTGCACCCATGGAACGCCAGGGCAAACGACCTCGATCACGCGGACGAGCTCCGAATCGATCTGGACCCGACGGATGAGTTCGGCTTCGACGCCGTGATCAACGTTGCACACACGATCAAGGAGATCCTCGACGAACTGGGTCTCGTCGGATGGCCCAAGACCTCCGGCAGCAGGGGGATTCACATCAACATCAGGGTCGAGCCCGGTCACAGCTATTACGTGGTGCGTCGCGTATGCCTCGCCATTGCGAGAGAGGCGGAGCGGCGGAACCCCGTCGCAACGACGAAGTGGTGGAAGGAAGAACGATCGGGCGTCTTCATCGACTTCAACCAGAATGCCAGGGACAAAACAGTTGCCTCTGCGTACTCGATACGGCACACAGGATGGGTGTCAACGCCTTTCCGGTGGGACGAACTCGACGACACCACAACCGACATGTGCGACGTGATGTCCTTCAAGGATCGATGGGGCGAACTTGGCGACCTCACCATTGGTATCGATGAGGCGGCTGGCGACCTCAGCGCTGGTATCGAATGGGTCGCTCGGGATGAGGATGAAGGTCTTGGCGACGCACCCTGGCCCCCGCATTACCCAAAGATGCCGGGCGAACCGCCGAGGGTCCAGCCATCAAAACGAAAGATGGATGGCTAGCGAGCAGAGGACCACCGCCACCCGTAGCGGTACGCTCCGCAGTCGATGACAACACTCGACACACGAGAACAGACTCGTAAGAGGCTGATCGGAACGCTGTTTGCGGGCAATGCGATCGCATCAACCGCCTACATCGGAATCGCGACCGTTGGTGCGCTCATCGCCGAGCAGATCACGGGATCGACTGCCCTCTCTGGTCTCGCTCCCACCGTGGGAACGCTTGGGGTTGCGGCAGCAGCGACGTATCTCTCATGGATGTCTTCAAAGACCGGTCGAAGACCAGCCTTCACTGCGGGTTTCATGCTGGCCGTGCTTGGCGCGATTCTGTCGATCGTTTCCATCTCCACCGACAACTTCCTCCTCCTGCTCGCAGGCATGCTTGGTGTGGGCGCCGGGCGAAGCGTCACCCAGTTGGCTCGATATGCGGCTGGAGACATGCGCCCCCAGGAAGGGCGAGCCAAGGCGATCGGGATCATCGTCTGGGCTTCGACTGTCGGAGCAGTCATTGGACCACCACTCATCGGGCCGACGAGCTCTCTTGCCGCGACCGCAGGGCTCGATGAACTCATCGGACCGCTGGTCGTTGCAGTTATCGGGTTCGCGCTGGTCGCCATTCTTATGGCGATCGGGCTTCGGCCGGATCCGATGAAGCTCGTCGTGGACGACGGTCCACATGAGTCAGGTGCACGCGTTTCAAAGATCTCATCACTTCTGGCTTCTCGGTCAACGCAACTCTCGGTGATCGCGGTGATCACGAGCCAGACGGTGATGGTGCTCGTGATGGTGATGACACCGCTGCACATAAGGGCGAACGATGGATCCCTTGCCACGGTCGGCTGGGTGATGATGGCCCATGCCATTGGGATGTTTGCGATCGCACCTGTCACGGGATTGCTCGTCAGCCGAGTTGGCGCAAGGGTGATGATCGGAACAGCTGTCGGCGTATTCGTCGCCTCGTGCGCCCTTGCATTCACCGCCTCAACAGCATCAACACCCATCCTCGTCGTGTCGATGTTCGGCGTCGGGGTCGCGTGGAACTTCGGATTCGTTGCGGGAAGCACCCTGCTCCAGGACGGAGTTGCTGTTCAGGATCGTCTCAAGCTCCAAGGGTTCACCGACTCCAGCGCGTGGATCAGTGGTGCCGTTGCGGCGGGCCTCTCCGGCCTGGTGCTTGCAAACACGTCGTACGCAACCCTCGCCTTCCTGGGCGCCGTGCTGGCGCTGATTCCGCTCATTCCCATGTATCGATTGCGCACCGCTCCGGCATAACGCAAGGCCTGCTCCGCCACGGACGGCGACGCCACCACCAGAAAACCCGAGACCACGGCGTGCGGTCTCGGGCTATGGGCGACGATGCATCAGCCGCGGAACTTCGCGGGTACGAAGGGAGCGAACGCATCTCGCTTGTGACGAATTCCTACGAGCCATGTCGTCGCATCTCAAGTTCTCTTCGGTACCGGAACGAGCGGTACCTCCGAGCCCCCCAAGGTGAGGCGACAGATCCATAGTCGTCAGCTCCGCAGTATACGCAACTCTGCGCATTTCTGCGCAGATTCGACTACCTCTGGGTTCAGGTCTGCGGCCAGACGCCGGTCGTGGTCGTGCCGGGGCCGGACAGCTTCTGTAGTCTGCGGTGAAATGTCAGCAGAGAACGCCCCGACAGACCCTCAGAGAACGCCGGCCGATTCCGCACCTCGGATCCCCCAGTGGCGAAAGGTGCTGGGAATCGGGCTGTTCGTTCTCCACCTCATCCTGCCGGTTCTCGCACTGATCTTTGTCCCGCTATTCGGGTTCCCAGAGAGCGTCAACGTCATCCTTCTTGGCCTCTCGGTCGTGGGTGGACCAGACCTGATCCTGGTCGTGTCGATTGCGATGCTTGGGAAGGATGGCGTCACAGAGCTCATGATGAAGTTTGGCTCGGTGGTCAAACGGCTCACCAAATGGGACGCTGTCACAAAGACCCGATACACGGTTGGTCTCTGGGTCGGGGCCATCGCACTCGTGGTGCCAACACTCATCCTCTTTTTCTGGCACGACTCGATCGCGGACATCAGCGGTGCACCAGGTTGGGGCTTCTGGGTGCTCCTCATCTCAACCTTCGCATTCATAGGTGCAGTCATTTCGATGGGGCAACCGCTCTGGTCTCGGATCGAAGCAATCGTCACATGGGATGCACAAATCATCCTCCCTGAAGACGCCACCTGAGCATCAGCCACCGCTGTCGTGGCAGTCCGAGTGGAAGGGCGTTGGCCGAGTTGCCGGACGGTCGCAAGATGAAGGCCGGATTCGTTCTTGATCGTGAAGCGGTCAACGGGCTCGAGGAGCTCGAGGACGTCGAGGAGATTCGTGTCCGGTCACCAGCTGACCGAAGGTCCGCTCGACCGGAAGGAAGTTCTGAACATCCAGGGTCTGCGTGCGTGCTAGCGGTACCTCGTTGGCCAGGCGATCGTCTGGAACCACCGATGGTGGCCTTGGATAGCCCCATACGGACTCATGGGAGCGCTGGCTGTTCACGTATCGGTTTCGGAAGCGGGCCGCGTACCGGATGAGGACGCAAGGTTCACAAAGGTCTATTCCTTAGTTATGATGTAAGGAACTTGTCTTTGAAGGGAAGGGTCACATGACACTGACCGATGCACCGACTCGCACCGTTCGTGCGATGGACGGAAACGAAGCTGCTGCTTCCGTTGCCTACCGAACCAACGAGGTCCTTGCGATCTATCCAATCACCCCATCATCAGCGATGGGTGAGTTCTCCGATGCTTGGTCCAACCAGCTCAAGCCGAACGTGTGGGGGAATATCCCTGACGTTGTTGAGATGCAGAGTGAGGCTGGCGCAGCAGGTGCTGTTCACGGTTCGCTCCAGGGCGGGGCCCTGACAGCAACATTCACGGCATCGCAGGGTCTCCTGCTCATGATCCCCAACATGTACAAGATCGCTGGAGAACTCCTCCCAGCCGTCTTCCATGTGGCCGCACGATCCGTTGCAACCCATGCGCTGTCGATCTTCGGCGACCACAGCGATGTGATGTCCATCCGCCAGACCGGGTGGGGCATGCTGTCGTCGAACTCCGTGCAGGAAGCCCACGACATGGCGCTCATCGCCCAGATGGCAACGCTGGAATCGCGGGTTCCCTTCGTGCACTTCTTCGACGGATTCCGCACGTCTCACGAAGTGAACATGATCGAGGAACTCTCCGACGACGACATCCGTGCTTTGATCCCCATCGAGGGCGTTCTCGAGCATCGCAAGCGGAGGCTTGATCCCGACGCCCCTGTGCTGCGGGGAACGGCCCAGAATCCTGACGTCTTTTTTCAAGCGCGCGAGGCCTGCAACCTGTACTACGACGCTGTGCCCGACATTGTCCAAGGGGCCATGGATCGATTCGCAGACCACACAGGTCGCCGGTATCGACTGTTCGACTACGTCGGTGCTCCTGATGCAACCGACGTGATGGTGATGATGGGCTCGGGCTCGTCGGCAGCGGAAGCCGCTGTCAACGCACTCGTTGAGCGCGGCGAGAAGGTCGGCCTTGTGAAGGTGCGTCTCTTCCGTCCGTTCCCTCCGGCTGGCCTCATCGCTGCTCTGCCGACGACGGTCCGCAACATCGTCGTTCTTGATCGGACCAAGGAGCCCGGCGCTGTCGGTGAGCCGCTCCTCCAGGACGTCATGACTTCCGTGATGGAGGAAACGCAGACAGGCAAGACGTCCTGGCCTGTCGTACCGCGCATCATCGGCGGTCGGTACGGACTGTCATCCAAGGAGTTCACTCCTGCCATGGCCGCCGGGGTGCTTGCAGAGGTACAGAAGGAAGAGCCGAAGCGTCGGTTCACCGTTGGCATCGTTGATGATGTCACCGGTCTCAGCATCGACTACGACCCAGGGTTCGACGCAGGTCCCAAGAAGAAGGTGCGTGCGCTGTTCTACGGCCTCGGTGCCGATGGAACGGTCGGAGCGAACAAGAACACCGTGAAGATCATCGGAGACAAGACTCCGTTGTTCGCACAGGGCTTCTTCGTCTATGACTCGAAGAAGTCGGGAGCGATGACCACCTCGCATGTCCGGTTCGATGAGTCGCCAATCGAGGCCACGTATCTCATCGACGATGCCAACTTCGTGGCGTGCCACCAGTTCGACTTCCTTTCGAAGCTGAATGTGCTCGGCAAGGCCGCTGACGGAGCCACGGTGTTGTTCAACAGCCCGTATCCGGCAGACGAGGTGTGGGAGCACCTCACTCGAGAGGTGCAAGCTCAGATCATCGAAAAGAACCTCGACCTGTATGTCGTGGATGCGAGCGCTGTTGCGCGCGACGCAGGGCTTGGCCAGCGAACCAATACGGTGCTCCAGACCTGCTTCTTTGCCTTGTCCGAGTTGATGCCGATCGAGGATGCCATCGCTGCAATCAAGGCAGCGATCGAGAAGTCGTATGCCAAGTTCGGTGAAGTCGTGGTTGAGCGGAACAACGCTGCCGTCGATGGCGCAATCGCCGCCCTGCACAAGGTCGATGTGCCAGCAGACGCTGCATCGACAATCGAGATGCGGGATCTGGTACCAGACGATGCACCCGACTTCGTCCAGCGAGTGACGGCGATGATGATGGCCGACAAGGGAGATCTGCTTCCGGTCTCGGCCCTTCCCGTGGACGGAACGTTCCCCACCGGGACAACGCAATACGAGAAGCGCAGTATCGCAATCGACATTCCGATCTTCGATCCGGAGATCTGCATCGAGTGCGCGAAGTGTGTCCTGGTCTGCCCCCATGCGGCCATCAGGCTCAAGGTGTTCGACGAGTCGGCTCTCGAGGATGCCCCGATCGACTTCAAGTCCCGGACGTTCCGTAGTCGGGACCTGCCAGACTCACGGATGACCATCCAGGTTGCTCCCGACGACTGCACGGGTTGTTCGGTCTGTGTTGACGTGTGCCCTGCGAAGTCGAAGACCGAGGTCAGGCACAAAGCCATCAACATGGAGCCCAAGGTCGATCACCTCGAGGATGAGCGCAAGAACTGGGACTTCTTCCGGTCGATTCCCGAAGCTCCACGCGACAAGCTGCGTCCGGACACCATCAAGGGATCGCAAGCAATGGAGCCCCTGTTTGAGTTCTCTGGTGCGTGCTCGGGCTGCGGTGAGACACCGTATGTGAAGCTGGTCAGCCAGATTGTTGGCGACAGGCTCCTGGTTGCCAATGCAACGGGTTGTTCGTCGATCTACGGCGGCAACCTGCCCACGACGCCTTGGAAGACAAACGAGTTCGGTCGCGGACCCGCTTGGGCAAACTCACTGTTCGAGGACAACGCTGAGTTTGGCCTTGGTATGCGTCTCGCCCTTGACTCGGAAATCGCTGAGGCCAGGCGCCTCCTCGCAGAGCTCGGCTCTGCGGTCGGAGGTGATCTGGCAGACTCGATCCTCGATGCGGTTCAGTCGAACGACGAGGACATCGAGGCGCAGCGCCGCAGGGTCGAGCTCCTGATGGACGTGCTCGGCACGGTCGATGACGAGCGTGCCAGGCGGCTCGAAGTTGTTACCGGTGCGCTTGTTCGCAAGAGCGTGTGGATCATGGGCGGGGACGGTTGGGCCTACGACATTGGGTTTGGTGGTCTTGACCACGCAATGTCGACGGGCTTGAACATCAACATCCTCGTCATGGACACGGAGGTCTACTCGAACACGGGTGGCCAGGCATCGAAGGCGACACCCCGAGGGGCCGTTGCCAAGTTCGCTGCTGGAGGCAAGCCGACGGGCAAGAAGGACCTTGGTCAGATCGCCATGTCATACGGCAACGTGTACGTGGCTCAGATCGCGATTGGTGCAAACAACATGCAGGCCGTGAAGGCGATCGCAGAAGCGGAGGCCTATCCGGGCCCGTCGCTGGTCATCGCGTACTCCACCTGTATTGCCCACGGCATCGACATGGGGACCTCGATGAGCCACCAGAAGGATCTCGTCGATACTGGCTACTGGCCGCTGTATCGCTACGACCCGAGGGTCGCCGAAGAGGGGAAGCATCCCTTCAGACTCGACAGCCGTTCGCCATCGAAGCCGTTCGCAGAAATTGCGCTCAAGGAAGCTCGGTACGCCGTGCTGTCGAAGGCGAACCCCACCGGACACAAGGCGCTCATGGAGCTTGCGCAACAGGACATCGACGATCGATGGGCCCTCTACGAGGACTTCACCGAGATCGACAGAGTGTCTATCGATGAGGAGGAGGAGCTATGACCGCCGATCTGTCCACCACGTACCTCGGGATGAAATTGCCGAACCCGGTGGTTGCGTCGTCTTCACCGATGACCGGCTCTGTCGACTCGCTCGTCGAACTCCAGGAGGCAGGTGTGGCCGCAGTGGTGTTGCCATCGCTGTGGGAGGAGCAGATCGAGCATGAGGCGATGGAGATGCAGCGCCTCTACGAGCTCACATCTGACTCGTTCGCTGAATCCCTGTCCGGGTACTTCCCCGAATACGAGGATTACTCGACCAGGACCGAGGCCTACCTGCGCCATCTCGTAGCGTCGAAGGAAGCGCTCGACATTCCGGTGATCGCATCGCTGAACGGCACGACCAGGGGTGGGTGGACGCACTACGCCCGCAAGATCGAGGA
>JBPCTY010000013.1:0-6342 GCA_051011415.1 Acidimicrobiia bacterium
GACCAGGTTGATAGGCCGGAAGTGGAAGCGCAGCAATGTGTGAAGCTGACCGGTACTAATAGGTCGAGGGCTTGAATTTGAATATCGCGATTTTGTGCTCGCTATGGAGTGCTCAGAGAGCATTCACATAGTTTTGGTGACCATAGCGGCGGGGATCCACCCGTTCCCATTCCGAACACGGAAGTTAAGACCGCCAGCGCCGATGGTACTTGGGCCGTGGGGCCCCGGGAGAGTAGGTCGTCGCCAAACGTTTTAGGAGGAGCCGTCAGCCGGGAGACCGGTTGGCGGCTTTTCCGCGTTCTAAGCCTGTACTCCGATGAATCAGGCGTCAGCAGATCGCTGTCGCGGGGTGGTCGGTAGGCTCATGCATCTACTCGGAGGTAAACCGACGTGGCTGACAACAACAACCGTGGAAGCGGCGGCAAGGGTTCCTCCGGCAAGTCGTCGTACAAGGGCGGCAAGGGTTCCTCCGGCAAGTCGTCGTACAAGGGCGGCAAGGGATCTTCCGGCAAGTCGTCGTACAAGGGCGGCAAAGGTTCTTCCGGCAAGTCGTCGTACAAGGGGACTGCGTCTTCGGGCGGCGCCCCTGGGGCCAAGGCCAAGAAGCCGTATGGATCAAGGACGGCAGCCAGCCGTGGATCTTCCGCGCCGTCGGCGGGGAAGAAGACTCACTACACCGCTACAACTCGAAGCGTCGAGGCAAAGCGTCGGGAGGAGCACTCGGCGAAACGCCGACGTGATCTCACCGGTGCGGCTGTGAATCTCCCGAACTGGGTCATAGAGAGCGTCGAACGCACGACGCCGAGAGATCGAATCGCCCCAACGCTTGAGGCACTGGGTTCCGCATCAGAAGCCCTCGCCGATGGGAAGTACCAGTCGGCGGTCAAGCACGGCCAGAGGGCTAAGTCTTTGTCGCCGAACGATGCGACGATCAGGGAAACGATCGGCTTGGCTGCCTACCGGCTCGGTGACTGGGGGACTGCACTCAACGAACTGAGGGCCTATCGGCGGATGGCGGGCGAAACCACCCATCTCCCGATCGAGATGGACGTGCTGCGTGCGCAGGGACGAACCAAGGATGTCGACACGGCATGGCAGGAGCTCAATCGCCGCGGCGGTCATGGCCTGGTGATGAACGAAGGAGCCATTGTGTACGCCTCTTTCCTTCTCGACAACGACAATGCAGACGAAGCATGGACTGTGATTGACCCCGGCGTCATTACCGCCAAGCCGAATGAGGGCCATCTTCGTCGCTACTACGTTGCTGCCAGAGTTGCAGCGGCCCAAGGCGACAGGACGAAGGCCAAACGATTCTCCGATGCGATAGTTCTGAATGACCCCTCGTTCCCTGGTTGGGAATCGCTCGAGGCGGAGATCAGCCGCATCGACGGCTAGCCAGCATCAACGCTGCGAAGCATCAAGCAGTATCTCGGCGACGAGGTCCGAGGCTGATGCAGTCCCGTCCTGACGCATGACATGAAACCCGAAGCGTCGAGCGGCAGTCGCTGTGCGGTCGTTCCACCGTACCGATCGAGCGAGGAAGTTCCGATACATCGCGTCCGGATCAGAGGATTGGGCGTAGAAGTCCCACACATCACGCTCACGCTCGGCAAGCACATCGTGATCTACGTCGAGCCATGAGGCATGAACACCATTATCAGTGTCTGCTGCCACGAGCTCGGGCATCAAGTGCCATCCATCGATGACGAGCGCCTCTCGGTTGTGTGCTCGTTTCCGAATGATCGCCCTCACTGCGGGCCATAGAGCCGTGTGCTGGGCGTCGGCGTCTTCGATCATCTGGTCGGGCGATGTCGTGGTGAAGTAGGTGATCGCATCTGGCCGCCCGATTACATGAAGTTCCGGGTACTCAGTCGGATCTGAAATCCCGAGCATTCCCGTTCGCAGGTCGTCGATCGTCAGCGAGGGGCAGCCAATCCTCCTAGCCAGGGCCACTCCGAGCGTTGTCTTCCCAGCGCCGGGACTCCCACCGATCAGGAAGACGGTTGGTGTGATTGATGTGTTCTCCACAAGGCCTCGTGTCACAGCGGACAGATACCGTCTTCAACATACCCGCACTTCCATGAAGGGAAGTGTCATGGATCTCAATCTTGTCGTGCTCGCCGGGACGCTTGCAGTGGAACCCGAGATCAGGGAGTTCAGCTCAGGCGCGCGGCTGATCCGGTATCTGGTGACTGTCCGATCATCGGACCCCGTTCGAAGGGTCGACGTGATACCCGCTGTTCTGTGGGGCCCGCACGATGTCCTTGTTGACGCACCGGGCAGGGTGCACCAACGGATCTGGGTCGCGGGAAGGCTCCAACGGCGGTTCTGGTCGACCGACGGCGATGGCCGAAGCCGTGTGGAGCTGTTTGCCCAAAGCGTGCAGTTGGACGACGGGGCAGGGGTCCTCGAGTTGGTCGCCGACTAGATCAGTCGGCGCGTCGCTGCTTCA
Organism: Acidimicrobiia bacterium; assembly: GCA_051011415.1. Classification (GTDB taxonomy): domain Bacteria; phylum Actinomycetota; class Acidimicrobiia; order Spongiisociales; family UBA5794; genus SZUA-442. Next base: position 2,453 of record JBPCTY010000013.1, read on the forward strand.
GCCGTCGGCGGAGCGCACGTTCCTCGCGTCGTCTTGCTCGCCATTCCCTGAAGACGACCACCGGCCCTATGGACTTCCACCACATTGCGGTGGATGTTCGCTTGTTTGGCTTCCCCAGCTTTGATGTGCGTCGTTGCTCAGTCCGACGACGAAAGGCGTTGCCGACTCCCGCCGAGGCGGTCCCGTATGCGTACCGGTCCCGCGTGACGAACCATCCCATCACCACAAGAATCGCAACGAGACCCACCCCGCCAAGCTCCCAGGGGAATCTGCGGGAGGTGCCGTTGCCATCATCAGATGCGCCGAGCGCCGCGGGTACCAACGTTGATGTGGTCGTCGGTGCGACTGTCGAGGAGGTAGTTGTGGTTGGTGGCTCGGTCGTTGTCGTCGTCGGTGCGACTGTCGAGGAGGTTGTGGTTGGTGGCTCGGTCGTTGTCGTCGTTGGCGGCTCCGTAGTCGTTGTGGTGGTCGGCGGCTCTGTAGTTGTGGTCGTCGTCGGTGGAGGGCTGGTGGTGGAAGTCGTAGCTGGGAGCGTGGTGCTCGAGGAGGTTGTCGGCGGGGGAGCGTTCACAATCAGCGTGAATGAGGAACTCCCACCGATGTCGTCGAAGAATGTGTACGCATAGTTGCCGGGAACGGTCGAATCGGCGGTCGAGAATCTCACGGTAAACGTAGGCGCGGAACCGCCAACGGACTCAGCGATACCGGCATGGTTCGGCCCGACGTTGACCGAGCTGCCGTCGGTCGATACCGACACCGCGACGCTCGCTCCTGCAGTGACCGAGCGGGACGATGGGGCGCTGGTGATGGTCGCTTCAGCGGCCACGCCTGACAGGAGAGTCATCATGACGGCAATCAACGCGACGACCGCGGGCAGTATTGTACGGCGGACAAGCAGTGGCGAGCTTCTAGCCCTACCGACGCTCACGTGCTCTTCCTCCCAATTGGTGGTGTCGTGAAGAATACGACGGCCGCGATATCCGCGTCAGACGGACTGTGCGCAACTCAGACCTGGCGTGCTGAGGTTTGCTGGGAGCCTGGGCCGAGCGTGTCAGCCATGGAGCCGGCAGAAAGCGTCATCTCTGCCCGTAGTGGGGCGAAGTTGTACACGTAGCCCACCTCCTGCGTGCCGACTAGATCCATCTGGTTTCGGAGCTCTTCGACATCCGAAATCGGCTGACCGTGGGCGACGACGATCATGGCCCGATCGGCGAGTCGAGCGAGGGTTGTGGCATACGCGACCCGAAGCAGTGGCGGCGAGTCGATCAGCACCAGGTCGTACAACTCGGAGAGCGAAGCAAACAATGCAGCGGTGCCGTCTGCCGCAAAGAAGTCGGGGCCTTGCATGCCGCCGGAACCCCGAGAGAGAAGGTGGACGACGCCGGATCCGTCGACGGGAATGTCCGTGACTGCATCAGCGAGGGTCGCATCTCCGGTCACAACCTCGATCATCCCGATGCTCGGGCTGCTGTCCCCAGCGAGAACGCCAGTGAGTTGCTGGTTACCGAAGTCTGCATCGAGAACGACAACACGGTTGCCTTCCCGCGCAGCCGCAAGGGCGGTGTTCGCGGTGACCACCGTCTTGCCCTCGTGAACACCAGACGACAGAGTGATGACCGAGCCGAAGTTGGATGCGCCATCTTCACGAGCCGGCCACTGTTGTTGGAGCACAACTGAGGCTGAGATGAACCGGAACGCTTCAGCGGAGGCAGAAGTCGGATCGTCGAACACCGGCAGTTTCGTCGAGAGACGCTCTTCTCGGAAGTTCGGAACATCGGCGAGAAGCCGTGCCCCGAGAAGCGCCTCCGGCTGCGTTCTGGAGGTAAACCGTTGGTTCGTTGAGGACAACCACACGGCAAGGCCGGAGCCAAGTGCGAGACCAAGGAGAAATCCGATCGCGACATAGAGGCCAGCGCTCGATGGGTACGCGATCTCGGCAGGTGAGAAGAAGATGACACCGTTGCTGACAAGGTCTGCGTCCACAGCCAGCTGGTCTCGTCTTGCTTGAAGGTCGGTGACTCGCTGTTGTGCTTCGTCCCGTTGACGAACGAGTGCGGCCCGTGCTGGATCGTTTGCCTCTGCAGCAAGCGCTTCTGCGCGTTCCTGATCGAGGTCACCTGACAAGCGTTCGATCCGGATGTTGAGGATTGCGAGTTCGTTGTTGAAAGCAGCGATGCGCTCTGCAGATGCCGAGCTCGAGGGTGGTTGAAGTTCGAGCAGCTCGATGACAAGTGTGTCGAGGAGCAGCTCCCTTTCGATGCGCGTCGGGCTCTCGGCGAGGGAGGCAAGAACGGCAGCCTGGCGGCGCGATAGTTCTTCTTCTACCACCGTCACGCTTACGCTCAGTTCTGCGATTGACACATCGAGTTCGGACACTGCATTTGTGAAGCTTGTGTCCGCACTTGCCCGACCAATCTCTTGGTACGCAGCTGCAACGGAGTTGACGACGGCGATGGCCTCTCGCTGCGTAGGAGCGTTGTAGATGAGCGTGACGATGTCGCTGGAATCAGATGTCGCTATTCCGAGATTTGACACGACACCAGAGACGCTAACCACAACAGGCGGATCCTCAAGAGAGGCGATTTCTACGGATCGCCGGGCAACGGATCGCGATCCGAGGATGGCAGCTTGTGCTTCAACATATCGCTCGGGCGTATCAGGAAAGGCTTGATCGAACACGTTCGACGATCGCGGATCTTGGACCGACAGGGTTGCCTGGGCCGTCCACTCCGAAGTTTGGGATGCATACAACCAACCCAGCGCTGCGAACGCGATGGCAATGAGCAGCACGAGCCACCTATATCGCCACACCGACGCAAATACGGTCGGTTGAGATGTCATACCTTGCGTTTCAGCCACAGGTCCCCCGGAAGCGAGAAGCCGAGATTAGAGGGCGAGTCACGGTACCGCCCTGAGTTGAACGGCCGCCCTACAGCGAATGCGTGGACCGGCCCACGCCCTCATAGACAAGTCCTGCACCCACTACTTCGGCGGGGTCGAGCGCGTTCCTGCCATCGATGATCGTCGAGCCGCTCATGCGCTCGGCGACCTTCACAAAATCCAAACTTATAAGTTCCGGCCACTCGGTGATGAGCAAAGCAGCATCGGCATCTCGAATCGCTTCGAATGGGTCGGCGAATACCTCCAGATCTGGCAGGGAGGGCACATGGTCGACCATCGGGTCGCAGGCTCGCACCACTGCGCCCTGTTCGAGCAGAGACCCGGCAATTGTCACGGCCGGAGCGTCCCTCAAATCGTCGGTACCGGGCTTGAACGCAAGGCCAAGCACGGCGATACGTTTGCCATCGATGCCGTTGAGATGCCTCTCAAGCTTTGTCACAACCGCATCACGCTGTCGCGCATTGACCTCGCGAACAGCGTCAAGGATCAGTGGGTCGATCCCACGGTCTCGTGCCATCGAGGCAAGCGCGGCAGTGTCTTTGCCGAAGCACGAACCTCCCCAGCCCACACCTGCGTCCAAGAAGGCAGGTCCGATCCGCGAGTCAAGCCCGATGGCCTCGGCAACCTCGGTCACATCGGCGCCGAGCCCCTCGCATATGCGAGCAATCTCGTTGATGAAGCTGATCTTCGTGGCGAGGAACGCGTTGGCCGCATACTTGATGGTCTCAGCGGTGGTACGCCCGGTTGTGAGAAGGGACGGGAGCTGATTGGGGGTGCCGCCTTCGAACGTCTGCTCAAGAATAGGGAGGTAGATGCATGCAACCTTCTCAACCGATGCCTCGCAGTCGCCGCCGATCACAACACGATCTGGATGAAGGAAGTCGTGGACGGCCGCGCCTTCACGCAAGAACTCAGGGTTCGATACAACGCAGATCATTGAGGGGTCGGCATCGTCTGGTAGCGCCGATGCGATGGTTGTTTCCAACCAG
>JBPCTY010000014.1:0-11939 GCA_051011415.1 Acidimicrobiia bacterium
CTCATGCTCACGAAGGCCGTGGAGCAGTTCCTGAACGATGTCGCCTGGCCAGAGGATCTGGGATATCTCGTCATAGACATGCCACCCGGGACTGGCGATGTCCAGATGGCATTGAGCCGACTGCTTCCACAGGCAGAGATGGTCGTTGTGACAACCCCTCAACTCGCCGCACAGAAGGTTGCCGCTCGGGTAGCCGACATGGCCAAGCGATCGCACATGCCGATTGTTGGCGTGGTCGAGAACATGGCGGGGTTCACCGCAGGCGATGGTGTGATCTATCCGATCTTTGGAGAGGGTGGTGGCGAGTCGCTCGCTTCTGAGCTTGGGGTGCCGCTGCTTGGCTCCATACCGATTGACCCGCGTGTCGCCGAGGGCGCAGATGCAGGGTCACCGGTGGTCGTAGACGCTCCTGATTCCCCAGCCGCAGAGGCAATCACGCTCGCAGCAGACGAGATCCTGAGGATTCTGCCGCCGTTGGCGCTCGACAACTGCATCGGTCGTCTTGGTGCCCTGGCGGACTCGCTGGTCGAAATCACGCCGGCCTCGTAGCCAACAGCAAGCGATCTAGCCGCAGAGGGCCTTCACCAGCGGGTACGGGTTGACCCAGTCGCTTCCTGGTGGAGCGTATTGGAAGTGAAGATGGGGCAGCCAGTCAGGTGCGTTGCCGGTCGATCCATTGCCGCCAAGCAGCTGACCGACGCTGACCGATGTGCCGGAGCCGATCCCTCCGTCGATGTACTCCAGATGTGCGTAGTAGTACTGCGACCCAGACACGCCTGGCAGGTAGATCGAGAGCCCACCGAGGGAACTGTTCGATGTCCTCGTCACCGTTCCGGATTCGATCGCAACGAGCGGTGCGTTCCTGGCTGCGACCATGTCGACACCTTTGTGGGTACGACCGCCTGATCGCGGAGCACCCCAACTGTCAGAGAAGGACGTGGCCGCATTCACTGGACACGTCTTTCCGTCCGTCACCACCGGTGGCGGAGCTGAAGGAAGCGTTGTGGTCGTTGTCGCCGGTGCCGCTGTTGTGGTGGTCGCAGCAGGAGTGGTCGTCGATGTCGCCGTCCCGCCGGACGTCGTCGTCGTGGTTGTTCCGCCCGCCGTGGTCGATGTAGCCGCCGCGGCCTCTGCAGCTGCAGCGGCCTCTGCTGCTTGCCGTGCTGCTTCCTCTCGGCGCAACCGCTCTTCTTCCTCACGGCGGATTCGCTCTTCTTCTTGTTGCTGGAACGCTGCGGCAACGGTGTTGTAGTCAGCGTCGGCGCGTGCGAGTGCCTCGCCGAGTTCCTCCGCAAGGACCGTGAGTTCAGCCACCACGTCCTCTTGATCAACGAGTGAAGCATCCAAGAGGAGCTGCTGTTCTACGTGGAGAGCCTCTGCCGCTTCGAGTCCACGAAGTGTCGAGAGATCAGCCTCGTTGACCAGTTCGTAGTACTGGGCCTGAACTGGGAGATCGACGAAACTCGTCGCAGAGAACATTCGCTCTGTTCTGCTCTGGCCGCCAGCCATGTACCGCTCCTTGACAAGCTCTTTCACTTCGACACGGCGCGTTCCGATCTCCTGCTCGAGATCGGAGACGGACTTAGCGAGCGAGCCGATCCTCTCCCTGAGAATCTCCTCGTCTGCCATGGCCTGCTCAAAGCGCGCGGTGAGGTCCTCTAACTCGGCTGAGGCGGCGCGGCGTTCCGCAAGAGCGGCGTCGACGTCGTCCTGAGACAACTCGCCTTGTGCCAGCGCAGCTGAAGGCGCGATCAGGGCGACCACGAGCGAGAGTGCAATGACGAACCGGTTCCGCATGTCACCCCTATCTCAGGCGGACCGAGGTTGTTTCATCCGCGTGGCCGTCATCGAACGTTACTGCCGCATCCCTGGAAAGCTTGGTCAGTTGAACGCACACCTGATGGACGGCGGCGGGCCGGAGCCCCCCGGGAACTCCTGCGTACACAACGTCAACGACCTCACCCACGGTTCCCGCACCATCACCGATCGAGTCAAGGATCTGCTGTTCGCGCATCAGCCGGTGCTCGATGTAGTCGGTGATTGCCTGTCCCGCGTTGGTCATCGCCGCACCGTGGCCTGGCTCAAGCCGTTCAACATCCAGAGCTTGCACCTTGTACAGGCTGTCCAGGTACGCAGATGCATCTTCGAGGACGACCGTCGAGCCGCCCATGATGTGATCACCCGTGAGCAGTGTGGTTCCCCATTGGAAACAGAGGTGGTCATCGGTATGGCCGGGCGTATGCACCGCCTCGATCGTCGACGCGCCGAACGACACCGTGTCCCGATCAGAAATCCTCACATCCGGTGCAAACGCTGGGCCATCGGCGTATCCGTAGACCGGTACACCCAGTTCTGACGCGAGGGGGTTCGCCATCGGCGCATGATCCGGGTGCGTGTGGGTGGCTATCACCCCAACCGCGGTCCCGTTGCCGATTGCCGTGAGAATCTCAGCCATGTGCGATGCAATGACCGGTCCGGGATCAATGACAAGCACCTCACCAGCGTTGCGGAGGAGATACGTATTCGTACCGGGCCCTGTGTACAGGCTCGGATTGGGAGCAAGGATTCGCTCGATCACTTGCGTCTCTTGAACTCGGCGGGGAGGCTGTCGCCGCCTTTTGCGATGACTTCGCCAAGTCGTACAAGCAGATCGGGATCGCTCTGGTCCGGTCCGATCTCCTCGAAAAGATCATCGTCCGGCATCACGATTCGAGCATCCGAATCGCCAACGTACAGGCGTGGTTGGACAGGAGGCACGATGTCCAGGGTTCGTAGACGCTCATGGATGTCGGATGCGCTCGATTCGGACGCCAACAGTTCAAGCGTGCGCCTGGTCGGGAAAGCCACATCCCACGTGCTGTCCTCCTCACGCCGCAACGCATCGAGTGGATGCACCCACTCGAGATCAACCAACTCATCGCCGTCCACTTCGCCGGTGATGCCGGCATCGGCGACGCCAAGAAAGAAGCGCGTGTCGAATCGGAGTGGAAACACCTCTGGCGTAATCCAGTTGGAGAAGTACACGAGGTCCTCTGCATCGAATGACGCATCTCCTGCCTCGATGTCGGCGAACGCAGTCTTGGTCGTCGATCGCTCGACCACACCTTCGGATGTGACCCACAGACCTGTCTCCTCGATCATCTCCCTGAATGCGGCGACACGCCAATCATCGATACCTACAAGCGCAGAAGGAGGATCGGCGTCTGCCTCGTCGACTGCTCCACCGGGGAAGACCCACACACTCGGCATGAATCGAGAGGTATGGGGGCGTTGGACCATCAACACTTCAAGTTGATGCGTGTCCCTCACGAGACAAACGGTCGATGCTCGGCGGGCGGTCACTTGATGACGACCCACTTCGACGCGTATCGGGCCGCACCCCACTGGCGGAGGAACTCTCGCACCGCAGGGACGAGAAGTAGCAGACCAACGATGTCCGTGAGGAAACCGGGAGTGAGAAGAAGGGCGCCGGCTACCAGAATCATTGCTCCGTGAACGATGGGGACTGTTGGTACCGCACCTGATGCGAACTCCAACTTGAGTTGCGCCCAGGTGGATCGGCCCTGGCGCGAAACGAGCCAGGAGCCGACAAAGGCGGTCACCACCACGATCAGGATGGTTGGCCAGATGCCAATCGTCGTCCCGACTGTGTAGAAGAGGAAGATCTCGATGATCGGGACGATCAGAAATCCAAGGAAGAGCCACGTGCGCAATCGCATACCGTGGAAGGTAGGCCGTGACAGGGCTACGCACAACGCTTCTGTCAGTACGCTCACCCCTCATGGACCTCAAAGACCTGCCCTCAACCGATGCGCTGGTGCAACACCTCGGCGGTGACTTCGACCTACCTCGCGCCGTTGTCGTTGAGGTCTGTCGCAGCGCCATCGACGATGCAAGAGAAGGCATTTCCGCTGGCCAGGATGTCGATCCAGCAAGGGCCGCACGATCCGCGCTTGGCGCCATCGACGCGATGCGCCCCACAGTGGTCATCAATGCGACGGGTGTTCTGCTCCACACAAACCTTGGCCGAGCCAGCCTTGCCGGGTCAGCAGTTGACGCAGCAGCGGGAGCGATGGCAGGTGCCGCAAACGTGGAGGTTGACAGGCGGAGCGGGCGTCGGAGCAAACGTCTCGCCTACCTCGCAAGCCTCCTCCCAGTTGTCACAGGGGCCGAGGCCGGGACAGCAGTCAACAACACAGCGGGTGCACTGCTCCTCAGCCTCGCAGCCCTGGCTGGCCCAGGTCGACGTGTTGCGGTGTCTCGCGGCGAGCTCATCGAGATTGGGGGATCGTTCCGGCTGCCAGAGCTCATGGCCGCGAGCGGCTCCGAGCTGGTTGAAGTCGGTACAACAAACCGCACGAGGATCTCGGACTTCGCCAAGGTTGCTGGTTCGGTCGATGTCCTGTTGAAGGTGCATCCATCGAACTACCGCATCGAAGGATTCCAGGAGCAAGCGACCCATAGCGAGATGGTCGAACTCGCGCAGGATCACGGGATCCCTTTCGTTTACGACATTGGAAGCGGCCTGATCGATGCCCAAGCGCCATGGCTCGGAGGCTCCGATTCGAGCTGGCTTGCGGGGGAGCCCGGCGTGAGGCAGTGCATCGACGACGGGGTCGATCTCGTTTTGTTTTCAGGTGACAAGCTGCTCGGCGGTCCACAGGCGGGGATTGCTGCAGGTCGGCTGGATCTCGTCGCGACCCTCGCTTCGCATCCGATCGCCCGCGCGGTGCGCCTCGATGGGCCGACGATTGCATCCCTTGCGATGACTCTTGAGATGTATGCCGACCAGCGAGTTTTGGAGATTCCCTTCTGGGCCATGGCTGCGCAAACGATTGATGAGGTTTCGTCACGATCGGTGAAGGTCGCCGAAGGTCTGGGGTTTGTCACGATCGAGGACGGCGAATCGCTACCCGGGGCTGGTTCGGTTCCTGGACTCACCATTCCCACCTGCGTACTTCGCGTTGACGGACAGGCCGACGCCGTGTGGTCGTCGCTTTCAGCACATGGCGTGATCGGTGCGCGGAGAGACGGTGCGGTATACCTCGACCTTCGTTCGGTTCTTCCTGACGACGATGGTGCCGTGCGCGAAGCTCTCGTCGGCATCGGCTGACATGCCAATCGTCGGAACTGCAGGCCACGTTGACCACGGGAAGAGCACACTGGTCCATGCCCTGACCGGGACCGATCCGGACCGGTGGGCCGAGGAAAAGCAACGAGGCCTCACGATTGACCTCGGTTTCGCCTGGGCGGAAATCGAGGGTCACGACGTCGGCTTCGTTGACGTGCCTGGTCACGAACGATTCATCAAGAACATGCTCGCGGGTGTCGGAGTCGTCGACTGTGCACTTCTCGTCGTTGCCGCAGACAGCGGATGGATGCCCCAAACCGAGGAACACGCCGCCGTGCTTGATCTGCTCGATGTTGCAGCAGGCATCGTCGTGCTTACCCGAACGGACCTGGTTGATGAAGACACCGTGGAGCTCGCAACCCTTGAGGTCCTCGACGAGACAGCAGGCACGCGGCTGGAGGACTGGCCGGTCATTGCTGTGTCAGCAGTCACGGGCGAAGGACTCGAAGAGCTGCGAATGGCGATCGCCAGCCATTTGAGCAGCAACGGCGATGCGCATTCAGCTGCACGTCTGTGGGTCGACAGATCATTCCAGATCGCTGGCGCCGGTCTTGTGGCGACGGGTACGGTGATGTCCGGCACGATCAGCGAAGGCGACACGCTCGCCCTGCACCCATCGGCCGACACAGTTCGGATCCGCGGGGTGCAACACCATGGAGGCAGCGTCGGGTCCGTTACAACAGGGGACAGAACCGCGCTGAGCTTCACCGGATCACACGATGTCGTTGAGCGAGGCAGCCTTCTTGCGACGGAGGGAACAGTCCGGACAACGGATCGGGCCCTTCTCATACTTCGCCCAACAAGGCAGTTCGATGCGATCCCAGATCGCGGAGCGTTTCATCTGCATCTCGGCACCGCAAGCCGTCCAACAAGACTCCGTCGACTTGAAGGGGACACATTCCTCGCGACGTTTGACGAGCTGCTCCCCGCGGTCGTCGGCGATCGGGTCATCGTCCGAGATAGCGGCCGAAAGGCAGTGGTCGGAGGTGGCAGGGTGCTCGACCCGGATCCACCGGACCGACCTCAGCCCACAGCCAGCGCTCTCCTGGCATCGGTCCTCGATTCGCCACCGGACGTCATGGCAACCGAGCTTCTCACGACGCGTGGCGAGTCCTCTTCTGCCGACCTCGCAGCGGACACGCTGGGTGGGGTCCCGTTGGAAGGCCTCGTCGCCCACGACCGCTGGATCTCAACCCAACGAGCGCATGAGGTCGAGGCGTCATTGATCGCGATGGTCAGCGACTATCACGAGGCCAACCCTGTACGCCCTGGTCTCCCGAAGGCCGAGGCGGCCGCACCCCTTGGTGTCTCCGTCGATGTTGTCGATGCCGTGGTCGCGCAGACCACCGCGGTTGAAGAGTCGGAGGGAGCGATCCGCCTCGAAGGCTTCCGCAACGAGTTGTCGGACGCTGGTGAGGCCGCATGGGCTTCGTTCAAACCGGAGCTCGAGGCAGGGTTCGACGTACCGCGAATGAGCAGCTTTGATCTCGACGACGACACGGTTCACTTCCTGCTGCGCCGAGGCGATCTCGTCCGCATCGGAGACGACCTTGCCTTCTCAAGCGATCAGATCGATTCGCTGGTCGCCGGTGTAGCCGACCTTGAGGAAGGCTTTGCGGTCACGGAATTCAAGGACCACTTCGGCATGTCACGACGTCAGGCTGTACCAACGCTTGAGTGGCTCGACTCGATTGGACGGACCAGGCGCAGCGGTGACGGCCGGGTCGTCAGGGACGTTGATCGCTAGGCGCTTGCCAGGCTGTGGCGACGCTCGACCTCGGTGAGGCCACCCCAGATTCCGTAGGGCTCACGGATCGAGAGTGCATACTCACGGCATTCTTCTTTGACCGGACAGATCTGGCACACGGCCTTGGCCCGGATCTCTCGGCGCTCCCGTTCATCTTTTCGCTCTTGGGTACTCGGTGGGAAAAAGAGGTGAGAGTGATTTCCACTGCACAGCGCTACTGGCTGCCAAGAACGATCAGGAGACATGGTCGATTAGCCCTTTTCTGCCGACTACATGATGCGCCGCTACCAGGTGGTGGTGCGCACGCTCGGCAGAAACTAAGCGACCAAATCACCGATGTCCAGACAAATTCTGGATATTCACGGACTTTCTTCGCGCTCCGGCGAGGGGTATGCGAGGGTCACGGGATCGACCTCGAGCAACAGTCCTGTGACGCCGACGATTTCGGCCGCGGCACCGGCTGCGATTTCAACACCTCGATCTGCCGTCGCCTGCCACCGTGCTCCGTCGACGCTCACGACGCCGATCGGATCGAGCGTCTCGACGACGAGACACCGTTGGCCAAGAAGCTCGTCCCTGCCAACCGTAGGAGTTGCGAAGCGCCCACGGACGACCGTGGTCAGGGAGTACCAGATGAAAACAACCGCACCCGCGGTTGCCAGAAGGACCATCCACCACGACGGCGGGTACTGCGGTCTCGTGGTCGTGAACGTCAACCCGGACACCACCAAAAGAATCGTCCCCAATACGGCGCGCCAATCAACCCTGTTCTGTACGAATCCCCACACAAGAAGCCCGAATCCGGCGAAGAGAATCACAAGCGACGGCCACCACATCGGCAGCGTTGCGATGCCGTATCCGGAAAGCATCAGTGACAGAGACGCGACAAAGGCCATCAGCCCTGCACCCGCCGCATAGAACTCGAACGCAGCGAACGCGAGACCGAAGACGAGGAACAGGAAGGCAGTTTCTGGTCGCGCGCCGAGTCTCAGGAACCGATCGAGCAGTCCCGCCTTGACGAACTTCACCGGACGGATCTGGACGAGGAACTCCTCGCCCTCGATGGTCTGCGTCTCAGCGGTTGAAAGCTCAAATGTCTGCTCACCTCTGGTCACCGTCTCCCCGTCCAGCGAAATGATCAGCTGGCCGAGCGCCGGGTCGAGCCGGTCGACAAATCCGTAGACGGTCTGAGTGCCTGCGTCCACCGTCACGGTGGTGTCGGCAAGCTGTTCGACCGAAGACTCAAAAGCTGCGACATCTTCTCCAGGCCGCACCGACGGGGGCCGAGCGTCACCCTTGTGGACGGCAGGATCGAGATAACCGACGGTTGCTCCCGGCGCTGCGGAGCGAAGATCAGCATGGTTCGCAAGGAAGGCGGTCCCCCCATACGCAACTGCAGGGTTCGGCCCTATCCATGAGATCACCGGAGCGGGGGCCTCCAGCACGGTCTGGTACAGATCCGACAAGTCCCCAGACGAGACGCCTGGACTGTCGATCTTGAGGATGAACGCGTGTGCCGACTGCTCCTGTTCGATCGCCGCAATCACGTAATCGATCGAGCGCTGATCCATCGCATCTGCGACCTCGATGACGACGATCGGGTCGGCGTCATTCTGAGCGAGTGCGGCACCGCCGAGCAGCAGTGAGACCGCGATCAGGACGAGGGAGATGAGGCGAGGGATCCGCATGGTTGTCGCAGGGTAGGAACCTCAACGGATCACGCTTCGCTGGCCGTCTATCGTCATGCCACCAGGAGGTTTCATGGACCAAGAACCGCGCATCATTGTCACCGTCCAAGAAGGCGTTGGGCTGATACGGCTCAACGATCCTGGCTCGCTCAATGCGCTCTCTGCCGTGATGGCGAGCGACCTGTCCGCTGCAATTGATGACCTCACCAACGACGACGCCGTGCGCTGTCTCGTGCTCACAGGCACCGGCCGTGGCTTCTGTGCGGGCGGCGATGTCCAATCGTTCTACGAGAACCGGGACGATCCAGATGACACGATCCAGGCAACGCTCGATGGTCTGCATGGAGCAATCAACCGCCTTCTCGTTGCTCCCTTCCCGACGATCGCAGCGATCAACGGTGTGGTGGCAGGAGCCGGAATGGGAGTCGCGATGGCCACCGACCTCGCGATTGCCGCAGAGTCGGCAGTGTTCACAATGGCGTACACAGGCATCGGCGTGTCGCCAGACGGATCGAGCACTTACTTCTTGCCTCGACTGGTCGGAACCCGCCGCGCTATGCACATGATCCTCACCAACGAGCGCATTGACGCAGCCAGGGCCGAAGAGCTTGGGCTGGTCAACACCGTTGTGCCCGATGAAGAACTTTCCGAGAACGTGGAGGCACTTGCGTCCAAGCTGGCTGCGGGGCCGACGAAGGCCTACGTCCACGCACGCAAACTGCTGCGCACCTCGCTCCAGTCGGATCCAGCGACGCAAATGGACCATGAAGCGCAGGGAATTCTCGCCGCTGGCCAAACGGCCGACTTCTACGAAGGCGTGACAGCGTTCATCGAGAAGCGACGACCTGAGTTCAGGGGCAGCTAGGCCCCGCAGAAATGAGAAACCCCTCCTTCCGGAGGGGTTTGCTGGTCGGGACGGTCGGATTTGAACCGACGACCTCATCGTCCCGAACGATGCGCGCTGCCAAGCTGCGCCACGTCCCGATCTGGAGCGAATTCTACAGACTCAGCGCATTCTCTCGACTCGGACACGGTCAACTCGCTGGCGGTCCATTGCCACAACCGTGTAGCGAAATCCGTCGACCTCGACCTCCTCCGCCTCATGGGGCACCTTCCCATAGAGCGCCATGATGAAGCCACCGACGGTCGAGTAGGGCCCATCCGTGAGGTTGTAATCCACGGCGTCCTCGAGGTCTTGGATATCGAGCCGGCCGTCTGCGATCCACAGGTTCTGGTTCAGCTGCACTACTGATGGCGTCCCAGGGTCGAACTCGTCTTGAAGCTCCCCAACGAGCTCGGCCACGAGATCCTTGATGGTGACGATGCCCTCGACACCACCGTGTTCATCAACGACGACAGCCATCGCATAGCGACGTGATCGCATCTCGCCGAGGGTGTCAAGGACAGACATCGTTTCGGGCACGTAGTTCGGTTTCCGAAGCAAGGTGCTCAGATCGGTCTCTGCACCGGAGTTCTGTTGGAGCAGGTCCTTGACGTGCACGATCCCAACAAGGTGATCGAGGTCCGAGCCGGTTACAGGAAACCGCGAGTGCCCTGTCTCCGTCACTGCATCGCGGATCGAATCCGCCGTCAACGGCAGCCCGATCGTGACAATGTCGAGACGCGGGGTCATGACCTCCCGCACCGCCCTGTCATCCAGATGGAAGAGTGCGTCGATGATTTCGCGCTCGGCTTCTTCGATCTGGCCGCCGCGCTCGCCAAGAGCTGCGAGTGCCCGAATGTCATCTTCGGTTGGGCCGCCATCGTCGTTGTTGATGTCAACCCGAAGTAGTCGGAGCAGGCCTCGCGTAATCGCGGAGAAGAACGATGCGATCGGCGCGAGCACGATTGAGAGGTTCCAGATGGTCGGCGCCACACGGAGGGAAAACTGCTCCGGATACCGTGCGGCAATTGTCTTTGGTGTGATCTCGCCGAATATCAAGAGCACCGATGTCATCACGGCAGTAGCGACCCACGGTCCCCAGGTTTCGCCGACCAGAGAGACGAACAGAATCGTTGCGACCGAAGCTGAGAGCACGTTGACGGCGTTGTTCGCAACCAGAAGGGTTGAGAGCATCCGGTCTGGTTGAGACACCAGCTTCTCGAGACGAGGGCCCCTTGGGTCCTCCTCAGCAAGAAGATGGACACGCTCGCGGGAGATCCCGATCAGTGCTGTTTCGCTCCCGGAGAAGAAGCCGGATCCGACCGTGCAAACAGCGAGGATCCCGAGATAGATGAAGGTGTCAGCGGTCATCGGGGGTTCTGCGACGACCTGTTGGTACTTGCAGGCTCGCGATCAGTGGTCAAGAGGCGCCGACCGCCTCGCGAAGCTCGGAAGCAGTTGCATCTTTGGACAACCAGTTCTCAGCACCTGATCGCCGAGCGATGAAGGCGTCCGCATCACGATCGAGAAGGATTGTCACCGGAATCGGCGACTCTTCATCAACAGCGCGAACGGCTCGGGTCACAGCCATTGCACCCATCGAGGCAACACGCATGTCAACGAGCACCCGGTCCACGCCCTGATCGTATGCGGCTGCAGCGGCAGTTTCGGGGTCCGGATGGTGGATCACCGACAAGTCAGGGCTCGAGAGGGCTGCATGCATGCGGTCCACGACAGAAGCGCGGTCAGCGACGAGAAGGACTGTGGTCATGGCGGGCAGGATACAGGACGCAAGCCCCCAGCTCTCAGAACCGTCACCATTTACTGAAACCTCGAAGGGCCCTACTCGAGCAGGAGCTCAGCAAGCTCGACAGCGTTGAGGGCCGCACCCTTCCGGAGGTTGTCACCGATCGCAAAGAGGCTGATGCCCCCGGTGTGCCCAATGGTTTCACGCAGGCGACCCACAAGGACGTCGTCGATGCCTGCCGAATCGAGGGGTGTCGGCACCTTGGTGTCGTCCCAAAGCTGGACTCCCGGTGCCGCGCCAAGGACTGCAACGGCCTCGTCAAGATCAACGCGACGGTCGAACCAGAGGCTTGCAGCGATGCCGTGACCCACCATGACCGGCACGCGAACGCAGGTTGGCTCGACATGAATGTCTGTGCGGTCAAGGATCTTGCGGGTCTCGTTGACCAGCTTCCACTCCTCGTCGGTGTAGCCCTCGCTGACGAAGTTGCCGGCATGGGCGAGCACGTTCCACCCAATGGGACGGGAGTAGAGGTCGGTCTGCGGATCGGACCAGCCGCCCTTCGCAAGCAGATCGGTGTCCTTGCCGAGCAGGTCGACCTCGTGCACGAGGCCCTCGATGCCCTTCATACCTGAGCCGGAAACCGACTGGTACGACGTGGCGGTCATCGAGGCGAGACCCGCAGCGCGATGCAAAGGACCAGCCGCCATCATGAGCACCATCGTCGTGCAGTTGGGGTTCGC
>JBPCTY010000015.1:0-10249 GCA_051011415.1 Acidimicrobiia bacterium
ATCGAACCGCTTGAGGATCTGGAACGAATCAAGGGCAAGACGATCCTCATGATCGTCGGGTTCACACTCGCGATCTACTTCCTCATCCCCCAACTTGCTCAAACGGATTTCGGGGCAGTCCTCGACGCTGACTGGAGGTGGCTGCCGGTGATCCTCGTGGCTTCGTTCATCACGTATGTCGGCGCCGCATGGAACATCATGGGATCCGTCCCAGATCGAATACGCCTCGTGCCGACAGTGTTTGCACAGTTTGCGGGAACGTTCATCAATCGAATCACCCCCGTCAAAGTCGGTGGCATGGCGACAAACGTGCGCTATCTGCAGAAGTCGGGAGTCGATACGCCAGTGGCAATCGCTGGAATCGGCGTGAGCAGCGTTGGAACCTTCATGGTCCATATCAGCTTGCTCATCATGAGCGTCGTCTTCGTTGGTCGCAACGCGGGCGACTTCATCAAGCTGCCATCTGGGACCGCAGTCCTGGTGGGGCTTGTGGCGCTATTCACCCTTGCGAGCCTGGTCTGGTTCCTCCCCGTCGGACGCAAGCTCTTCATGACGAAGGTCTGGCCCATCCTCAAGCAGTCCGGCCAGGGAATCGCACAGGTCGCAACGAGCCCCCGAAACGCAGTCATGCTCTTCGGGGGAGCATTCGTGATGATCATGTCGTACATCACAGCGCTGTGGTTCAGCCTTGAGGCGTTTGGCGGAGGTCTGACGTTCGTTGGAGTAGCAGTCGTCTTCCTTGCGGGTCAGGCGTTGGGCCAAGCAGCGCCAACACCGGGTGGCATCGGCGCAACCGAAGCCGCGATGATCGCTGCGATGACTGCGCTAGGGCTTGATGCGGCGATCGCCGTGCCAACAGTGTTCCTGTATCGAGTTGCGACCTTCTGGCTACCGATTCTTCCTGGGTTTCTCTCACTGAGAAAGCTCGAAGCCGACGACATCCTCTGAGCGTCCGGTGCAGGTCGAACACGCATTGGTCGAGGATCACCCTGCAGCGCTAGCCGTCGGCGCTGTGCTGTGGGTCCTCAGTGCATTCCTGCTTGTTGCTATGGCAGTCGACGAGTGGGCAGCGCAAATCCAGACCATCGACGATGCCGTCTGGGAGTGGGTCGTTCGCCACGAGAACAACGTGCTGGTAGCGATCGGAAAGGTGTTTGACCTCATCGGAAGCGTGTGGGTGGTGACACCGGTGATCATCGTGGTCATCGGTTGGCTTGTCCTGCGCAAACGATGGCTTCACCTCACTGGGTTCGTAAGCGCCATGGTCGTCAGCCAGCTGATGATTGGTCCGATCAAGGACCTGTATGAGCGGCCCCGACCCCCGCTTCCCTTGGTCGAGACAAGCTCATGGTCGTTTCCGTCGGGACATGCGACCGCGACCGCAGCGATTGCAGTTGCTTTGGTGTTCATCGTGGTGCCCGCCGGTGCACAGCGACGCAACCTCGTTCTAGCTGCAGCTCTGTTCTCGGTACTGATGGCGTCTAGCCGTGTCTACCTGCGAGCCCATTGGCTCAGCGATGTGCTTGCAGGAGTCGCGATTGGCGCAGGCGTCTCAGTGCTGTGCATGACCGCAGTTTCCTGGGTATATCAACGACGGACTGAGGTCGAACCGAACTAGGCGCCGGCAGCGGCGGCTTCGCCGGCAGCGATACGCGCATCAGATTCGGCCTCAGCCTCTCCGTGCTCCGCCTCGTCGAGCTCGTTCAGCAGATCATTCATATGGTGGAACCCAAACTTCACGCCTTCGAGCTCGAATCGTTCGCCGGTCGCTTCGTCCTCGATGATTGCTGTGCGGACGGTCGCACGCTTCTTCAACGTCACAGCGAGGTCATCTCGGTCAAGAACGTGGAGCACTTCGAGGTGCCTCGCCAAGAGTGTGGCCTGCCCCATCTTTGTTGCGAGTATGTACAGCTTCGTCGGTGTTGCAGCAAGCACCACGACGGGTGGAACACCCTTTCCAGCGGATGCCAGAGTTCCCACAGCCATACCGCCAGCAGCACCTGCTGCTTGTGCCCACGAGTCTCCGCCGCTGACTGCTCCGCCGGCCAACGACCCGGCAGCCGCACCAGCGGCGCGCTTCCAGGTCATTCCCTTGGGCTGAAAATCACCTGCTACAAGGATCTCGTCGTCGCCCGTGGCCTCCACGGACATCTGAACCAGCTTTTCTTTCGAAGCCATGGGCCCTCCTGGGTCTGCGATGCACGGCAGTCAGGACATTAGGCCCCCCGTTGTCTCAGCTTGCCGGTTCAGCGTTGCACGATCCGTCGTCCGTGGAGAGGCTGCACAGGTCGATTCGACGCCCCTTGGAGGCGTGTCAGTTCTTCGAGCTGAGACTGTGCAAACTGGATGGGTTCCTTGAATACGTACCAGGACACCCCTTCGGTACACGGAGGGGTGGTCAGAGAACCGCTGTAGGAGTACACCGGTCGCTGATCCGCCGGGAGGAGACCAGCAATGTCTGCGGGGACGGTGTCGTCCTCAGGGTCGCTCTTTAGGAACAGTGCTGCCTCGGGCGAATGTACCCCCTCGTCGACCAAGACTCCCAGAACGACAAATCGTTCGTCGTCATCAGTGTGGACGATGTGGATTTCAGCCGCCGCCTGATGGTTCCCTATTACGTGCTCCGCTGGCGTGTGGATGTGGATGCCGGCGAGACGCAACCTCCTGCTTCCAACAGCAGCGATTGCGGGAACCTCGGGGACCAGCTGGACACCGTGGCTAGTGAACGAACGCGACATCGGGATGTCCCCCGGTGCGATGTCGATGTCATCGACATGTCCCACGATCGCCTCTCCGAGGTCCACCGGCGATTGTCGATACCCGACATCTGCCATCACCCAGGCTGGGTCAAGGCTCCCCCACTGCTCGGGGCCCGTCGGTGGTTCGTAGCTCCATTCAGCTGTCATCTGCCCCGCTCTTGGTTGTCTCAAGTGATCGTCGAGTAACGACCGTCACCCCCGCCGCTGACCCGCTGACACTACGACGCTTTCGATCGATGAACACGCCAGCGAGCTCATACGCAAACACGATGGCTGCGGCTGCGATGGGGCTCCACGCTGCAATCGCAAGAAACACAAGCCACCTGAGAGCGAACCGAATGGCAGATCTGCCCGGTGGCATTCGCTGACTTGGCGGAGTCGTCTGTGCAAGCCACACCGCTATCTGGCCAGGGGTCGCGCGATCACGGCGTATGAGTGGAACGATGAGCCAAATCATGCTCCCGACGACCACCGAAGTCAGGACCACGAGCCAGTGGTCGATGAACTCTCCCGTTGTTCGTTCCCCTCCGAAGATCAAAGCCTCAAGCACGATGAGCAGTAGAACGGTGAGCCCCCAGACCAGGAGATCGAGTCCTCCTGCTGCGACTCTTCTCCCAACGAGTGGTACCGAAGTATCAGCGACAGGTGGAGGATCCGGATCCGGAAGAAATCTGATCGTCGCCTTGGCGAGCAGCCAGCCACAGGCAGCACCGGTCGTATTCAGGATCAGATCGTCTACGTCGGCCAGCCGATAAGGGCAGCCAGCGGCACCCCACAAAGCAGTCCCCTGGGTGAGCTCAATGAACAGCGACACAAGGAGACCGATACCGAGGACGCTCGCCAGGCCGCGGCGGTACCGGTACACGAGAACAAATCCGAGCGGAACAAACAGCACAATGTTGAAGAGCACTTGCCACAAGGTTGCAGAGGTGGCCAGCCCGACGAGCCCTTCGGCCTCAATGACCCGAACCAGGTCTCCCACGAAGGAGAACGGCTGAAGCTGCCAGAACGAGACGTTCTCTCTAAGCGTGCAGAAGTCATCCGTGGTTTCCGGCAGTGGAAACATCGTGAAGGCGATGAGACCGCAGACGTACAGGAAGGTTGCACCGGTCACCAAGGCAGGAACGCCCGCAAACCGGCCGTGCCTTCGATAGTGGAAATACACCAGTGGCCACAAGGCAAGCGGGATGAGGACAACAAACAGAGCGATAGCGATCCTGAACTCAAGACCCCAGACGCTCACGAACGGTCCTCCTCGTCGGATCCCACCTGATCCACCGTTCGTGGATCGGATGGAGGAAGACGATCCCGACCTTCTTTCACGCCAACCACGGACAGGCCGCTCACCATCGCTCCGAGTGCCGATGTCACGGCAAGGGCGGTGAGTGCTCCGGCATCTACGAAGATTCCGCCGAATGCAGGACCACCTGCGCGACCGAGCGCCAGCACGCCTTGACCGTCACCCGCACGCTCGCTCGGCTCAAGGGATCGGTCGACAAGCATCTGAAGCACCCCCGGAATACCCATCCAGAAAGCAAATCCCCACCAGGCCATTCCAATGAAGAAGAAGGGTCTTGGACCGAGCACGCTGAGGGCCATTGCAGGTCCGATCGTTGCAAGGAACCAGCCGGGATACTTGTGGAAGGCCGAGAGCCTTGCCCCGATGAGTCCCCCGCCGGCGTTCAGGCTGAACGCGATCGAGGCCGCGACAGCCGATAGCCCATGGATATCACGAGCCACGATCGTTTGGTTGATGAATACCGACGACCCAAAGAAGGTGAGCGCAAACAGCGACACGAGCAGGATCCGGTTCGAGCGTGAACCTGAGATCACTCCACGCGCTCTTCGCCGACCGGAAACCGGAGCCCACAGCACTGCTGCTGGTATCGCAGCAATCGCGAGGAACACGAACACAGCCTGATCCCCACCCCTGGTCGCGATGACAGAGATGAGCGGTGCGGCGACAAGCGCTGTCACCGGCCCGGTCGAAGCAATCGATGACATCGACCTCTTGCGCTTCATCGCGTTGGTCCAGGTGAGCCAGGTCATCGTCCCGGCAGCGAGCCCGGCAAACAATCGAATCACGACCAGAACGGCGTAGAAGCCAGCGAACGCTGACAACAGATTCAGCACGACAAGAGCCGCAGCACTTGCCCTTAGGATGCGGCCGTTTGGTCTAAGCAGGCGCGGAAACAAGAAGTTTGCTGCTGCGAACGCACCGACCTGGACTACAGAGATCGCACCGGCTGAGCCCTCCGACACCCCGTAGTGCTCAGCGATCGGCGAGATAAGGAACGGAGTCGACGAAAACAAAAGAGTTACCGCTGATGTCGCAGCGATAAGAGCAAGGGGTGCGCCAGACCGCCCGCCGTAGAGAACCCTTGATGGAACCTGCATGTCCCGATTATCGCCTCAGGCCGGATCAGACCGTGCCAACCCGGCTGAAGCGCACTCGTGACCGAGGCTTAAGGAAGATCCTCGATGGCCCCAAGAACGCGATCCACTTCCGAAAGCGTGTTGTAGTGAACAAACCCAATCCGAACGAGTCCGTCCTGTTCGCGGTTCAGGTGCTTCATCACTTCGACGGCGTAGTAGTTGCCGGACCACACGAAAATGCCCTGGGCACCCAGCACCTCCGAAACCTCCCCGCTGGAAACCCCATCGACTTCGATAGCGAAGGTCGGTGTTCGGCCTTCGGAACCCGTTTTCCCGAACAGGTTCACCCGTGGCATCTCGGCGACTCCGGCGAGGAACCGGCTGGAGAGAGCGGCTTCGTATGCGCCAATGTCCTTGTACGAGGAAACAAGGCGTGCACGACGATCGGGGCCGGTTCCGAAACTGGCGATGTAGTCGACAGCGCTTGTCACTCCCGCGAGGCTTTCGAACGACTGCGTTCCGGTCTCCCACTTGTCCGGAGCGTGGGCCGGTGCGGGTCTCAGCCGGTAGGCCTCGAGCGACTCGAGGAGATCATGCCGCCCATAGAGACAGCCGGTGTGTGGCCCGAACCACTTATACGCAGACGCAACAAGAAAGTCCGT
Source organism: Acidimicrobiia bacterium (assembly GCA_051011415.1). Classification (GTDB taxonomy): domain Bacteria; phylum Actinomycetota; class Acidimicrobiia; order Spongiisociales; family UBA5794; genus SZUA-442. The sequence continues at coordinate 5,798 of JBPCTY010000015.1, forward strand.
CCCTGTGGCCTTCACGTCGACAAGACCATGTGGTGTGTAGTGGACAGCATCAACGAAGGTAAGGGCACCGACCTCGTGGGCTGCCGCAACGATGTCCGCAACCGGTGTGATGGTGCCGACCGCATTGGATGCATGTGTGAAGGCGACAAGCTTCGTACGACCGTCGAGGTGACGTCGGACAGCTTCAACGGTGAGTTCACACCCTGAAGCGATGTCGAAATCTGCGAACCGAACTTCCACCTGAGCTTCAGCGGCAGCCTGTGTCCACGTCGAAACGTTGGCGTCGTGGTCGAGTCGAGTCAGAACGATGTTGTCGCCTGCACTCCACGTACGGGCGAGTGCTCTCGACACGCTGAAGGTAAGGGATGTCATGTTCTGGCCGAAGGCGATCTCGCTGGGCATGGCACCGAACAGATCTGCGACCGCGACCCTTGCCTCATCAGTCAGAACATCAGTCTCAGTGCTCGTAACGAACGGCCCGCCGAGATTGCTGCCGCCTCGCACCATGTACGCACTCATGGCCTCGATCGCAGATGAGTGAACCTGGGTACCACCAGGGCCATCGAGGTACGCAGCCTGTTGTCCATCGACAGTGCGGCCAAGTGCAGGAAAGCCGCGTCGGGCGCGGGCAACATCGAAAGTCATGGCGTCACGCTACCCATGCGGACGGCGCTTGAGAACGGGTCAGCTCGATCGAACGATCGCTGGACTCGGTTCCGTTACCCATTCGCCGTACTCCGATGGAACGTCAACCTCGGCTGCTGCGATGATCTCGAGAAACCACGCGTCCACCTCAGCGAGGGCTGCACCGGTCTGGAGCGAGGCTCGGACCTCGTCGAGGCTTGCCGTTGAACGCGAGGAGACGAGAAGAATGTGGTGGCCGAAATCTGACTCGACTGGACCAAACGGCTCATCGATTGGAGCCTCCAATGTTGCCGCCGCAAAGGTGGGTACGTATCCTTCGGGACTGGAACATCCAAGGTCTCCCCCATTCGCACCGGAACCGGGATCAGTCGAGAGTTCTGCCGCGAGGTCCGCGAAGGACTCGCCCGCATCAAGACGAAGCAGAACGTCCTCTGCTTCTTCCTGTGTTTCCAAGAGAATGTGGGCGGCGCATATTTCTGTCCATTCACCCGAATTCACATCGATCTCCGTCTGTGCTTCGGCATCAGAGATGGGTCTGCCCTCGGTCTCAAAGGCCTCAGTGACTCGCTCCTGGATGAGCAGCTGGCGCACGTAGCGCATCAGAAGGTCTTCGGTGATTCCCTGGGTGGCCGCAAACTCGGCGGCGCTTGGCGCTCCGACCTCGGTGAGAAGCTTGGCGAGTTGATCATCAACGTCGCTCTCGGAAGCTGATACGCCCAGATCGGAAGCGGCTTCCTCGGTGATCCGCCACTGGATCAGCGTGGCGAGAGACTGGGAGAAGATGTCTTCGCTCTGTTCTCCCTCTTCAGAGATCAGGCTCTCGACTTCATCAACCGTGATGTCATATCCATCGACGGTGGCAGCGACGTCACCGGACCCACCACACGCTGCGGCGATGAGGGCGACTGCAACCACGAGAAGGACAAGCGAGAAAGTACGGGGGATCTGCATTGGTCAGAGGCTATGCGGGACTCCGCCGAACCGCTCGCCAGAACGGTGAGAGTCTGATGAGACCCGGACATCTAGCTGACTCACGCGACGCACTCACACTGGAGATCTGCATACGACGGGGAGAAGCACCGTTGAGCGCCTCGTCGTACAATCGACCGCACACTGAAACCGAGCGCCCGGAATGCGACAACCATGAGCGATGAGCTCCACGACAACGCGGTCCTCCTTGAGGGCTTCTATGCCGCCCTGACAGCGCGCGACTTTCGTTCAATGGGTGCGGCGTATTCCGATGATGCGACGTTCTCTGACCCGGTGTTCAGCGGACTCACGGCGCTTGAGACCCGAGCCATGTGGCACATGCTTTGTGAGCAGGGCACAGACTTGCTTGTGACACACTCTGACGTCACATCAGATGGAGACACCGGTAGTGCACGGTGGGAGGCCAGATACTCATTCGGACCGGAGGCCAGATACGTCCACAACCGCATCTCGGCAACCTTCAGATTCCGTGATGGGTTGATCCTCGAGCACACAGACGACTTCGATCTCTGGAAGTGGACGCGGATGGCCGTCGGCACGATCGGGGTGATTGGGGGTTGGAGCAACTTCGTTCAATCGAAGGTGCGATCAACCGCAAATCACAGCCTTGAGCGCTTCATCGAGGCGCATCCTGAGTATCAGTAGACCCCACACTGCGGTGACGGGTGCTGCCCAGTAATCCGCCGCGTCAAGGCCTAAGACCAAACCATTCGTCGAGGACCCGGTCCCACTCCTGTGGCTCGACTCGTTGCTCTTGCCATTCACCGTTGCGGTAGAACTTGACGCGATCCTCGAGGAGCGTGACCCGATCTGGCCCGCCATCCAGCAAACGGGTTGCGAAGCGATTGGCCGTCCAGTGCAAGCCGTCTTCTGTCTGGAGTCGATGGCTTGCCTGGTCGAAGTCAGCGAGTGACCAGGGGTGTGTCTCAAGGCGGTAACGCGGAGAGAACACTCCGTCGATCTGTTCTTCGAGTGTGGTGCGACCTTCATTTTCGACAAGCCGGAACCAGCGATCGCCCGACTGCTGGGGTTGCTCGGTATCCAGACGTAGGGGTGTGATGAAGCTGTCGCCAAATCCCACGTCAACGAGATACGGTCGATCGAGATCGACTTGATTCACCAGATGGCTCGGTTCCGATTCGGGAGACTCCAAGAGGACCACCGCAGCTCGAGTTGTTGTGCTGAATCCGAGTGCTTCGAGGAGGGATCCAAAAGCACCGTTGATCTCAAAGCACCATCCCCCGCGACCCCTCTCCACGACCTTTGGGACCGACCAGGCGAGGTCTGTGCGGACGCCCCTGCGAGCAAACACGTCAAGGTTCTCGAACGGAACAGCAGTGAGATGTGCGCGCTGGAGCTCCTCAAGGCCTGACCTCGAGACCTCCGGCCGTTGCGAAAGCCCGATCCGCTCCAGATAGGCGTCAAGAGTCGACTGGTCCATCCGCCGACAATACCGCCGTAGGCACGCCGTTCTGGGCGACTAGGAACCGACCGGCGTGCGGATCACATCCATCGGATCCCCCACGAACTCCTCGTCGTCGATCGTGTCGAGCAACGTCTTCCGTGCTTCGCAATCACCGTTCACGACGCCGGCCCGGCTTTGGAGGATACGCCATGCCTTGCGACGTTCAACGCAGACGAACACAAGCTGACGGGCTAGGGCGAGTGTCCGTGCCCCGTTTTTATCGTCCGTTTCGATGTATACGCCGAAGTCCTCAACCCACGACCGATGGTCTGGATCAAGGACCCGTCGTTGGACGACATCGTCCTCCTTGTGTGGAGAATGGTGCCGTTTGCCCAGATTTTGCTGGGACTAGACGGATCCGAGTGGATCCGGCTTCGTTGCTGCGATTGCGGCGCCGCAGAATTGACAGGCGTCGAGTCCTGGAGCGACCTTTGCGCCGCATTTGGAACAGTCGGATGCGAGCGGTGTCCTGCGACCGTCCAGCTGGCCGTCTTGTTCATCGATGTGTTGGATTCGTGCGATGAGTTGCTCGTCGGTGTAGCCGCTTTCCTCGAGCAGGGACCACATGGCATCGATCACGAGAATCAGGCGATCGACTCGTTCGTTGAGATCGATGATGTCAGATACCGGATTGCCGCTCGTTTGGGCCGCTGCGGTAGCTGCGATGCGGGCGGACTGTGCCCCGTGCTGTCCGAGGATGTAGCCGGTGAGGAAGGTGAGACTCATGCGTTTGCGGTGCGACGACCCGAACCCGTGGTCATCTGCATATCCATGTCATCGTCGAGCACCACAAGCGTGCACAACCCCTCGTGATCACCAAGACGCCACGCATCGTCCGTCGGTATGAACGCATCGATCCAGTAGCGCGAGGTCTGATACGACTCGCCGGTGTAGGCCGAGAACTGCGCATGGCACTCGTCGAAGAGCCAATCGAACAACGGATCCTCGCCGGGGTATGAGGAGCCCAGAGATGTTGCATCCACCACAGCAAAGACTTCTGTGTCGTGCGCCTCGCTGCAATCAAGAATCGCGACCTGATCGATCTCTATCGCTCCGGCCGAGACGAAGCAGTCGCCAACGCCAGCCTCCTGGATTGCTTCCTTCCCGTCGAAGATGCCAATCAGGACTGGCAGTGCAACCACCAGAAAGATGCCGAGCGAGATAAAGGTCCGCAGACGTGGGACCGGCACATCAAATCGCCGCTCCTTCTTCGCAGCCATCCGCGCCTCGCGCTCAAGCCACTCGGTCGATGCACTGTCCCAGGATGCGTTCGGTATCCACTCATCCCCCTCGACGGGTGACGGGGTTTCCGTTGCCACTGAGCTCTGTGGTTGGCCCAACGACTCACGCAC
>JBPCTY010000016.1:0-28620 GCA_051011415.1 Acidimicrobiia bacterium
TACACGGACCAAATCGTGGACAGCGTTTCAGGCGCTCTCGAACTGCTTGATGCGACCCAGCCACAGACGTGGATATCGGGACCGTCTGCAACCAGCGACATCGAGCTCCAACGGGTCGAAGGAGTTCACGGACCTCGCAACCTTCAAGTGGTACTGGTTGACCGCTGACGTCCCCATGTCGCTCTTCGAACTGATCCGCGAAGCGAGGGTGACGACCACGTCGCACCCTCGCTCGCATCCGTTCCTATCCCGGATCACTCCTCGACGATGAGCTCCGCATACATCCCGTGCACGATGTGCGGTGGTCCGCCTTCAACATCCGGTGGACCTCCCTCGGACGCTGCGGCTGCCTCGAAGTACTCCTGAGGGTCGGCACCTGTTGGGATCACACAGATGATGGCGTACCGGCCTGGTTCGGTGAGCGTGCCGTCGCCTTCGACGGCCACCGCCTCCTCACCTGGTGCGGCGACCAGCACGGTGGCCACATTTGGGAACAACGCTGCCATCTCCTCCGGTGGCAGGGCCACGAGCTCTTCGACGGACCGCGTCTCGTCGTCTGCCAAGCGAATGGCAACGAACTCGTGCACCTCTGTGGCGCTTGCGTTTGTCATCGTGATCTGAGTGCCGGCCGCGACCGTTGCCGGCAGTCCCTCATAGGCGAAGTCGACAGATGTCACCTCGACTGGACCACTCTCGGTGGAGCATCCCGCGACGACGAGTAGGGCCATTGCTGTAAGAACGAAGGTCAGCCTTCTCATGTCTAAATCGCCTCCATTGATGGCGGCGGACCGAGGACATCGATCCCGTAGTACGCACACACCTCGGCGACCCTCGCAGGGTCGATGGGTGTGGCCTCTGGCAGCGAAAATGAGTTGGTTGCTTCGCCAAGCGTGGAAACCATCTCGTCGAACTGCGGCACGACTTCACGCGATGACGTGACGTTGGTGAATGTCGCTGTCTCAGACATCACCTGGAACGTGTGCGGCTGCCCATGTGGCAAGAAGGCGTGCGCTCCTGCGCCTCCGTCGATCTCAAGATCACCGGAGAAGAACCGCATTTCACCTTCGAGCACGACGAACAGCTCGTCCTCGTGATTGTGGCGATGCAGTGGGGGACCGAATCCCCTGGTACCGACAAATTGAACGACACTCATCGATCCACTATCTGCGCCTGCAACCTTCACGGTTGCCAGGTGGTTCAGAAAGTGAAAGTGTGGTCCTTCGTCTGTAGCGAGTACGTACGGGTCGGGGGCGCTCAGCGCCCGTTGGCTGGGTACATGTGTACTGGTCATGCACGCATCGTCCACACAACCCTTCAGAAAACCTTCAGCACCTCGGAGATCGCGCCGCACAAGTGCTCAGACGACGTCGACCCGAATCACTCGAACGACGTCAGCGACGGCACCTCGCCGCCGATTTCCGCAATGGAATCCGCCCAGCGCTCATGTGCCCGCTCGGCTTCACGCATCTGGCCTCCGGCCAAGAGCGCGCGAACCAGAAGCCGGTGACCCGTCTCGTCGAAGCGATCCACTCCGATGTGACGTCTCGCCAACGAAACCGCCTGATCTGTGTCCCCGGCTGCAATGGCCTGCTCGCCAAGCCTCACAACTGCCGCGATGAACCTTGTTCGGGCGTCATCTCGCGGACCAACAGTCCAATCCTCGTACACATCACCGGGCAGAAACTCACCGCTGTAGGTGTCCACGACAGCCGCGTCGGTCGGTGCCGTGTATAGATCCTCCAGGTCGGTCGAAACCTGATCCAGATCCAAGCGCACTGTGTCGCGATCAGCCACGATTCCGCCTCCGAGCACCCGTCGCACGCCCGATAGTTGGACGGAGAGGCGCGCACTGAGCCTTCGTATATCGGATTCCTCTGGCCACAGCAGGTCAATCAACTCCTCGCGACGCACTGGCCAACCCCGGGCTGCGACCAGCCGCTTGGTTATCTGGCGCGCACGCTTCGATCCCCACTCAGATACGGGTACCTCGACTCCACCGCGTTCAACGGCGAACCGGCCGAGCGTGACAATCTGCACCGTGCCAACCGTGGCCAACGGCCTTTCATTGACCGAACCGGTAATGAAGCGCTCGACATCGTCCATCCAGGCATCCATGTTGCCGGCATAGTTGAAGTGGTCGGTTCCGTCCTGCTCAATCATGACAGCGCCTGGAATGCCAGCCGCCAGTTCTCGGCCGAGCTCGACCGGGACTACTAGGTCGCCTGTCCGATGTGTGACAAGTGTTGGCACAGTGATGTCCGGAAGTATCTCGCTCACATCGAGATCGAGCATCCAGACCATGAGCTCACGAATTGACTCTCGTGTGGCGGCTGCTCGCTCATATCGCTCATGCCACGCACGGAACTCAGGGTCACCGGCCAGAGAAGGTGCAAACCGATCCACGATGTCGGACTCCGGAGTCCCCCACCGATGACAGAAGTCATCGATCCGCTCGAGAACCGCCTCGCGTTCGGCGTCAGTCGCATCGGTACGTGATGCCCACGTACCGTTGAGAATGAGGCTGTGCACCCGGTCGGGAAAGGCCGCCGCAAAGAGCATCCCGAGTGGACCGCCCTCGGAGGTCACAAAGAGGTGCGCAGCATCCAGTCCGGCAGCATCCATCACCGCACGGAGATCGTCGACTCTCGCATCGACGGTATTGACACCACGATGACGATCAGAACTCCCCGTACCAAGCTTGTCGAAGTGCACGAAGGTTGAGAACGATCCGAATCGCTCGAGCATTACCCGTATATGCGGCCATTCCCACGACTTCTCGATGTTCTGTGCCATTGGTGGAATCGAAACAATCGGCACATCACCCGACCCAACTACTTGATATGCGATCCGGGCACCACCATGCGACTCAGCGAACCGAATCTCTGAGACCTCCACACCGGTCATCGCACCTCCCAGAAAGATCGTACCGAGCGCTTGCTACTGAGCAGTTGGTCCTCACGTTTGATGAGGGCGACGACAGTATCTGATCGATCAGGCGACGAGACCGACGAGTACCGCACTGATCGCGACAACCACAGAAAGGATGATTGCCTCGGTGCGGACCGTTTGCTCGAGTGTGTGTGTCCCGATGCCTCCGTTGGTCAGCGATGGGACCACGCGGAAATGGTTGTACGCCCCGATGCCAGCCGCTACAACAACGAGCCCCACCTTCACCATGAGTAGCCGACCCCAACTCGTGTCCAAAAGGTCCGCCGGGCTGTCAAGAATCATCAGTGCGAGCAGTGTGCCCGCCAGTGCGACCAATGCGAGTGCGATGGTTGCAACCCGGGAAAAGCGTAGGGACAGGAGCGCGATTTCCCACGACCTCCCTTCTGCCCTCCGCGACCGGATGACACCGAGCATCGCGACGAGACCGCCGAACCACACACCCCCGGCGAGGACATGCACGAAGGAAGATGAGCGAGCCAAGATGGCTGGATCCGTAGTGACGCTGTGGCCATCGAAGGCGAATGAAGCCGCGACCATCAGCGCACCTGCAATAGCGACCCACTCGTGGCGAAGCGCCAACCGATACCCCGGTTCGACCGGTGTCATAGTTGCGACGGCACCTGTGTGCGGATCGGCTTGCGGGGTCGTTTGCGGCACCTCGGCAACGGTGGCCATTCTTGGATCCTGGAGAAGCGCCACGCCGCCCACAACGCGCAAGAGCACTGCAACGCCGAACGAGGCGGTGAGAACGTCCAGCAGCGCAGCGGGCGCAAGCGCGCCGAGCAACGAGTCAGCCTGCATTGCGGATGCGCCAACGACTTCCATTGCGGCCCCTACGAGTACCAGCACACCGCCCCGTCGCACCCAGCGGACCGAGCGAGCAACTTCATCCCGAGTTCCGATGAGTGCGGTACCAGCAAAGGCGAGCGCACCAACTGCGAGGAGTGCTCCGGTCATGCCTGCCCAGCGACCGATCCGGCGAATCCAGTCGCCGGGGGCTGGATCGGGTTCTGGTTGTGCTTGAACGACGAACGCTGCCGCAGGCAGGCGAGTTGAGACCAGCGGGAGCGTCGTGGTAGTCGCGAGAGTCGGCTCGGGCGTCGAGGCCTGTGCTGCAACGACTGTTGTTGTCGGCAATCCGTCGGTTGCTTCGCCTGGGATCTCCACGCGGAAGCTGATCGTGCCTTCCACGACGTGGTCGTCGAGGGTCCTCACCTTCCACAGCAGCGCGTACTGACCGGTCCCCAGAGGCTGAGCGGGCTCCACGACGATCGAGCTCGTCGTCGGCTGGACGATGTTGCCTGCAAGCGACGACCTCCCTTCGATCAGCCGGATGGACACTGGCGTAACGACGTCGGTGAATTCGAGCTCAATCCGTTCGACATCGTCGCTAAAGACTTGACCATCCGTCACGCTGGCCGATAGCAGCTCTGCATGCCCGAAGGCAGGCACCGCAGTGACGAGGATCAGAACGACAATGGCTGCCGTGATCGCCAGCTCTGTGGTCCGTCGGACACTCCAGACGGCGCCTCGTTCAGTCTTCGAGGCCACAGGTTCGCTCGCATAGGAGGGGATTCACATTGTGGAAATCTCCGTAGACGTTCTCGAGTCCGGGCACGACCCAGGCGTGCAACATCCAAAGGTCCTCACCGTTGACCCAATCCCCGGGACACTGTTCACGGCCGATGTGTTCGTCCTTGATGTATCCATTGATGAAGCACACACCACGGTGCTGATGCCAACCGTCGGTATCGCCAACGAACCCTTCAGGTTCACCGTCAGATTGCACCCAGTACGAGTACGCGATCAGTTCCATTGGCTCGCCGCGCACGAGCTCGTCATAGAGGAGCATGGAGGGCTCGGCCGGGTTGAACGGACGGTCCACCCAGGACCACTTCACATAGTGGACTCCGGCACCGTCACTGTGGCCGGATGCGAGAACAAACCCAGCGGCTTCGGCTTCGGCGATCGAGTCGTATCTCGGCACGGACTCGACCGCTGCATTCCACTGGGCATCGAGCTCAGCGCGTTCGGCAGGGCTGAGATCGTCAAGCGATCCGCTGCCGTGGTCGTGGTCGTGCTCAAGATCCTCAGGCGGTACCGGTTGACTTCGGCTGGCAGCGAGCAGTGCAATCCCAACGGCTTCCTCCCTCGGCAGCCGGGACCGGTCGACACCATCTTTCAGGATGTCCGCTTCGGCGGCGACATCCGCCGCCTCGCCGGCGTAGTAAATCGCAAGCAGACCTGCCCCAATAGCAATCGCCGCAAGCAATAGGGCCACGGAGCGCGGAACGCCTCGTGGCGACTCTGGCTCATCTCGAGCGCCGTCGTCGACGGCTGGCGCCTCGGGTCGCACATCCTGCATCACGCAACGATAGCGGGAGGACTGGATCCGACTCAGGGTGAATTGCGCCTTCAAATTGGGATTCCGTAGATCAGAGTTCGGGCTGCAGATCGTCAGTGCAATTGGGATCAAGAATGAGGGCGTTCACCTGCCTACACGACACGGGGATAATGGACGACAATGGAAGTTGCGCTACTCCTCACAGCATTCGGCCTGGGCTTTGCGGCACGTGCTGTCAAGCTCCCGCCGCTCGTCGGCTACTTGGTTGCAGGATTCGTGCTCTACGCCTTTGGCGTCGAATCGACAGACGCGCTCGCTTGGATCGCTGATCTCGGTGTCCTCCTGCTGCTATTCGGCGTTGGACTCAAGCTGCAGATCAGGACTCTCGCTCGCCCTCGGGTGTGGGTGACCACAGCGTCGTTCAGCTTGGGATCGACCGTCATGTACGGAGGCGCTCTACTCGCTCTTGGTGCCCTTGGCCTTCCCCTTGCATCCGATCTCGATCTGCGCGCTGCGGCTGTGGTCGGCTTTGCCTTGTCCTTCGCCTCAACTGTCTTTGCTGTCCAGGCCCTCGAACGGGCAAACGAGTCTCAATCACTGGCAGGCCGTCTGTCCATTGGCGTTCTGGTACTGCAGGATCTCTTTGCTGTGGCCTTCCTCGTTGCAACCGCCGAAGGTGGTCCGTCCCCATGGGCACTGCTGGTGATCCCCGGATTCGTGGCGTTGCGACCCATCGTGTGGTGGTTGCTCAACCGTGCGGACCATGGCGAGATCCTCACCCTGCTCGGTATCACCCTCGCCGTCGCAGTCGGAGCTGCGGCGTTCGATGCGGTCGGTCTCAAACCGGATCTCGGTGCGCTTATCGCTGGCCTGATGTTGTCCGGCCACCCGCGTGCCGGAGAGCTCTCGGACACGCTGCTTGGGTTCAAGGATCTGTTCCTCGTTGGATTCTTCCTATCGATTGGTCTTGCCGGGACGCCACCGGTCGCTGGGTGGCTGATCGGCCTGGGTTTGCTGGTGTTCGTGCCTCTGCGAACAGTCGCGTTCACCTCGCTGTTCACTCGCTTCCGGATCCGCGCCAGGACGAGCCTTCACTCAGCGCTCACTCTGTCCACCTACTCAGAGTTCGGCCTGATCGTTGGTTCGGCAGCGGTGACGGTGGGGTACATCAGCCAGGACTGGGTGTCGACAGTCGCCGTAGCGGTGGCAGGGTCGTTTATCGGAGCGTCGTGGGCGAATACCAATCGCTACGGCATCTATGAGGGGTTTGCGCGCCCCCTGGCCAAGATCGAGCGCAGCCCGATTGTCGCGGAAGACGCGGTCGTCGACTGTGGTTGGGCGAGGATTCTGATCTTCGGCATGGGTCGCATCGGCGAAGGTGCGTACGACGAAATAGTGCGCGAGGGCCGGTTCGGAGTGGTGGGCGTCGATCGCAACCCCTCCGTGGTAGACGATCACCGAGCGGCCGGACGCTCTGCAATACGCGGCGACGCCCTCGACTTCGACTTCTGGGATCGATACCAGTTTCATCCCGAAGTTGAGCTGGTCTTTGCGGCGATGAACAGCCAAGAGGCGAACCTGGAGTGCATACGAAAGGTGCAGTCGTTTCTTCCCAACGCTCGAATTGCCGCGATCGCCGGCTACCGCGATCAAGTCACCGAGCTCGAAGACGCAGGAGTCGACGTGGCAAGGAACCTCTATGAGGAGGCAGGCCAGGCCCTTGCTGCCGACGCGTTGCTCGAAGGCTCGTCCCAAACTGATGACTAGGTAACGTTTCCCGAATCCGGTTGCACCGAGCCACCACGTAGGTTCTCGCATTCAGGCTGGCTTCAGACGCGAAGAAACCCCTGCAATGCAAGGGTTTCAGTGGCACGCCCGGAGGGACTCGAACCCCCAACCTTCTGATCCGTAATCAGACGCTCTATCCAAATTGAGCTACGGGCGCAGGATTGGTCGACATCGAGAACCGATGTCGATGCGCAATGGTAGTCGCGAGATTTCGACAGTCACCGTCGTTCCTCGTTGCCGGATCAGGCCGCAGCCGGAGCGTTCGTGCGCCCCATCCGCTGGGCAATCGACCGGATGGTCAGCACGATGAAGAACAGCACGATCGGGGTGATCGCGATCGTCGCTGATGCCGAAGTTGCAGCGTGATAGCTCACGATGAGACCAACCAGCACTGACCCGACGCCTATGACGGCACCGCCAAGCATGATTGCCGGCACCCGCCGAACAACCAGCGCGGCAGTCGCTGGCGGACCGACGAGAAGGCCGAACACGAGGAGAGTTCCGACGGTCTGGAAGGAGCCGACGATGGCAATGGTGATGAGGACAAGGAGCGCGCCGTGGGCGAGCCGAGGTCGCAAGCCAAGGAGTTGAGCCTTTGACTCGTTGAACGACAACACCAGGAACGGCCGGTACAGCACGATCGAGGCCACACCCACGATCGCAGCGAGAACGGCAAGCATCATGATGTCGCCGGAGGTGACCCCAAGGGCATCACCAAACAGGATCGAAGTGATGTTCCCGACGTACGAAGTGGTTCGAGAGACGAGGATCACCCCGAGCCCGAGCATTCCCACGAAGAGCAACCCAATACTCGTGTCTTCCGAGAAGGTGGTCTGACGATGGACCAGATTGATGCCGACAAGCATCACCACTGCGGCACCGAGCGCACCCAAAAGCACGTTGAAGTCAAAAAGGATGGCCAGTGCGATACCAGGGATGACACCATGTACGAGGGCGTCACCGAGGAAGGTCATCCCGCGGATCACAACCCATGTCCCAACTAGCGCGAGAGCTATCGCTGCGAGTGAGCCTCCGATGAGAGCGCGCTGCTGGAGCGCAAGGGAGAAGGGGTCGATAAGCCAGTCCACCGTGCGACGTTACCTCTGGAAGGATCGAATCTCAGCCACCGAGTGATCCAGCGACGAGTTCGGCGTTCTTCAGTGTCATCTCGAGCACGGTCTCGGCTCCAGAATCAGGTTCACCGAGCGACTCTGTGTACAACTCCACTACCTCGACCTCATCGCCGACCTCGGCTGCAACGGCTTCTGCGAGAGTCGACGCAGAGGTGCTTTCACCAAAGATCGTGGTCACACCTTCGTCCTCCATCGTTTCGACCAGCTCGGCGAGCTCAGCCGATGACGGGTCGGACAGCGTCGATCCCCCAGGGAAGATGACACCAATGACCTCAAAGTCGAAACGGTCAGCGAAGTAGCCGAGCGCTTCGTGGTTCGTGACCAGCTTCCGCTGGTCAGAAGCGACAACCGACAGCATCTCGTCGGCTTCCACCCCGGCTGCTCTCAGGTCGTCGGCATATGCCTCTGCGCGACCCATCCAGTCGACCGTACCGTCGAGGGCCGTCAGCGCTTCAGCTATCTCAAGTGCAGCGAGGGCAACGCGGTCGGGGTCCATCCAGACATGGGGATCGTCACCATCGTGGGCGTGGTCCTCGTCAGAGTGGTCGCCCTCTTCGCCTTCCTCGTCAGAGTGCTCCTCGTCAGAGTGGTCGCCCTCTTCGCCCTCTTCGCCTTCCTCGTCAGAGTGGTCGCCCTCTTCGCTCTCTTCGCCCTCTTCGCTCTCTTCGCCTTCCTCGTCAGAGTGGTCGTCGTCGTGGTCCTCGGTGAGGGCAAAAGGAATGGGATTCACCAACGGGGCAACCTCAAGCACGTTGACACCGTCGGCAGCCGCTGCCTCGAGAACATCCTCGAGACCTTCTTCCAGACCGAGACCGTTCGCAACGACGAGATCAGCCGTCTGGATTGAAGCAACCTGTTGCGACGACGGAGCAAAGTCGTGTGCATCGGCGCCGATGGGAATGATGACTTCGACGTTCGCATCGTCACCGACGATGGTCCCGACGACGTCACCCCAGATGCTCGTCGTAACGACGATGGTCGGCAGGCTGTCGTCTGATCCGCTGTCGTCTGATCCGCATGCAGCTGCGATCAGAGCCAAGCCGACCACGAGGGCGACCAGTGTCGTTCTTCTCTTCGATTTGTGCTTTCCCATTGCCTCTCCTATAATGAGAATCGTTATCGTTTCATAGTAGTGCAGGAGAAAACAAACCGTGTCGCGCATGCACCGACAGGTCGAACAGAGGTTGATCGACAATGAAATCCGCTACACGCGCGGTCGTCAGGCGGTCGTCGAATCGCTGGACGCCGCCGATGGCCCTCGCTCAGCAGCCGAGCTTTCGCCCGACCTTCCTTCGGTTCCGCTGTCATCGCTGTACCGAACGCTTGCCGTACTCGAAGAGGCAGGAGTCGTGGTCCCCCACCTCTCCAAGAAGGGCATTGCACGATATGAGCTGGCCGAGTGGCTCGCCGGGCACCATCACCACCTCGTTTGCGTCGAATGCGGTCGTGTCGAAGATGTAGACGTTCCCGACCAATACGAGGCTCAGGTGCACGAACTCGTCGGGGCAATCTCCTCGCAGGCGTCGTTCGTCGCCACCAACCATGCGCTCGAGATCGAAGGAAGGTGCGAGCGATGTCTCTGACGGAACCTGCCATCGTTGCCAGGAGTCTCGAGCTTCGCTACGGACAGGCCACAGCGCTCGCACCGTCGACATTCGGCATTCCGAATGGCACGATCACCGCCATCATCGGACCAAACGGTTCAGGCAAGTCGACGCTGCTCAACGCAATTGCCGGACTCATCGCTCCAACATCCGGATCAATCGACGTCCCGGGAGCAACGAGCCCGACCGCAATCGCATATGTGCTGCAGTCCACGCGCGTCAACCAGGCCCTCCCCGTCACGGTTCGGGAAGTCGTATCGATGGGTCGCTACGCAACCCGCGGTGCATATGGGAGGCTTGGGACCGAGGACCGCGATGCTGTAAACACCGCGATGGAACGCATCGGCATCACCGATATCGCAACGAAGCACCTCGACGAACTCTCCGGAGGCCAGAGACAACGAGTGTTCGTTGCGCAGGGGCTCGCCCAAGAACACACCGTTCTTCTGCTGGATGAACCGCTGACCGGTATCGATCTTGCGGCTGCCCAGGCAATCGACGCTGTCATCCATGATGAGAGCAAGCGGGGGTGCACCGTGATCATGACGACCCACGACCTGTCCGAAGCGCAATACGCAGATCATGTCCTGCTGCTGTCCGGACGCGTGGTGGCTTCCGGGCGACCGGATGATGTCCTCACGAGGGACAACCTGATCAACGCGTACGGGACCTCATTGCTCCATGTCGACGAGGGAGGGCAGCTCTTCCTCGACGACCCTGCGCACACCCATCTGCCGGGCCGGCATTCGCATCGCGAGCGGACTATTCACACCGAGCCTCTACCAGATGATCTCCACGGTCACAGCTGACGCCGGACCAAATCGCTGGGTTCAGGATCGCAGCCCATTCATCGCTTCCGAGATCTCGTCGATTCCGTCGAGCAGTCGCACGTTCTCATAGCGGTTGACAACATCCGTGACATTGTCATGCGATACGACGAGAACCGTTCCACTTCCGATCGGCTCCACGACCGAATCCAGAAGATCGTCAAGTTCCCAATCCGACAAGCCTTGTTCCAGAATCGCTACGTCAGGCTTGAGGGTGCGGCACAAAGTGGTGGTCTCCGCAGCTGACGTTGCGCTGCCGACGACGTGCATTCCCTGGAGCGAGTCCAATGCTACGAACAGGGCAGTCCGCACTTCTCGACTGCGAATACCCACGACCACGCGTATCGACATCGCTACTCCGTCGGAACTGGGGGCTTCTCGTCTTCGGCGACCCGCTTCTCCACGGGACGCAGGGCCAGCCAGAGAACTGCAACGGAGAGGCCGGCTGCAACCGCGGCCATCCAGTTGACGGCATTGAAGCCGAACTTGTCTGCAAGAAACCCGCCGCCCACACTGCCGAGAAATGCTCCGGTTGCACTCGCTGCGATCACCCAACCACTTGCTTGTCCGGCAGGAAAGTTGGCGTACCGAACAGCAAGGTTCGACTGTGCGAGTCTCGCAAACGGTGCTGCGTTGTACATCAGCTGCATAAAGGCGGCACCAAGTAGCACTGCATTGTCGAGAGCCAAGCCGACGACGGCCATACCGATCGCGGCGACAAGCCGTGCAACGATGCCAGCAGAAAATGGGGCGAACCCGCCTTTCCTGCCGAGCCATCGACCGGCTGGGAAGAACAGCACGATGTTCAGCAGACCAGCAAGCGCGATCATCGTCGATGTCATCTGCTCACTCATGCCGTACACGTTCGGCATGATGTTTGCGATCTGCGAGTTGACACCGTTGTTTGCGATCGACGAGAGCACCAGTACCGCGATGTAGATCCCGAAGCCAGATAGAAGCACTTGCTTGAGCGTCACCTTTCGGGCCTTGGCAGTCGCATCGGACTTCGTGTCCTCACCCGATGCGATAGCGTCCTGGAGGCGACGGTTTGGTGCCGCTGTTGAGAACCAGGTGACGACGAGGGCTCCTGCCATGATCGCTCCACCCAGCCAGAATCGTTGGCTGAACGACCATGCCGTCACCGCCGCAAGGAGCAATCCACCAACCAACTGGCCCGCAGGCATCATCAAGGAGAAGGTCGTGAGTTGCTTGGCCTCGACGTCCTGGGGAAGACGCGCTCCGACGATGAAAACAGGGCCTACGGCCGAAATCGCTGCAATGGCGACACCCATCGCGATCGCATCAAGCGCGTAGAGCTCGGTCACCTCAGCGGAGAGCGCAAACATCACGAACGCCAGGGCCATCCCCGCAACGCCGCCAACCATTACAAATCGGTGCGCCGAATAGCGATCGGCAAAGCTGCCGAGAGTTGGGCCAAGGATCGCACCAAGAGCGATGATCGCCATCACGACACCGGCCGCAGATGCATCACCTGTCACTTCCTGCACAAAGGGCGGGATGAGCAACGAGACAAATGCGCTGTAGCCCGCTCCGACGGCGAAATTCGATAGCATCCACCATTCGAAGGTGCGCGGCTCGTTGCCCGTGGACGAATCAGTCATGGTGGCACCGTATCTCCACCGTCGCTACGGAACCACAGGCGAGGTTGTGGGTCGCGGTACCTGTGGGATTGATCAGGTCAGATGTCGATCAAGCCTTCTCTTGCGGCAATCGTGACAGCCTCCGTACGGGTCTTTGCGCCGAGTTTCTCAAGAATGTTGTGTACATGGAAGTTCACCGTCGAGACGCTCACCATCAGTCTGTCCGAGATCTGCGGGTTGGTTCTTCCGCTCGCAACGAGAGCGAGAACTTCGTGCTCGCGGTCTGTGAGGTGCACGACATATTCATCAGTCTGCTTCTGCCTCAAGAGATGCATCGCTTCCGGAGCGATCACGCTCTGCCCACGATGCGCAAGCCGTATTGCTGCCAGAAGCTCTTGCTCATCCGCGTCCTTGAACAAGAACCCGATCGCACCCGCATCGAGCGCCCGCTGGACAAGCGACGAGTCGTCGAACGTTGTGAGTGCAACGATCCTCGCTTCTGGGTTTGCGCCGTAAATCATCTCGATCGCATCGGGTCCATCCATGATCGGCATCCTCAGGTCCATGAGCGTGACGTCCGGCTCGACAGCCGAGTGCAACTCAACGGCCTCCGCACCGTTGGCGGCTTCCCCGACAAGCTCAATGTCATCGTGCACAGAGATGAAGGCTGCCAGTCCCATGCGGACGACCTTGTGGTCATCTACCACCATGACTTGGATCACATCAGACAGAATCGGTCTCCCAATCGAATGAGACCACCGTACCGGTGAGGTCCGCGCTCGTCACCGCCATATGGCCACCGATTTCTTCGGCACGTTCATTCATGGTGGTCAAACCCATCGTCCCACTTGGAAGCTCCGAGACGGCAAACCCATTGCCATCGTCCCGTACGGAGAGATGGATGCGTTCGGAGGTTCCAGCGACCGTGACTTCCACTCGATTCGGATCTGCGTGCTTCGCAACGTTTGCGATGGCCTCCTGACAGATTCGATACACCGCAACATGGACTTCTGGTGGCAGCGTGCCAACAACGTCATACGAAACGTCGACAGGCACATCGATCCTCGCTGCGGTGCCTTCGGTCACCTGCCGTATCAGAATCTCCAGATCGGTCTGTGGAATCGTGTTAGGCCGGAGTTCTCGCAGCAGGGTCCTCATCTCAGCCAAAGCACCACGCGAGAGTCGCTGGAGTTCAACCGTGCTCCGCTCCGCAGCGGTCGGGTCCGTCTCCCATTGGCGCGGGAGGCTGCCAGCGAGAAGATTGATCGAAAAGAGCAGCTGGCTCACCGCATCATGGAGATCTCTCGAGATTCGAATGCGTTCGGCGGCGACCGCTGACTCCTCGGCCTGATCAACGATGCGGTCCTGCGCCGCCTCAAGCTCTCGTGTTCTATCTGAGACCATCCGCTCGAGATTGCGCTGATAGGCAAAGAGCTGTTCCTCCGTTTCGATCGATTCGTTGACCATGGCAAAGCTGAGTGCCAGCAGGAACCCAAGGAACCCGAAGTCGGCTGCCGGGGGAAGGTCGAGAACGCCAAGACTCGAGAGGTTCTCCAGACCGAGAGCGATGATGAACCAACCAACGCCGACGGCGAGCACGATTGCTCTACTGCGGTCACCATGTCGGAACTGCCGGACCGCTGCAGTAACGATGTACACAATCAGCACAAGCTGACCCAACGCAGCTATCAGGAAACCGGCTCCGGGCTCAGAGCTGACGACGCGTATTACCTCATCCCAGGGAAGGACGATGGTTTCTGTCTCGACGCTGCCTCCGTAGAAGAGGTCGGGAGCAATGACCAGAACGGCTCCCAGAATCACCCAAAAACCTGTCAGCGGCCAAAGCAACCATGATGGGAAGAACCCCGTGTACTCAGCGACGTAGAGCCCGAGGAGTGCAAACGCCGCCACCGCAAAGACAAAGCTGATTCGATTCACGGAGAGATAGGCCTCGACGGAATCACTTAGAAAGGACGACCGCGCGGTCAGGCTCGCCCCCGCGTATGCAATCGCAAAGCCTGCAAACAGGAGGCTGAGCCGACGTTGTGCTGGTCTCCGAATTCCGACGAAGAGATACAGAACGCCAAAGGCAAGACAAGTGCCAGCAGCGACAGCGATCGCAGTCGAGAAGTACGTAAGCCGACCTCCGGTGGGGACGATTCAGCGTACCGGTGCGGGAACCGCCCACCAACCCGTCCTAGTAGGACGAACAGGACGAGAACCGACAGTGCCGCCCGTGGAGCGCAACGGTCGAAATCTGTAGATTGCAACGAGTATTGAAGGGACACTTGTGCCAAACGAGCCAGAGAACGATGGTCCAGCCGGATCTGAGGACATGTTCCCTGCGTCGGAGCACACACCCGAACAGGACGCAAAAGAGAACAAGAGCAAGGCAGTTCGGGAGCTGCTCATCATCGGTGCCGTTCTCTTCCTCATTTTTGTCGTCTTCCTTCCACAGTTCATCGACTATGGCCAAGTCATCGACTCGATCCTCAGCCTCACCGGCTGGCAGATCGTTCTGCTTGCGGTGTTGGGCATCGGACGAACATGGTTCGAAGCTGGCGTCTACAACTCTCTGATCCCCGGTTTGGGATGGTGGGACGGTTGGAAGGCCTGGGCATCTTCCAACTCGGTCGCCTTCGTTGCCCCTCCAGGAGCCGACCTCGCCATCCGTTTCGGCATGTACAGAACGGCAGGGATCAAGGGTGAGGCGGCCGGAGCAGGAATCATCCTGAGTTGGTTCTTCACTACCGGGTACAAGCTCATCGTGCCGATCGTGGCCGTCGCGTGGATCGTTATCGAGGAAGGGATCAACGACTCCACCGTGATCACCATCACGGCCATCGGTGTTGCAGCAGTGCTTGGCATCATCGGGCTCGTCGCCCTGATCCTCTACCGAGAGACCGTCGCCCTGCGGATCGGCCGTGTGAGCCAACGTTGGTACAACGGTCTTGCGGGCGGAAAGTGGAAGTTTCCAGAAGCCGAAGGACTCGGACTCAAGCTTGTTGACTTCCGCTCGCAGGTGATGGACACGGTCAAGAGCCGGTGGTTCCCGGCGCTGGCATCCACACTGATCGCCCAAGCTGTCTTCTTCGCAATGCTGGTGATGTCGCTCCGCTTCATGGGCGTGACGGAGGACCAAGCATCGATCAGTGTGATATTCGACGCGTATGCCGTGGGACTTCTGCTCAGCATGATCCCGATCTTCCCCGGAGGGCTCGGCGTCGTCGAACTCGCATACGTCGGGGTCATTGTTGGCACCACCGGCGATTCTGAGCTTGCCAATGCTGTGACCGCTGGTGCCTTCGTGCACCGCATATTCACCTGGCTCCTCCCGATCCTCGTGGGACTCATCCCCTTGGCAGCGTGGAGGCGCAACATGGTGAAGCAAAGCGAGGACGGCATCTCAGCTGAGCCGCAGTAGAGCGTCATGACGACGGAGCTGTTCGCCCGCGATCGAACGTTCTGGCAGTTCATGGGCAGTGCCGCGGCGATCGGCTTCCTTGCAGGCGCTGCGGCACTTGCATTCAACGTGTTGGTTCGCTGGGGTCAAGATCTGATCTGGCCCGACGCGATTAGCCCCGAATTCGGTGGCGGGGCATGGTGGTGGGTTGCAGCGCTCGGCCTAACGGGCCTGATCGTTGGCGTTCTCCGGATTGCGTGGCACGTGCCAGATGACCTTGATGGATCGCTCACCATCATTCAAGGCGCCAAGGTCGACGAGACAACGGCTCTACCCGCGATCGGGATCTCAATGATCTCGTTGATTGGTGGGGTCAGCCTTGGTCCGTTCGACGGTGGCGTTCGCTCAGGTGCGCTCGTAGGGAGCTGGTGGGCTCGAATGCGCGGACTGCCGAACGACCAGCACCCTCAGAGCACACTGAGCGGAATCAACGGTGCGCTTGGTGGAATGCTGACGGCACCAATACTCGCCACCCTGATGGTCACCGAGATGAGGTGGCCTGAGCGCAAGCAGTACTACCGCATCCTCATTCCCAGCCTCACCGCCGCAATCTTTGGCTTTGCGGTCAACTTTGCGATCCTTGGGGATACGTTCCTCGGTGTATTCGCCATGCCGAGCTACGACGTGGACTGGTGGCACCTGTTCCTCGGTGTTCCGATTGGTCTGGCTGGAGCGACACTGGCATGGGTGCTCGGTGCGGTGGTCTTTGTCATCAGACGGTGGATCGTCCCCTTGATCAAGAATCAGATCGCCCGTGCAACTCTGGGCGGCATCGCGTTGGGCCTGATTGCGATGGCTCTTCCGCTCACACTTGCATCGGGTAAGGGACAACTCGGGGTGGTGATCGACGGCGTCGAGACGATCTCGACCTTGTTCCTCGTTGCCGTGGTCGGAGGGAAGATCGTGGCCGTTGCCATTGCGCTGAGCACCGGCTTCATCGGAGGACCCGTGATGCCTTCCCTATTCATCGGAGGTGTTGCCGGTTTGGCCCTGCACTCAGCCATCCCAGAGATCCCCATCACGCTCGCCTTCACCACAATGCTCGTAGCTGTCCCGGGCGTGTCGATCGGTGCACCATTCACGATGGTGCTCCTCGCCGCGCTCACCGTCGGCGTCGGAGCAGTCGAAACGGTGCCGGCAGCCGTTGCGGTGCTGACCGCGTATACGGCGACTGCAGGGCTTGGGTGGTTTGGTCTACCGATTGACAAGGCAAGAGTCGACATCGACGAGGTAACTGTGCAAACCGAACTGTTCGAGATCGGTGAAGACACCACTTCGGCCACTGCAGGCGATGGGGACGGCGACCGAGATAACTGAACACCGACTTCTGGGGAGGAGCAAAATGAGTAGCAAGCCAGGTGTGGATTCAGCGATGGTGCCAGCGAGTTCCGGGCTGCCATCTGAAGTGGCATCGTGGGTAGGCGGCGACCGTTCTGTCTCGGCCTTTGCCCTTGTGCCCAGGGCTGAAGATGCCTTGAAGGCGCGGATCGCGCTGATCGACAGCGCCACCACATCCATCGACATCAAGTACTTCATTTGGAAGGGCGATGCCTCGAGCAGGCTCATCTTCTCGAGAGTTCTTGCGGCAGTCGCTCGGGGAGTGCGGGTGAGAATCCTGGTCGACGATCTCAACCTTGCCGCAACCGACGCCGAGATGTCGTCCCTCGACAACGCCGAAGGGCTTTCCATTCGGATCTGGAATCCATCACAGCGGCGCTCCATCCTCGGGACACTGGCCGACTACGCCGAGGCGTTCGACTCGATGAACAAGCGGATGCACAACAAGATGATCCTCACCGACGGCCATCTGGGGCTCATCGGTGGCCGAAACATCGCCGACGAGTACTTCGGACTCACGAACAAATACAACTTCCTGGATCTCGATGTTGTGGTCGCAGGACCCATCGTCGGTGATGTGGGCAGCGCTTTCGATGACTACTGGAACGCTGATCTCGCCGTTCCTCCTGGAGACCTGACACCCGCAGACCCCGACTTCGACCTCGAGGACTTCACTGCACAGGAAGAGTCATTCGATGATGTCGATACCGCATTGCTCGCCCGGTTTCCGACCTCTGGCCGGGATTGGGCCAGCTGGTTCGAGGGTGTTCGCGGGCGATGGCACCTTGGAAAGGCTGTCTATCTCCAGGACGAGCCAGTGGCAGCCGGTGAGGAGTCGAAGCGCTTGGCCGAACTCATCGACGACTTCGCCGCTGAGGTCGATGACGAATTGGATGTCGTCAGCGCATATCTCCTCCCATCCGATCGGACACTGAACACCTTGAAGCAAATCGCTGCGTCTGGCGCACGGGTCCGAGTCCTGACCGGAACTCAGGAGTCTGTGAACCACACCGCGGCATATGCCCACTACCGGAAGGACAGGGGTCGCATTCTCGACACCGGCGCAGAGCTATACGAGATCGATGGTCAGCCAAGCCCGGACGTCCGACGGGCCGCCGATACGCCACCGGCAGCTGGAAAGTATGTGGCGATCCATCTCAAGGGCATGGTTGCGGATCGCAAGGAGTGCTTCATCGGTTCGCTGAACCTTGACCCCAGGGCAATGGACATCAACACCGAGGGCGGGCTTCTGGTTACGTCGGAAGGGCTCGGCGAGGAGCTCGCGGAACTGGTCGACCATCTGACGTCACCCGAGAACGGGTGGCATGTGGTGCAAAACGACGATGGCGCCTTGGAATGGCACGGCAAGGGCACGGTGCAGAACCAGTCACCTGACCGCGGAGGAGTTCAGGAAGCGATGGCCAAGGTGTTCGGGGTTATCCCAATCCGAAGCCAGTTGTAGTCGGGCGACGCACTACCAGGGCCAGCTGTTGGCGATCCATGCAACACCCACAACAACGGCGAGCACACCAGAACCCGCCATGAGCCTCCGGATCCAAGCGCTACCAGCCTTCTTGGTCAGCACACCGACAGCCCATCCGAACCCGCCCATGGCCAGGACCGATGCGATCAGGTACGAGATCAGATACACGACTGCAGACGCGGTCGGGAGAGCCAAGGCTGGAAGCACAGCGAAGAGATGGCCTCCCCCAGCGATGCCGTGGAACACGCCGACGCCAAGCACAGCACGATGATGCGTGTGGTTGTCCGTGGAGTGGGCGTGGAGATGATCGTGCTCCGCATCCGGGTCCTCGGTCTCAGCGTGACCCGTGTCCTCGTGTTCGTGCGGATGCTCATGGATCTCGATCGTGCGCGACCGCCAGATCGCCCAGATGCCAATGCCAACAATGAGGAACCCGACAATGAACTCGGCCCATCCCGCCCACTCTTCGATGTCGATCACCTCTCGAAACGCCAGGGCAACCAAACCCACGAGAACCACGCCGAGTCCGTGACCGAGGCCCCAGAGGAAGCCGGTTCGCGCAGCTTTTGAGGGATCAGCAACCGCCGCCGGTGCAAGTGCAGCGAGGTGGTCCACGCCAGAGAAGACGTGCAACGCACCTGCTGTGAAACCGGTCAGGATCGGGAACATCGGCGGAGCGTACGGGACCCCTCGCGCCTAGGCCACAGGGCAACAATGTCTCGTTGCCCAATACGATTGGGGTATTCCGCGACATCCTGAGGAGCTTTCCGTGAACCCCGAACTGCGTCAACTCGCCGATGACTATTGGGAGTACGTCCTCGAAACGAATCCCACAACCGCACACATGAATGGCGACTACCGGTTCATGGACCGCATGGAGGACGCCAGCCGTGCCGGTGAGGATGCCGACATCGCCAGAAAGCGTGCCTTTGCCATGCAAGCGCGGGAGTTCGATCCGGAAGAGTTGTCGCCTCAGGACAAGATCACACGGGAAACGCTGATCTTCGAATGCGAATCGACCGCCGCGATCACCGAGATGCGTCAGGCCGAGTTCGGCATCGACCCCATCTTTGGTGTCCAGGCGGTCTTCCAGGTACTCATACCGCAGCTCACCGTGGAAACCCCGGAGCATGCGGACATGATGCTGGCAAAGTACGCAGCTATTCCTGTGGTGCTTGATCAGGGCACCGAACGCCTCAGAGAGGGCATCGCGTCCGGCCGGGTCAACGCGGACTTCGCAGTCGTAAAAACGGTCGACCAAATTGACGAACTGCTTGCTGCTCCCGTCGAGGACAGCCCGTTCCTCAAGGCGCAGATGCCTGCCGACTACTCCGATGAGGACGCGGCTGTGTGGCGTGCCAAGGCGTCCGAGATCGTGGCAAATGAGATTCGACCAGCATTTGAGCGGTATCGCGATGCGATCCGCGACGAGATCGGGCCCATCGCCCGAAGCGATGAACAAGCCGGGCTGAGTTCCCTCCCCGATGGAGACCTCGTGTACGCGAGGCTCATCGAGCGGTACACCACAATGGCGATGTAAGCAGGGGAGATCCACGAGATCGGCCTCCAGCAGATCGATCGCCTTGCTGATGAGTACCGAGCGATTGCTGGACCGATTCTCGGAACAACAGACCTCGCCGAGATCTTTGCAGCCCTGCGGGATGATCCGGAGCTCCATCACACGACCGGTGAAGGGGTCGTGAAGCAATCTGAGGACGCATTCGCTGCAGCCAAGGCAGAAATGCCGAACTGGTTCGGGAAGATGCCAAAGTCAGACTGCTTCGTCGAGGAAACGCAGCACGGACCTGTTGCGTTCTACTACCCACCTGCCGAGGACGGCTCTCGTGAAGGCACATTCTTCATGAACACGGCAGATCCATCGTCGTGGGGAACGTACGAGGTTCAGTCGACCGCATTCCACGAGGGCATACCGGGCCATCACCTTCAGATCGCGATCGCACAGGAACTCGGAGACTCCGTTCCTGCCTTTCAGCGAAACGGGTTCATCAGCGCATACGGAGAAGGCTGGGGCCTTTACACCGAACGGCTGGCAGACGAGATGGGTCTGTACTCCACAGAACTCGACCGAATCGGAATGCTTTCTGCAGACTCGATGCGGGCCTGCCGTCTCGTTGTCGACACCGGAATGCATGCACTCGGGTGGAGCCGACAGCAGGGAATCGACTACATGGCAGCCAATTCACCGATGGCAATGCACACAATCATCGAGGAAATCGATCGCTACCTGTCGTTTCCAGGGCAGGCACTGAGCTACATGATCGGACGCCTCGAGATCCAGCGAATGCGTGCAGAGGCCGAGGCAGCACTCGGCGACGACTTCGACATCAAGGGCTTCCACGATGCCGTACTTGGATCAGGGCTTGTGACCCTTCCGACGCTTGATCGGATGGTCAAGGAGTGGGCTGCGTCCTGACGGACGAGGTCGCGCACCGATGGGAGCCGTGTGCCGGCGCCTCGGTGAAGCCAATCGCCGAGAGATGCCCGTCTGGTAAGGTTGTCTAGACAACTACGACGGAGGGGCAATGGAAGCGCGGGCGATAACGATGCTCGGGACAGGACTCATCGGAGACTTCTACACGATGAGCTTGCATAGCCAGAGGAGTCGCGACAAGGTCAGGGTCGCCTACTCAAGGTCCCCCGAGAGAGGTGCGGCGTTCAGCGAGCGATGGGACATCCCGCATCACACCACCTCCATGGAGGAAGCGGTCAACCATCCAGACACCGACGTAGTTGTGGTGGCCCTTCCGAACTTTCTTCATGAGGAGGCGATCACGCTCGCTGCGCAGGCTGGCAAGGCCGTCCTTTGCACCAAGCCACTCGCACGAAGCGCAGAGGAAGCCAAGCGACTGCTTGACATCGTCGAAGATGCGGGCGTCTTTGGCGGGTACCTCGAGGACCTTGCCTACACACCGAAGACGCTGAAGGCAATCGAGTCCGTCAGATCAGGTGCCATCGGCGATGTCACCTGGGTCCGTTCCCGGGAGACTCATCCAGGACCGCACAGCGCATGGTTCTGGGACAAGGACAAAGCAGGCGGAGGAGCAATCGTCGACCTCGGTTGTCACTGCATCGAGATCATCCGCAACTTCGTCGGAAAGGACAACCGGCCGGTCGAGGTCATGGCATGGACCGACACGCTGGTGCACCCCATCAAGGCGGAAGACAACGCCGTAGCGATGATCCGATTCGAATCTGGTGCGCTTGGCCAGTTCGAGGTCAGCTGGTCGTTCCGAGGAGGGATGGACCTCAGGGACGAGGTCGCTGGCACCGAGGGAACGATCTGGCTCAACCACTTCCTCCGGACCGGGTTCGACATGTATACCTCCGGCGGAGGCGACGGTTACGTCGCCGAGAAGATCGAGTCCACCGAGGGATGGTTGTTCCCCGTCGGTGACGAAGTCGCCGAACTCGGGTACATCGACATGTTCACGGACATGTTCGACTCGATGGAGTCCGGGACACAGCCCCAAGAGACCTTCTACGACGGATACATCGTCAATGCGATCATGGACGCTGCCTACCGCTCCGCGGACAGCCGCAACTGGGAGCCTGTCGATGTTGAGTGGCGAGGAGGTTCGACGGAACGCATATCGAAGAACGTGTCGTATCACGATGGTCATGCGATCGTGAAGAGCGAAGTTCTCCCAGACGGTCGGTCGAAGCTGATCCTCGCAGACAAGGACACGGGGTCGATCTTCGACCTCGTCACCGAGGCCTGAGCTGCAGCTCGAAGTCGTCCCGCAGGTCAACTGGGCCAAGGCGTGTGCGCGGAGACTCAGGTCGGTCCTCGTTAACGAACCAGCCGCACGACTGTGTCTCCCGACCGGGGCAACGCCGCGGCCCTTCTACGACGCCTACACAAAGCAGCCGAACATCGATCGCGCTTCCGTCGTTCTATTGGATGAGTTTGTCCTGCCCTCGGGCGATGAAGGGAGATGCGACTCCATGCTCCGGCGGGACCTACTCGACAAACTGCCGGAACCACCGGCGCACCTACGCACATGGGACACCGATCAAGACCTTGACGACGAATGCGACCGCATGGATACCTGGCTGTCAGACGGCGAGCTTCGCCTCGCGATCGTAGGTCTTGGGGCCAACGGCCATGTGGGAACCAACGAGCCCGGGTCACCTGAAGACAGCAGATGCAGGGTCGTCGATCTTGCTTCGTCGACGTCTCGGGGCGCTCTCTCGTACGGGGCGTCGGTTGCCCCAGCCCAGGCCGTGACGCTCGGCATCGCAAACCTGCTCGAGGCCTCAGAGGTATGGCTCATCGTCACCGGAGCTCACAAGCAGGCAGTACTTCGCACCGTTGTTGAGGATCCGATCAGCCCAGCAGTTCCGGCAAGCTTGCTTCGAACCCACCAGAATCTCTTGGTCATCGCAGACGATGCAGCGGCGGGCGACTTCAAGCGATAGAAGTTTCAAGCCATGTCGCTAGATCCGCGGTCGAGTCGAACCGTGCGTGAGGCTCCAGGTCTCCCATCCACGAATCGGCTGGTCCGTATCTCCAGCCCGCCACAAGTGCATTGACGCCTGCTGCGTGCGCATTCACGACGTCAGTTGGATGGTCCCCGATGTACACGACCTCGTCCCCAGGGAGCCCCCAAGACGCAAGGATGGACACGATTGCTTTGTCCTTCTGCTGCCCCTCGATCGAACCTGAGATGACGAACTCGAACGACTCAGACAGCTCGAGCCGTTCGAGTGTGATCGCCGCAGATTCGGCACCCTTGCCGGTAACCACGGCTTGGCGTACGCCATGATCGGCGAGGGTTGCGATGATGTCGTGCACCCCTTCGAAGACCTCGACTTCCGCCTCGTGGCGCTCTTCGTATTCGGCCAGAAAGAAGCGATAGGCAGTGTCGCTGTCTTCGCCAAGCACATTCTTGAGCACACCTTGCTCTGTCGGCCCGAAGCGCTCCTCGATTTCGCTGGGAGTGAGATTCGGACCATTGAACTTGACGATGGCTTCCTGCAAGATCCGGATGATCATCGGGAGGGTGTCGGCGATCGTGCCATCAACGTCCCAGATCACCCCGCGTACGATCATTCGGCAGTCTCGCGAGCAGTGAAGGTCAGCTTGGTGTGTCTCTGTTCCCCAGGCTGGATCACTGGCAGCGCGCCCTGTTCTCGCTCGAAGGCGATGCCACGAGTTCGACAGTTGGCCGGTTCGATCCCGAGCACTGCCATGCCTGGGTTCGGATCCATCCACTGATTGAGCCATGGCAGAGTGGCCGCCTCCCATTCGATGTTGAGCTCGATGCCTTCGTCAGAGTTCGTGATCTGTGCCCAGGCCGCTGGGCTGGAGAGACGATGCTCGAGAACCCGTTCTTCGCCGGCAGCGACCTCCATCGGCGTGCCCCAGCGACCAACAACATCTTGCGATGCGTCGTCGCGTGGTTCCGTTTCGACCGGAGCGGTGCGCAGTCTTGCATCTCCCGTCCACAGTGGGTACCCGAAGTTGCAGTGATACAGAAGCGGTGCAACAGCCACCGTTTCACCTCGATTTACTGTGATGTCCTCGACCTCGATGCGGCCCTCTGATGCATGAGTCACGATCTTGCGGCTGACTTCGAGCGTCGGTGAAGCTTCGTCCAAGATCGTCCCTCTGATTGAGACGGCCCCATCGGGCTTGGTGTCTATCCGCACATCCGTCGCCGGCAGATGAGAAAACGTCCCGTGCAGGCCATGCCCTTCCGAAGGGGCGCCGACATTGCGGAGGCCGCATGTCACCAGAAGACCGCCTCCGAAAGCTTGGCTCCAACGCGTACCCGAAAGATCGTCGAGAGGTCCGACCTCACCAACATCCGACACCCATGCAAGCGGGGTTCCTCCGAACCATGCTTGGCCGAGATCCATGCCTCGGTCGGGTAGTACTCGAATGGCGATGCCGCCGGCAGGCACGATGTCAATCGCCCGGTTCCCTGTTGCTCCAACTACTGACTCGCGAACCTGAGCGACACCGTCCAGACTCGGTAGGCGTCCGTCGACAACCGCCGCCGTGAGATCACTCATCGATCGCGTGGCCAACCGTGCCGTTGATCACGAGGCCTCCGTCAACCACGATTTCTTGTCCGGTGAGATACCTCGATGAGGTTGATGCAAGGAAGACTGCGACATCTGCGATCTCTTGCTCGCTTCCGATACGACCAAGCGGGATGCGGTCCTCGTAGGTCGAGCGAACATCCGGTGTATACGCCTTGACGTTCAATGGCGTATCGACCGCTCCGGGGGCAAGCGCATTGACCGTCACATCGTGTGCAGCGGCTTCCAGTGCGAGCGTCTTTGTGAGCCCGACCACGCCACCTTTTGCGGCGATGTATGCGGCGAGGTTCGACACAACGAGGATGTCGGCTGCAGATGTCACGTTGATGATGCGTCCGCGACCCTGCGGGTACATGACCTTTGCCGCAGCCCTGCACCCGTAGAAGAACCCGTGCAGGTTGGCGGCCATGAGGCCATGCCAGTCATCATCGGATGTTTCGATGAGCGGCTTCACCATGAGCGCAGCCGCATTGTTGATCCAAATGTCGAGCGAGCCCCACCGATCAACCGCAAGGTCGGCCAGCCGATCCGC
Source organism: Acidimicrobiia bacterium (assembly GCA_051011415.1). Classification (GTDB taxonomy): domain Bacteria; phylum Actinomycetota; class Acidimicrobiia; order Spongiisociales; family UBA5794; genus SZUA-442. The sequence continues at coordinate 25,132 of JBPCTY010000016.1, forward strand.
AAGCGCCGGGTCCCCGGTATCACCCTGCACGATCACACAATCTCGCCCGGTGGCACGAATCTGCTCCTCGACAATCGCAGCGCCCGCGTCATCGCTTCGGTACACGCCGATCACATCCGCGCCGGCTTCAGCCAGTCCCACAGCAATGGCGCGACCGATCCCCTTTGACACTCCTGTGACGACGGCGCTCGAACCAACGAGCTCGATGCTTCTGGTCATCCGGTCTCTCCATCTCTCGGATCAAGTACGAACTTCATTCCCGCTCCTTCGCGGGTGGCCGCGAACGCACGCTCCCATTCGGAAAGGGGCACAACCTCCGTGATCAGCGGATCGAGCTCAACGAGCCCCTCGTCGATGAGTCGCATCGCCCGTCGCCACGATGCTGGCGTGCTGGCAAAACCGGATGCGAAGCGAATCTCCTTGTACAGCAGTTCGTCGAGATCCAGGGTGATGGCCTGCCCGAATATCCCGACCTGGACGTACTCACCGCCCTTGCGTACCGCACCGAGGGCAAGGCGTGCCGCAGCGGCTGCTCCAGAACACTCGCACACGACATCGAAGACACCGTCCCAGCTGTCAGATGGATCGAGCGTCACTGTTCGGATTCCTACGGACTCGGCAACAGCAAGCCTGCGGGCATCTGACGGGAGCCCAGCAAGTGTCACATCCCCTCCGCACGCTCTCGCGACCTGGGCGGTGAGTACGCCCATCGTCCCGGGTCCGAGCACGAGTACTCGGTCACCAGCTTGCACTTGTGCGGGGTCGAGCAGGCAATGCGCCACACATGCAAGTGGCTCCGCCAACGACCCGGCGTGGCGGCCCACGGTGTCGGGCAGTGGGTGAAGGTTTCGTTCCGGAAGCACAAGCCAGCGTGCGAATCCACCGTCGACATGTGACCCAAACGAGCGTCTTTGCTCACACAGGTTTGGTCTACCAGTTCTGCAGAACTCGCACTCCTCGCAGTATGAGAAGTACGTCTCAGCGGCGAACCGCTGTCCGATCAGGTCAGCATTCCCATTGGGGCCAACGTCGGCGACCTCCCCTGTGACCTCATGGCCCATGGTGACCGGAGGATTGGAGGGGAACTCATCATCGGCGATGTGAAGATCGGTGCCACAGATACCGGCAGAGATCACCTCGAGCAGCACCAGCCCCTCTTGAAGCTCCGGTATCGAGAACTCCCTCATGGCGAGGTTGTCACTTCCTTTGCCCATCTTGCTGAGACCTGTCGTCGTGCGGCTCACGCTGCCTCCGTTCCTCGGTCGAGGAATCGTTGCGGATTGTCCTCGAAGATCGCCACCAGGTCGCCTTGTTCCAGACCTCGCGAGACCAGATCATCGACGAGATCGCCGGACATGAACGCAAGTCCCGGAGATCCGCCGAGAGACTTCCAAAGTGATCGACGGGCCCCATCTGTGCCGAGCATCATCTGGCGTGCGTACCCGCGGTGCACCATCTCAACAATCAGCTCCGACGTCGCGTTCGAGGAACTCTCAATGCGCCGGAGAGCTTGGTCGTATTCCACACTGACTCCAGTAGCGAGGATGGCTTCGTGGTACTCCGGGTCGATGATCTTGTCTGTGTGGGACAGCACAACGCGGTTCAACGAAAACCCCAAGCGCTCGAACAGCGCTATCTGATCCAATGCCCCGATTCCATCCTCGGTGTGGGTGAGAATCGGTGTGTGCGTCCGTTGTGCTGCCTCAACTGCGGCTTCGAACAACCTGATCGCTCGCTCATCGATACCTTGCTCGTCTGTTGCCACCTTGATGATCCCGGCTCGGATGGTTGTGCGGTCTAGATCAATCGCCATGTGGTCGTTCGCGTCGATCCCGACTTCGATGTCATCGACAAACAGCTGTGCGAGGCTCGATGGATTGATATCCACTGCCCACGGGTGATCGCCGTAGTACTTCGGCGTATGCAGACCAGTGGTTGCGATGATGTGGACGCCCGTCGCTTCAGAGATGGCCGCGAGCTTGATTGGGTCTCGCCCGCCAGCCGCCGGCATGGCATCGACCATCGCACCGATGCCCACCTCGTGGCAGCTCGACACTTCAGTCACGGCGTCGTCAACCGAGTGCAGGTGGATGTGCGGCATTGTCTCGCGAATCAACGCGCTGTCGAGGATCAGGTGCTCGTGCACCAGTGTCCGTCCCAGAGCTTCTGCGGGGACGTCTCCGCGTACGGTTCGGACGGTCAACGGCCCGCACCCAACGAAAGAATCGCGCCAGCTTCGACGAGGTTGTCCGCTACCGAGGAGAAGAGCGGGCTTCGAACCTCGGATGACGCCACCGAGATCGCAGCAACCGTTCCAACGGCCTGGCCCATCGCCATGCACTGTGCCATCGAGCGGATAGAGGCCTGTGCGTCGTGTTCGGCCGAGAAGCAACGCCCGGCCACCAGTGTGTTCACGGAGTCTCGAACGACGAGTGTCGAGAGTGGAATCCCAACGGCCTCGCCCTCTGGCAAGTAGTCCCACGTTGTCCCTGTCTCCCCAACACCATGGTGATCCTCGATGGGGGCACCGCAGAGCCCGATCTGGTCATCGAACTGCTGGGCGGAGAGCACGTCATCCCGCGTGATTCGATAGTCGCCGTAGACGCGGCGAGTTTCTCTCAGTCCTACCTGCGTCGATAGGGCGACGAGCTGTGCGGAGGCGTATCCCGGAACCTTGTCGACGAGGAATCGTGCGTATTCGAGGGCTTGTTGGCGGCCTTCAATCTCAGCTCTCGTCAGAATGCTCGGGTCTGTCGCGTTTGATGTCTCGCCTCCGACGGTCGCCACGTGGTCGATTCGGGTCATCACGGTTGCTGTCATGCCGTCGATCGGCGTGATGTGGTCGCTCCCCTCCCGCCGCGGAAGGTTGTAGTCGCCACTTGCGGCAGCCTCGGCCATGAGTTGGTGCAGTCCGTCCTTGGTGATGGTCGCCCTCAGCGAGTGATCGACATTCACCATGCGGAAGGTCGTCGTCAATGTCTGCGCTGGACTGATCGATCCGGCTAGCTCGTACCCAAACCCCGCATGGTGACAAAGGTCACCGTCCCCGGACGCATCGACGAACACCGAACCCCGGAATCGTTGCGGTCCGGCCTTTGTGGCCACGACGATCTCGGTCACTCTTCCGTCGACAGCGTCGACCTCTTGCAGGAACGCATGGAGCAGCACGTCCACGCCACTCTCTACAACCAGCTGCTCCCAGACGATCTTCAGATGCTCCGCAAGGTACGTCACACCCGTGCCGGCGCCGTACGTGTTCGGTCGTCTCAGAACGCCGCCCAGACTCTCAAGGCCCTCGACGACGTCGTCACCGATTCCGCCGACGACCTTGATCGACTCCCGACCCGGCGTGTAGAACCCATAGAACGTGTCGAGAACGGCCGTCGAGTTGCCTCCCAGAAACGGGAGCTTCTCGATAAGGAGCGTTCTTGCACCTGCACGTGCAGCGGCGATTGCAGCTGGCGAACCAGCTGAACCCGACCCGACGAC
>JBPCTY010000017.1:0-23222 GCA_051011415.1 Acidimicrobiia bacterium
TCGTGATAGGAGAACACGCGGGGCCACAGCTTCGGACGGTTGGTGATCAATAGGACCATGCCGACCGTGTAAACGGCCCCACCGATGAGGCCCAGGATCGCTGCGGTCCACCCAAGTTCGGCGACGAACTTCCAGCCGATGATCAGACCGAGCCATCCCATCCCGGCTCCGAGGGCCATCGAGAAGTGCTGCTCTTGCTGCGGAAAGAACGTATGTTGGATTGCGCCGATTGCCACTGCGCCCCATGCGATCCCGAGAACGACCCACTGCAGCCATCCGTCGAGCGCGACGATCGCGACAGGGGTGTATGTGCCGGCAATAAGCACGAGGATCATCGAATGATCGAGGCGCTGCATGCGCTTCTTCCAGTCAAGGCCCCACGGGATGCCGTGATAGAGCGAACTCGTCGTGTACAACGCGACCATCGCGATTCCAAACACGACCACGCCGACTCTGAGACCCCAATTGGGAGCTTGCCACACCAAGAAGGCGGTACCGATCACTGCTGCGATCGCTGCACCGCCGTGCAGGAACCCGCGAACGGGATTCTGCATCCGACCCAATGTCCACCGTGGAATTTCCATCCGGTTTCGAGGGTACATCTACGGCTGGCAAGTGCGAATGAGTCGAGAGACTCAACGACGTGGTTTGTCCGACCGTATAGGCTGTTGCTGGTCACTCCGCTGCTATCGAGGGGATGCCGTGACGACCAAGGACTCCCTCCTCAGGCCGCTGTACCGGCTGTACGAGGATCGGCTTCTTCGAAGCCTCGATCGCGAGCGTCTTCCGAGGCACATCGGCGTGATTCACGACGGTCACCGTCGATACGCTCGCGCCGAGAAGCTTCCGGACTACCAGGCGTCCTACCGCGTGGGAATGGCGAAGTTCGAGGAGTTCCTTCAGTGGACGTCCGAAGTCGAGATCAACGCGGTTACCTGTTGGTTGCTCTCGACCGAGAACCTTGCTCGACCCGCTGACGAGCTTGCGCCGTACTACGAGGTCCTGATCGAGCTGTTCGAACGGATACCCGAGTCATCGGCCGGTGCCGATGTCCAGGTGCGGTTTATCGGTTCGCTTGACCTTCTCCCATCGAACCTCGTGGAGTCTGTGAAGCGCCTTGAGGAGCGGTGTGCAGACGGATCGCGTCGGGTAACGATCGCTCTTGCATACGGCGGTAGGCAGGAGATTGTTGATGCGGTGAAGGATCTGGTCACCGATCTGGCCGATCAGGGCTTGGCAGCGGGTGAGATTGCAGGGCACATCGAGAAAGACTCGCTTTCCGCTCGGATGTACGCCTCAGATCTCCCTGACCCCGATCTCGTTCTTCGCACATCGGGTGAGGCTCGCCTCTCAGGGTTCATGTTGTGGCAAGCGGCGTACGCGGAATATGCGTTTGTCGATGTGTACTGGCCGGCCTTTAGATATGTCGACTTCTTGAGAGCGCTACGCGAATTCACGCGGCGCGACCGCCGATACGGCAAATAGGCGAGACCGAGTCTGCTTCAGCGGGAGCGAAGTTCGCGTGGGATGTGGTCCTGGTCATTGAAGGTCCGCAGGCTTGGCACATGACTTCCTGCGAGAGGGATCATCTTCACCCTGGCGAACGATGCGTGGAACAGAACGAACTTCTCCCACTCCCACGGAGCCGGAGGGATACCCATGAGGTGCGTGAGGCACACAGAGTTCGTGCCACCGTGTGCAACGATCACAATCCGACCTGGATCCTTCTCGACATGCCACAGCTGCGGATCTTTCGGATCTCTGACCATCCCGCGCTCGGCTAGCAGTGCGTCGAGCGCCTGCGTCACGCGGTTGTGGAAGGTCCGGAAGGACTCCCCGCCGGGAAGCCCGTCCCACCACTCCTCAGGAGGACGGTCCTTGGTGGTGAGGAAGATCTCGATGACCTTTTCTTCGGTCACACCTTCCCAGTCCGGCATCTTCACCTCGACCAGATCTTCCACCGTGACCATCTCGAGACCTGTTGCCTTGGCGATCGGCTCGGCAGTCTGCTGTGAGCGAAGTGCGGGTGAGACGATCAGTTCCTTGGGTGCGATCTCGTCGGTTGAGATGCGTCCGGCTGCCAGCGTTGCCTGATCGTGTCCAAGTTCCGTGAGGAAGGGGTCGGACTGCGAGAGCCCATCGACTGCCCACTGGGGTTGCCCGTGCCTGATAAAGAGAATGTCCATTCGGACGAGGATATCGTCGCCAGAACTGCGATTGACCCCAGAAAAGACTGAAGGCCGCCTTACGGCGGCCCTCGGTCTGGGCTTAGACGGGAGGTTAGGAAGGCATCCTGTCTGACTACCGTATCGACGGTCACGGGCGCGGACTTGAGAGGTTTTTGTGAATTTTTCTGAGAACCCGAAGTCGGTGCTTGTGGCCCACCTCAAAGAACACGCCGTTCGCACCGACGGACCGTTCACTCTTCGGTCTGGTGAGGTGTCCTCGTGGTACATCGATGCGCGTCAAACAACCTTCTCTGGGGAAGGTGCCAGGGCGGTTGGAGCCGCAATGCTCGATGAGATTCCTGCTGGTATCGCAGCTGTTGGGGGCATGACAATGGGGGCGGATCCCATTGCGGTCGCCACAGCCATGATCGCTGCCGAGAACGGACGCGACCTGATGTCCTTCTCTATTCGCAAGGAAGCAAAGGATCATGGCGTCGGTGGCAGGTTGGTAGGCCCAATCGGTGCGGGGGACAGGATTGTCGCGCTTGAAGACACAACCACGACCGGGGCAGCGCTCGCCGAAGCGATCGAGGCACTGTTTGAAGCGAAAGTCGAGGTGGTGAAGGCAATCTCGCTCGTTGATCGCTCCAACGGAGCGACCCGTGATCGCATAGAGGGTCTTGGCGTCCCCTATGTTGCGCTTGTGACGCCCGCCGATCTCGGGGTTGAGGACTGACCGATGCGCATCTATCGCAGCCATCTCCGCATGTTTCTGTTCGGGATCGTTGGTTTGGTGCTCATCGTTGCTGCTGTCGACGTGATGTTCGGCCACTGGCTCTCCGAGCCTCCAGAGAACAATGAGGGAGTGCTCACGACCCGTGGTCAGGCCCAGCAGCGAGGCGACATCGTCTGGGGTGCCGCGATGATCGGGACCGGCACACTGCTTGTTGGTGGAGCATTCTTCGATCTTGTTCGGCGCAAGCCTGTCTGTGAAGTCGGATCGACCAGCCTCAACCTTGCCATCGGTGGTGGGGAGCACACGGTGGAGATTCCGTGGACGAATGTCCGTGACCTGTATGCGACCTCGATGATCGACGAATACGACGGGACGACGAGAGAGAAGCTTGTCGTTTCCGTCGTTGACCCGAGCGCGTTGCCCGCAGAGTTCGTCGGTGCCGATTGGGACGGCTCGGATCTTCTCGTTGATGCGCACGACTGGACAAAGAGTGTTGACGATGTTGTCCGAGCGGGACAGGCAAGCCTCACCCACAGCAGGCGCATGGCGCAGCTGAGGGAAACGGAACTGCCGTCCCTCACGTGGGAGACATCAGTCGTCGAGTCGGAAGCCGATGAGGCGGGGATGGAGATTCCGGAGTCCGAGGCAACAGCGACATCCCTGCAGGCACCAGACGAGCACGAACAAGTGACGGATGATGGCGCCCTCCTCACATTTGCGGCAAGCCAAACCGCCGAGTCAGGCGAAGCTGCGTCTGAGGAACAGCTGGACGACGCTCTCGCAGATGTTGCCGGCGATGACAGCCCGATTGGGGAGCCCGACGACGGCGAGGATGAGCTCGCATGATCATCGGAGCGCATGTCAGCCCGAAGCAGCCGATCGTCGAGGCTCAAGCGAGAGGTGTGGGAGCGGTTCAGGTGTTCCTATCCAACCCCCAACAATGGAAGGCGCCTTTGCCGAGAGAGGATGCTGAAGAACTGAAGGCCTCGGACATTGACATCTATGTCCATGCGCCATATCTGATGAATCTCACATCGGCGAACAACCGGGTTCGTATCCCTTCACGAAAGACCTTGGCTCAGACAGTGGAAGCTGCAGCCGCGGTTGGCGCCAAGGGTGTCATCGTGCATGGCGGGAGTGTCGGAGCCGACGAGGACGTCGATGTCGGTTACGAGCGTTGGCGCAAGGCCCTCGACTCCTTCGACGTCACCGTGCCGATCTTGGTCGAGAACACTGCGGGGAGTGGCAATTCGGTAATGCAGGATCTCAATCACTACGGACCGCTGTGGGATGAGATCGGCGACTACAACGTGGGTGTCTGTCTCGACACCTGCCATACCTGGGCCGCCGGTGCAGACATGAACTCTGCCGTTGAACTCATCACCGGAATGGTTGGAGGAATCGCCCTCGTGCACTGCAATGATTCGAAGGACGAAGCCGGCTCCAATAGGGACCGCCATGAGAACCTCGGAGTAGGCCAGATTCCCGAGGACGTACTGGTTGGCGTCGTTCGCGCTGCTGACGCCCCGCTCATCCTCGAAACACCGGGTGGCGTCGAGGAACATCTGGCAGACGTCGCCTGGCTCGAAGCCAGGATCTAGCTGCACCCCGAACGGGTTCTAGCTCTTCGGTGGGACCTCCCAGATGGTGTCAGCCACCTCTGTGGCCAACGCATCGTCGTGCGTGATCAGGAGCAGTGCTCCCTCGTAACCGCCGATAGCGTTTTCGAGACGCTCGATTGATGGGAGATCGAGGTGGTTCGTTGGCTCGTCGAGGGCGAGCAGCCATGTTGGAGTCCCAAGGCCGAGAGCGAGCGCAAGCTTTCGCGCTTCGCCGGGTGATGGCTGCTCCGATGCCAGGATCGCCGCCGGATCTGCACCCAGAAGTGCCACCAATGACATCACCCGCCCTCGGTCCTCAGGAGGAAGGTCGCGAACCTTCTCTAACCACCCGCGTGCCTCGGGTGCGGTCGTCTCCTGAGCGAGGTACATCAGCTTGTCTTCAGGTATGGATGCTGCGTTCACGAGCGTTCGCATCAGGGTTGTCTTTCCTGCCCCATTGACGCCGCTGAGCCTGATCCTGTCTTGGCGTCTGACAGCGACGTCGACCGTGAAGAGGGCGTGGTCGCCTGCATGGACGGGGCCGTTGTAGCGAACGAGGAACTCCTTGCTCGCCGGTTCGAAGTCGAAGTTGATCGCACCTCCTCGTTCTTTCGATTGGCTCAACCCGGATAGATCACTTGAAACCCGGTCGATTTGCTTTGTGATGGTCTCGACGGAGGTCGCACCGCCCTTCTGGCCGCGGTTGTGGCGGTTTTTTGCGACAACGCCTCGTGCGTCAGCATCCTTCTTGGTGGCGTTGCGCCGCACACGCATCCGCTCTGCATCCTTCTGGGCCGTTGCTCGATGTTGATCGTCAAGACGCCGCTCGAGCTTCTTCTTCTCGTGCTTCGCCTTCTCGTACTTCTCAGCGGCGGCTGCTGCCGCCGCCATCCACGAGGCGAGGGCGGTGTCGTAGTTCCCTCCCCACTGCTCCACCGATGCCCCTGCAATACGCAGCGTCGTCGTCGTCAGTTCATTCAGGAGGCTGCGATCATGTGAGACCACAACACCACAGCCTCGGAACCCCTTTAGGGCATCGACGAGCAGATCTCTGGCCTCGCTATCGAGATGGTTGGTTGGCTCGTCGAGCAGCAATACGTCGGGTCGGGATGCAAGGGCTGCACCGACTTGCCAGCGCTTCCGCTCGCCTGGTGACAGCGTGTCCCATCGGTCAAGCATCGTCGGGTCGAGGGCAAGCGCGGCACGCAACTTGATCGATTCCCGATCCCAGGCGATCGCGAATTCGCTGATTGAAGGCGTGCAGTCGTCGACGCGCTGTTCGCAAAGTGTCGGCGGCAGTCCCTTGGGCTCGACGGTGACAGAACCGCTGTCGGGGGTGAGTTCACCCGACACGAGCCCGAGAAGCGTCGACTTGCCGGCACCATTGGCACCGACCAGACCGGTCCAGCCTGTGCCGAGGTCGAAGGACGAATCTTCGATGATGGGCACTGCGGACGAATAGGAAAATGAAACGTGTGAAAGATGAATGGCTGACATGGCAACTCCAGAGAGGAAAGAACGCGGCGAAGCCGTCGTTCAGGCGGTGAAATTCCTCAGTTGCTTCTTGTCACGCGCTTCCTTGTCAGACGCAACCGCAGTGTATCCGATGCGCACACACCTGTCACTGCTGCTGGCAACCCAGGGTTCCAGAAGCCGTCGGCTACCGATCTGAGGGCCTGAGAGGTCGTGTCCGCCCTCCCTGGCCCCAGGTTGCCCCGAAGCGTTGCGACCGACGCGACGAACCCAGGGTTCCAGGAGCCGAATCCGACTCTGTGAACCCTGGGTTCGTGCGGCTAGGTGCGTGTCAGCTGGTGAGGAACGTTGCCAGATCCTCGACCGTCGCGTCGTTGCCTGCAATGAATGCTTCGACGTTGTCGTGTGCGACGCTGTCGTGGTACTGCACTGAAGGTGACTTCATGAAGTACGACGATGGTGCCAGCAGCGGTCCAGACAGGCCACGGTCCATGGCGAGCTTGGCGCAGCGCACGGCGTCGATGATGACGCCAGCCGAGTTGGGGGAGTCCCACACCTCAAGCTTCAGCTCTGCGTTGAGTGGAACATCACCGAACGATGTGCCCTCGAGACGGATGTAGGCCCACTTGCGGTCCGTGAGCCACGGAACATGGTCCGAAGGACCGATGTGCACCGACTCGGAGTTGATCTTGTCCTCGATCTGGGACGTAACCGACTGCGTCTTCGAGACCTTCTTTGACTCGAGGCGATCCCGCTCAAGCATGTTCATGAAGTCCATGTTGCCGCCGAAGTTCAGCTGGTACGTGTTGTCGATCTTGACGCCACGATCCTCGAACAAGCGAGCAAGCTGACGGTGCACGATTGTTGCGCCGACCTGGCTCTTGATGTCATCACCGATGATCGGGACACCTGCATCGACAAACTTCTGCGCCCACTCTGGGTCTGAAGCGATGAACACCGGAATCGCGTTGACGAATCCGACGCCTGCATCGAGTGCAGCTTGTGCGTAGAACTTTGTTGCCTCTTCGGAACCGACTGGCAGGTAGGAGACAAGTACGTCTGCACCCGAGTCCTTGAGCTCCTGAACGACATCGACAGGCTGTTCTGGTGACTCCTCAACCTGGTCGACGTAGTACTTGCCTAGGCCATCAAGCGTTGGGCCGCGGAGGACCTGAACGTCGAGATCGCCGACCTCTGCAAACTGAATTGTGTTGTTCTGACCGGCCCACATCGCCTTGGCAACGTCCTGGCCGACCTTTGAGGCATCAACGTCGAAGGCAGCAACGAACTCAACGTCGCCCACGTGATATCCACCAAGGTCGATATGCATGAGACCGGGAACGCTGAGGTCCTTGTCTGCATCCTTGTAGTACTCAACGCCCTGGATGAGGGAGTTGGCGCAGTTTCCGAGCCCTGCGATAGCTACGCGTACTGTGGACATTGCGTCCTCCTATTTCTTAGGTCGAGGGAAGTGACCTTCGCTCAGCTGCGACGAGTCCGTCGAGCCATGCGATGTCGTCTTCCGTGGACCGCATCGAGTGCTCCATCAGAGCAAGTCGATATCGGTCCGAGTTCTTTTCGGTACGGGCTCCGAGGAGAATCTCCCGTGAGGTCTTCAGTTGCTGCGACAACGCGGTCCGTCGGTCCTGAAGGACCCTGACCCTGCGGTCTGCTGGAAGATGCGCAAGAAAGGCAAGCCGCACCTGAAAGGCACGCTCGGTTTCGGTGGCATCTGCATCAGTCGAGAGCAAGGTGTCGAACGTCTCGCGGCCGGTGTCGGTGATGGCGTATGCCTTTCGTCGACCCGTTCCACCCGAAGCCTCGATTGCCCCACGCTTCTCGAGCCTGCGGAGCGCCGGGTAGAGCGATCCGAAAGACACTTTCCAGAAGCCGAGCTCGCCGAGCGCACGCTTGAGTTCGTACCCGTGACGGGGACGTTCCATAAGCAAACCGAGTACGGCGAAATCGAGCATGACGCAAGACTATATCGAAACGATACATATGTCTATATCGATTCGATACATTGTTTCGCGAACACGTGTGAAAGCCTTGTATCGGTGGGTTCCCCGGTGCAGAAATTCGGAGAGAACACCCTCACGGGTCCGACTAGGCGGTGGTGGAGATCACTGCGATGTTGAAGGTCACCCGCGTGCCGGGGGTCACATCCTCACCAAAGTAGAACCGAAGGAGCGTGGCGGCATCGGCCTCGGTCTCGAATACGAACGCCGACTCGACGATGTCGATATCGAAGCCGTTCTGCTCCCAGAATGACAGATCAGTTGCGATGTCGTGGGGAGCCATGGCAGCGAACTCATCGTTGCCAGCGTTGTCGATGATGACGATCCCGCCACCCGGCTTCGTGACTCGCCTGAGTTCGAGGACCCCTGGTGTGACGTCGTGATATCCAGGAAAGAAGTACGCCCAGCTGGAGTACACCCCATCGAAGGTGTTGTCTGCGAACGGCAGCTGTTGAGCGACTCCCTGGACCCATGAGGCGGTCGCATCGGTGTCAATCATTCCTGTTGCTGGCTCGAGGGCGACGATTGACCTGTCCTTCGTGGCGAGTCGTTGTGCGGTGAACCCATTTCCCGCACCGACATCGAGGATGCGGCCTGTGGTCGGAAGACGATCGTCGAGTTCTGCGATCACTTTGCCGTCGCGGTCCATCGCCGCTCGCTCGATGGCGAACATCTGGGGATCATCCGCACCGTAGAAGGGGATCATGCGCCGTCTTTTGGAATGGAGTGCGTCAGCTGAGGCCTACGACGTTGCCGTCCTCATCGATGTCGATGCCATGGGCTGCGGGGTTGAGGCCAAGTCCTGGCATGCGGTTGATTGACCCGGTGAGCGGCAGGATGAACCCTGCACCTGCAACGAGTTGTACCTCGCGCACCGGGAGGGTCCATCCGCTAGGCGCGCCGAGCAGCTTCGGGTCATGGCTGAATGAGTATTGCGTCTTGGCCATACATATCGGCAGATCGCCGTAGCCAAGTGCTTCGTAGTTCTCGAGTTGTCGCCTTGCCTTGATGTCGTACTCAACGCCGTCGGCTCCGTAAACCTTTGTCGCGATCGCATCAATCTTGTCCTGGAGGGACATCTCCGGTGTGTACAGGGGCTTGTAGTTCGATCCAGCTTCGGCTGCATCGCGCACTGCTTCAGCGAGACCGACCATTCCGTCTGCGCCCTCGGCGAACGGCTGGGCGATCGCCCATGCACAACCCTCTTCCTCAGCGATCGCACCGATTGCTGCGTGCTCTGAAGCGTGGTCGGTTGGGAAGCCGTTGACGGCCACCACCGGGGTTACGCCGTGTTGACGAACGTTTGCAATATGGCGGCGGAGGTTGTCGGCACCGGCCAGGACGTCGTCAGGGTTCTCGGCGATCATGTCATCGGGGAGCGGCTTCCCTGCACGGACGTTGAACTTGCCTGAGTTGAGCTTCAGCGCCCGCACCGTGGCCACGATGACGGCAACGTCAGGGCTCATGCCGGAGGCTTGGCACTTGAGGTTGAAGAACTTCTCCGCACCGACATCTGATCCGAAGCCAGCTTCGGTGATGGGGTAGTCGCCACCCCGTATTCCAACCTGGTCGGCGACAACGGATGAGTTGCCGTGTGCGATGTTGGCAAACGGTCCTGTGTGGATGAGGGCAGGCGTGCCCTCAAGTGTCTGCATCAGGTTCGGGTTGAGCGCATCCTTGAGCAGGACAGCCATCGGTCCCGCACCCTGGACCTGCTCTGCCGTCACCGGTTCCTTGTGCCTGTCGTAGCCGATAACGATTCGACCAAGCCGCTCACGTAGATCCTGAAGACTTGTCGCAAGGCCAAGAACCGCCATCAACTCAGAGGCTGCGGTGATATCGAATCCACCCTCACGTGGAATTCCGTCGAGCGTCGTACCGAGGCCCACGACGATGTTGCGCAGCGCCCTGTCGTTCACGTCGAGCACCCTGCGCCAGGTCACTCGCTTTACGTTGATGGACAGTTGGTTGCCCTGATAGATGTGATTGTCGATCAGCGCAGCCAGAAGGTTGTTGGCTGCAGTCACGGCATGGAAGTCGCCCGTGAGGTGGAGATTCATCTCCTCCATCGGTACGACCTGGCTGTACCCACCACCAGCGGCGCCACCCTTGATGCCGAACGTCGGGCCGAGCGACGGTTGTCGCAGAGTGAGGACCGCTTGCTTGTCGATGCGTTTGAACCCCTGAGCGAGGCCTACCGACACAGTCGTCTTCCCCTCACCAAACGGAGTCGGGTTCACGGCGGTGACGAGAACGTACTTGGCACGAGGTGGTCCCATGCTGTCGAGAGCCTCGAGCGGAATCTTCGCCAGATTCCTTCCCCGTATCTCTACGTCCTTCTCTGGGATGCCCATGTCGGCGGCTACATCGGTGATGGGACGGAGGTTGGCTGAACGTGCAATCTCTAGGTCGGTCTTCATGCAATCCACGCTAACGGATGGACGACCGCCAAGTCGGCTCCACGTTCAACGATCCTTGCGGCCGAGTATCGACAATTCAGCCACAATGTGGGGATGCTCGGAGCAGTTCTGAATGGAGGTCAGTCGACGCGGATGGGTGAGGACAAGTCGTCCTTGGTGTTCGATGGGTTGACCTTCGTCGAACGAGCTGTGATGACGGTTGAGGCCGTTGCTGATCACGTTGTTGTGATCGGGAGCCCCGCAGGTGACGTCGACGTTGAGGTCTTGAGCGATGCAGTTCCCGACGCCGGGCCCCTCGCAGGTCTGGTGACCGCATTCCATAGAGCAGCCGGAGAGCCAGTTCTCGTTCTGGCCGTTGATCTGCCACTCGTCTCGTCGAGTCTCCTCGCAGCGGTCTCAACTGCACTTGTACGCCCGGATCAAGCCGTCGTTGTCCGACAGGACGGCAGACCCCAACCGCTTTGCGCTGTATACGGTGCAGGCCTCATAGAGCTTGCGCACCATCGGCTGGCGACCGATGATCGATCGATGCGAACGTTCTTGCGTTCCGTTCCCTTGTGGTCGATGCTTGATGTGCCGACTCCAACCGTGTGGAACATCAACACGCCAGAGGATCTCCAACGTTTGAGGGATGAATCGCCGAACCGGCCGGACGGTGACTCCTCGTGATGCACGAGGACGAATTCCAACTGGATGTCGACCTTGTGCGCGGGGTCATCGCGGAGTCGTTGCCTGACCTGGCAGGACTTCCGGTGGAACCGTTGGCATCGTCAGGGACGGTGCATCGGATGTTCAGGCTCGGTCCGGGGCTCGTCATCCGGGTGCCACGTGCCCCCCAATTCGTCAGAGCTTTCGAGAGGGAGACGACGCTTCTTCCGCTCATGCCACACGACCTTCCGTTGGCTATCCCGCGACTTGTCTTTGCTGGCTCGTCGACCGAGAGCTTTCCGGCTCCGTGGTCCGTGATGGAATGGATCGAGGGGAAGCCGCTTTCGGAGGGATCCCTCGCGGATGCACCAGCGGACGCAGCCGCGCTCGGCGAGTTCGTTCGGGCAATGCGAAATGTCTCTGTCGATGGCCCGATTTCCCAAAACCAGCGCGGTCGGCAGCTCGCGGCCAACGACGCTCGGATGCGCGAATCAATCGTGGCCGTTGCAGCAGAGTTCGATCCGGGCAGGCTCACCAAGCTGTGGGATCGAGCACTTGAGGCGCCGCCTTGGTCGGGCAACGTGACCTGGATTCATGGCGATCTGCTTCCAGGGAATCTGTTGGTGACCGATGGACAGATCCGTGCGGTGATTGACTTCGGTGAGTGTGCCCGCGGAAACCCGACGGTTGACCTCCTGCCTTCCTGGTGGGTGTTCGACGACCCAGCCGCCCGAGCGGTCTTCCTTGACGAAGCGGGGGCAGACAAAGCAGCCAGGGATCGGGCAGTCGGTTGGGCGTTGTCGAGCGCTGCGGGTGCGTTGGCCTACTACGTGCAGTCGAACGTTGCGTTCGCCGACCAAGCGCGACAGACATTGCATCGCCTTGTTGCCGCCATCTGAGCCGAGCCCGATCAGGCGAACCGTTGAGCGCCCGCATAGACGTTGAACGACTGGCCTCTCACGAATCCTGCAACGGTGAGACCGAGCTCTTCTCCCAGTTCCGCCGCGAGAGAGGACGCTCCTGACACTCCGCAGATGACTGGGATGCCGGCGACCGCTGCCTTCTGCACCATCTCGAAACTGATTCGTCCGGACACCATCATGATCATTGGTGCGAGCGGCCACTCGGTTTCGGCAAGGCGACCGACAAGCTTGTCGACGGCGTTGTGTCTTCCCACGTCCTCGAACAGTGCCAGCATTGCACCATCAGGCCTGAAGGCCGCGGCTGCATGAATCGATCCGGTGGTGTCGAACCTCTTCTGCGCATCTCGCATGCGATCAGGCAGCGAAAGAACGAGCTCCGGGGAGAGATCAGGCCCGTCAGGAACATGTCTCGCGGTCACTCGAACGGCATCAATCGACGCTTTTCCGCACACGCCGCATGACGACGAAGTGAAGAGGTTGCGTCTGAACTGCTCGGGGTCGATGGTGATGCCTTCTGCGAGTTCGATTGTGTAGCGGTCTCCCCCTTCAGATCCCCAGGAGGTGATGCCGGCGACCTCTTGGGGTCCGAGGACGATTCCTTCGGTGATTGCAAATCCGAGGCCGAGTAGTTCGTCATCGCCGGGTGTTCGCATCAGGACCGCAATCGGAACATCGGCGAGGCGGAACTCGACAGGTGCCTCGTCCACCAGTGCATCGTCGACACGTGAGAATTCCCCGTCCGTGAATCGGCTGATGGCTCGCTTCATCAGAAGGCGAAGCTACTCAGGCTGCACATACGAATACCCGAACCGGCCCTTGATACAGAGATGTCCCTCGGTCACCGAGTGATCAAGCGGCGAAGTGACCTTCACAATGCGATTGTCCTGGACATGGAGTTCGAGGTTGCACCCGATTCCGCAGAAGCTGCACACGGTTGTCGTCACAGTCTGGGCCTCCTCATCCCAGGAGGCGTCCTGGCGCATGTCGTACTCAGACTTGAACATGAGGGCACCCGTCGGGCATACACCAACGCAGTTCCCGCAATACACGCACGCTGACTCGGGGAGCGTGATGTCGAACTCAGTTGCGATCGAGGACGACAACCCTCTTCCAGCGACGTCGATCGCAAACGTGTTCTGCGCATCTGTTCCGCATGCAGAGACACAGCGGTAACACATGACACATTTGTCGTAGTCCCGGATGTAGAGATCGTCCTCGATCTTGACGGTTTCAGTGCGGCGCCAGCCTTCCCCAAATCGGGAGGGGTTTACGTCGTACCGCTCCATCTGGCGCTTCGTCTCGGACTCCGCGAGTGAGAGATCTACGGACGATGCGAGTAACTCGTAGACGCTCTTGCGAGCCTGCTGCACCCTGGGCGAGTCCGTAAGGATCTCCATGCCTTCGGTGATCTCCCGTGAGCATGCGGGCACAAGTGTTCGGGAGCCCTCGACTTCAACGACGCAAGCGCGGCACGAGTTGATTGGCTCCAGGGTCTTGAGGTAGCAGAGCGTTGGGACGTCCTTGCCCACCGATTCGCATGCTTCGAGAACCGTTGACCCTTCGGTTGTAGCGGTGGATACCCCGTCGATCGTGATCTCGACCAAGGTGGTTGGGTCGGGGATTCGTTGCTCGATCATGCGTCTGCTCCGATAAGGCCGATCTCGATGGCCGACTGGATCGCGACGCTTGCGAACTGACCGAGGCCGCATATCGAAGCGTCCCTCAGCACAACGTCGAGTTCTCCGAGGAGCTCGAGTTCTGCTGCTGCCGACCCGTTTCGGAGCCTCACCAGTGACTCCTCCTGGCGAACCGTGCCGACGCGACATGGGACGCACAGTCCGCACGACTCTTCTCTGAAGAAGTGTGCGATTCGTTGGACGATGTCGTGCATGTCGGCTTCCTGGTTGAACACCATCACGACACCTGAGCCGAGCGCCACGCCTGTGGCGCGCGTGTCCTCGAAGGTGAGAGGAACATCCAGCTGGGCATCAGTGAGGAAGGTGCCGGCGGCTCCACCGGTCAGCACTGCTGCAATGTCTCCATCGACGCCTCCGGCGTTCTCGATCAGATCGCGTGTCGTCGCACCAAACGGCACTTCATACACGCCCGGTTTCTTCACATTGCCGGACACGCAGAACAACTTCGGCCCCTTGGATTCGGCGGTACCGATCGCGGCAAAGGTGTCGCCGCCATCCATCACGATGCGGGGCACGTTCATCAATGACTCAACGTTGTTGACGACTGTGGGGCGTTGGAACAAGCCAGCCTGTGTCGGGAAGGGTGGTTTCTGCCGTGGCTCGCCCCGGAAGCCTTCGATCGAGTTGAACAGCGCGGTTTCTTCGCCGCAGATGTACGCACCCGCACCGCGTCGGATCTCGATGTCGAACGAGAACTCAGAGCCGGCGATGTCTCCACCGAGATATCCGGCACCTCTGGCCTCGGAGATCGCGCTCGTGAGAGCTGCGTGTCCGATCGGGTATTCGCCTCGGATGTATATGAATCCCTTGGAAGCACCGACTGCATACCCAGCGATGATGACCGCCTCGACAAGCTGGTGCGGGTTCAACTCAAGGAGAACGCGGTCCTTGAAGGTGCCGGGTTCGGACTCGTCCGCATTGCACACGACGTACTTGTCGCCTGTTTCGTCAGCAACGGCTTGCCACTTGATGCCCGCGGGAAAGGCGGCGCCGCCGCGTCCCCGAAGGCCGGAGGCAACGATCTCGTCGACGATCTGTTGTGGATGCATCGTCAACGATTTGCGAAGTGCCTTGTATCCACCCGTCTCTTCGTGGTCGGCGAGGGTGGCCGCATGAGAGGAAAGAAGCTGGGTTGCCGGTGTTGGTGGAGTGGGTGTGATGGACGATGCGGGATGCTGCGAGCGCAGTACCTCGACGATTGCGTCGGCGGAGGCGGGAGCGATCATCACATCCGTCTCTCCTGCGATCTGGACAAAGGCGGCTGAGCCCTTCTCACATTGACCAAGACATGGCGACTTCACCCATGCGGCAGCGCTTCCGAATTCTCCGGGTGCGCCGAGAATGTCACGCAGTTCGGCGATCATCGGATCTACACCTGCAGCCTTGCATGCGATGTCATCACACACATTCGCCACGCGTGGCGGTCGCGGTTCCGTTGCGATGAGGTCGTAGAAGGTCGCAACACCGTACGCCTCGGCAGGAGACACAGGGATCCGTTCAGCGATGTAGTTGAGGGCGCCGTGGCTGACCCAACCGATTCTGTCCTGCACGCCGTGAAGGGCTGGAAGCAGAAGATGGCGTCGTTCCTGTGACCGGGTGAACCCGCCAAAAGCAACATGGTCGTCGGCAGGGGTGCGGTTCTTAGACCCATCCCACACGGAGGCCGGCATGCCAAGCACGGCATCGATTGCCTCTCGTTCAACGGCGGTCGGTTGGTCGGACGTTTGTTGGTAGTCGATAGTCGCCTCAGCTCGCACCGACGGGTTCGATGCGAACCGCCGTGGCCTTGAACTCTGCGGTTCCCGACTTTGGATCCCATGCATCCAGGGTGAGGATGTTGACGTCGACGTCGTCAGGGGAGTGAATGGCCATGAAGACGAGTCCCTGACGGAGCCCCTTCGTGTATCGCACCGGTACCTCGATCGAGCCCCGGCGAGAGGTCACCTTGACAAGCTCACCCTCGGAGGCTCCGAGCGCTACGCCTTGTTCGGGGGTCATGTCGATCACCGCACCGTGCCGGATCGGCGACCGGAAACCGCCGGATTGCACGCCTGTGTTGTAGCCATCGAGACGTCTACCGGTCGTGAGCCGAATAGGGAAATCGTCATCCAGCGGATCGATGGGCGGTACCCACTCGACGACCGAGAACGGCGCTGGGTCTCGCTGTATCGGGTCCTCCCACAGCCAGCCGTGGAGGAATGGTGTGCCGGGGTGGTCCTCATCGGGGCATGGCCATTGGAGGCCGCCGGTTTCCTCGAGCCGGGCATAGGACATGCCGCCGTGCATGGGTGAGAGGCTGCGGAGTTCGTCCCAGATCTCTTCTGCATCCGGCGGTCCCCAGTCGTGACCCATCTCTTCGGCCAGCCGATAGAGGATTGCCACATCGTCGAGCGCTTCGCCTGGTGGATCGATTGCTTTCCGGACTCGTTGGACGCGTCTCTCCGATGAGGTCATCGTGCCATCGGACTCGGCCCAGCCTGCCCCTGCAGGGAACACCACATCGGCGAGCGCTGCGGTCTTGGTGAGGAAGATGTCCTGCACGACGAGGTGATCGAGCCCTTCGAGCAATTCGATCGTGCGCCCGCTGTCAGCCTCGGACTGTGCGGGGTTTTCCCCAAGGACATACATGGCGGCGATGTCGCCGCGTTCCATCGCGTCAAACATCTCTGTGACATGCCAGCCAGGTTCAGCGGGAATGGTGGATCCGTACACCGCTTCGAACTTCGCACGGGAGGCATCGTTGGCAACATCCTGAAATCCAGGAAGCTTGTTCGGCAGCGCACCCATGTCTCCGCCGCCCTGCACATTGTTCTGGCCCCGGATCGGCACTAGGCCTGAGCCCCAGCGTCCAACATGCCCGGTGAGCAGTGCGAGGTTGATGAGCGCCAGGACGTTGTCGGTTGCGTTGTGGTGTTCCGTGATTCCCAGGGTCCAGCAAAGTTGTGCTGTCCCCGCACCGGCGTAGTCGTGTGCGAGCTGGCGAATGACTTCGGCAGGCACACCGGTGACCTCAGCGCCGCGATCAAGCGACCACGAGTCGATTGCAGCGGCGAACGCATCGAATCCAGAGGTTGCATGGGCGATGAACTCGTCGTTTGCAAGTCCGGCGTGAATGATCTCCCGCGCCATCGTGTTTGCAAGGGCGATATCCGATCCAACGTCGATTCCAAGCCAGGTATCTGCCCACTCTGCCGAGTCTGTTCGCCGCGGGTCGACGGCGTACATCTTGGCGCCGTTGCGCACACCCTTCATGAGGTGGTGAAAGAAGATTGGGTGAGCGGAGCGTGCGTTTGAACCCCACAGGACGATCAGATCAGTGGTTTCGATCTCCTCGTAGGACGACGTGCCGCCACCTGCGCCGAACACTGCCGCCAGACCGGCGACGGAAGGAGCGTGTCAGGTGCGATTACAGCTGTCGAGGTGGTTCGTGTGGAGGACCGTTCGGGCGAACTTCTGTGCGATGTAGTTCATCTCGTTCGTCGACTTGGAACATGAGAACACGCCCGTTTCAGCGGGGTCTGCAGCGGAGAATCCGGCGGCTGCCGCGGCGAGAGCCTCGTCCCAGGAAGCCTCTCTCAGTTCGCCATCGATTCGCACCATCGGTGTCGTCAATCGTTCATATCGCTTTGGCATTGCATCACCTCCTCCCGCCACGCCGAGAATAACGGCGCAGGCCCCAGTCGGTGGCGGAACTGGGGAGTAAGAGTGGAGTGGTTCTAGACGATCCTCCGGTCGCTTGCCCAGCGGGCAAGCTCGTGACGGTTCGACAGTTGCAGCTTTCGGAGCACAGAGCTGACGTGCGTTTCGACCGTCTTCACAGAGATGCTCAGCCTCGAAGCGATCTGCTTGTACGCATAACCGCGTGCGATCTGGCGGAGAACCTCTTGCTCACGCGGTGTGAGACTGTCAAGTTCGGGATCTTCGGCGACCGGGACAGACCGCGAAAAGGCGTCGAGCACAAACCCTGCAAGCGACGGCGAGAACACGGCGTCTCCGGCAGCAACGCGGTTGATCGCATCGGTGAGCTCCTCAGGAGAAATGGACTTGGTCACGTAGCCCCGTGCACCGGCGCGGATCATCGCGATCACGTCCTCGGGTGCATCTGACACCGACAGCGCAAGGAACCGCAGGTCGGGGTTTGTTTCGTGGACATTGCTGACCACCGTGACACCGCCACCGCCCGGCATGTGAACGTCGACGAGCACGACGTCGGGCTTCAGAGCGCGGATTTCATCGACCGCACTGTCTACGTCGTAGCTCGAACCGACGACATCGAATCGATCCTCGAGCTCGGCTTGCACGCCGGTGAGGAATATGCGGTGGTCGTCAACGAGGTAGACCGTTGTCATGCGATTCCTCCACTCATGGTGAGGTGAACTTCTGTGCCAACTCCGATTTCGGAGTCGATGTCTGCGTTGCCTCCGTGCCTGTGCATTCTGCCGTTGATTGATTCTGCAACGCCTTTGCGGTCCTCATCCACGCCGTCAGGATCGAAGCCCTTGCCCTGATCGGTCACGAACACTTCGACCGTCCCATCCGTTGCCTCGGCGAAGACGCTCACTCTCTCGGCGCCGGAGTGCTTTGCAGCGTTCATCATCGCTTCGGTTGCTGCACCAACGAGAGCAGCCTGCTTGTCCGTAGAAAGAGTTGACTCACCGACGACTACGACACTCACAGGGACATCATGAGCTTCCTCAACCCGACCGGCTGCGTCGCTCAGGCCGCCTCGAAGGGTCTGCATGTCCGCAGCGCTCTCATCGAACAACCAAGATCTCAGCTCTCTCTCTTGAGATCGTGCAAGCGTGACCATCTTCTTTGGATCGTCCGTTCGCTGAATCAGTGCAAGGGTTTGGAGTACGGAGTCATGAAGGTGTGCAGCGACCTCAGCCTTTTCCTCGGAGCGGATCCGCGCCCTGCGCTCTGTGCGTAGATCCTCGATGAGCGACCACAACCAGGGGCCGGCAACGATTGCAAAACCACCGACGGCCACCAGTACAGCGAGAACGAGGATGCCCATCGACTGGATGCGGTCGAGCGAGGACAGCACGACAAAGAGACCGGCGACCATCATCACGAGACCCACGACAACCAGCCACCACGATCGCCTGCCTTCTGCAATACCCGACAGCGATCGCTCGTAGTTCACGCCGCTCGTGTCGATTGCGATGGCAAGTCCGAAGATGACAAGCGTCGCGGGCCATACGAGTGCGCCGAACCAGATGCCGATTGCTTGGAGCAAAAGCATGGTGGCAAGAAACATGAAGGTCACGCCGAGCATCTGCGTGCGTGTCGCCTGCCGATCGGGAAGCGGGTGCTCGGCGTCCTCGGTGGGAACGAGCAGGGCTGCAACCAGGTAGACGATGAGCCCGACACCTCCTGCGAGGGCGCCGGAAAGGAACGCGGCCCGAACATAGATCGTGCGAATGCCAAGGTCAGCAGCGATACCGGCCGCTACGCCGGCGACCATCCGATCGCTTGTGGCACGACGAATCGGCCACTCGAAAGAGCGGCGGTCCTTTGCGACATCCTTCACGGTTGGTTTCGTGGCCATGGTTCTGGTGGAAATGGTGTCACAGCGGCGACTCCCACACAACTGGGGACCACCCTGAGCCAACCCTGAGAGGTAAGGAATCGGGAGGATGGTTCCCGATAGTCTCGGAAGTCGAGATGACAGACGATGGCGACATGACAGACACAACACGCACTCGCAAAACAGACGGCCGGCTCGAGAGGACCCGTGATGGTCGAATACTCGCCGGCGTTGCCTCCGGCCTCAGCGAACACCTTGGCATCAATGCCTGGTGGTTTCGCTTCGCATTCATCATCCTTGCCTTCTTCGGAGGGTTCGGAGTCCTGGTCTACATCGCCGCGTGGCTCGTTATCCCAGACAAGGGATACAAGGACCCAGTCATCGCACAGTGGCTCACAAACCTAGACATGTCAGATGGGGGCACGATCTTTGGTGTGGTCCTGGTCGGAGCGGCGGGGCTCATCGTGCTCACGCAGCTTGCGGACTTCTCTGGCACGTTGATCGTGGCATCGGTGCTGTTCGTTGCTGGGTTCTTGCTCTATCGGGGTGATCTCACATCACCAAAGAAGTCGATCGATGACGAGCAGGCCTTGGCGAGCACTGCAGTCAGTGACAGCGATCCAACGCCACCACCTGCGGTTGCCGGTGCGCTTGTGGTGACCGAGGAGATGCCACCAGCTCCACCCTCTGCGGAACCTCCGGCACCAACCGAGCCGGCGGTGCCGCCACCGCCCAAGCCGCCAAAAGAGCGCTCCGTGCTTGGACGCATCACGATTGCGGCGATGTTGATCGTGATGGCGACGATGGCATTGGTTGACCTGGCGTTCGATTCGATCGATACCGAACCGATCCACTACTTCGCAACGGCTGTTGCCATCGTGGGTATCGGTCTCGTGGTCGGTGCGTTTGTCGGCCGGGCGCTCTGGCTGATCATTGTTGGTGTTCTTCTTCTTCCCGTCATGTGGCTCTCAACGCTTGCACCGTCGACGTGGGATTTCTCCGCTGGAGAGTTTCTGTACGAGCCGACGACAGTGGCTGATGTCGAAACAGATATCGACCACGGCGTCGGCCAGGTCGTGATCGACCTCACTGGCTTGTCTGCGATCGAGCTGGCGGCTGTGGAAGAGATCGACGTCGAGCTCGGTGCGGGCGAGGTTGTCATTCGGCTACCCGAAGACGTCGGATTCACGCTCAATGCCGAGGTTGGTCTCGGCGAGATCACCGGTCCATTCGAGTCCCGTACTGGTGTTGGCCTCGAGATCAACAACGAGTCATTCGGCTCGCCGCCCAGCATCCTGACGCTGAACCTTGAACTCGGAGCAGGTGTGATCACCATCTCCGATCAAGGTGAGCCTTGGAACGCAATCGGGCAGTCCGTGCTCATAGAAGGGAGCGCATCGTGAAGCGCCACGCATTCGACCCCCTGTCGTTCGTCTTTGGTGTCATCTTCATCGCAATGGCAGTTGCGGCGACGGTGAACGATCAGATCAATTGGGACCTCGGGCCTTGGCTGCTGCCGGCCGCAGCGCTGATGCTGGGCATCGGGCTTCTGGCAAGCGCCCTGAGGTTCACGATGACAAAGGACGACGGCTGAACTCGAGCCTCCCCCATTGGAACAGCCCCTTCCATCTCGGAAGGGGCTGTTTCGTTTCACGATCGCCAGATCTCAGTAGTTGCCGCCGAGCTTTGTGTGATCCCAGCTCGTCATAGAGGTTGGCTCGACAACGACCGCAGTGTTCTTGGCGGCGAATCGGCCAAACGCTTGGTCGAGCGCATCGGCATCCAGCTCAACAGGTTCATCACCAGCAAAGGGGTACCTCGCACCGATCCGCCCATACAGCTCAAGGACATAGGCCGGGTCATCGACGAGGGTCGCGGTCCCCTTGACCATGACCCCTCGCAGGGTTTCGTACGTGTCTCCGGTCTCCACGAGGACGGTGAGCCTTGGATCACGCAGAAGATTCACGATCTTCTGGGACTTTGAGAACGAGCGGAAGACGATCTTCCCGTCATCGAGCACAAACCACATTGGGGCCACATGTGGTGCCCCGTCTTTCCCGATGGTTGCAACCTGGAGGGTCTTGCGTCCGTCCGTGAGGAACGCAACAACCTCGTCGGCGGTCATTGCTACTTCTTTGCGAGCCATGACCCCAACCTACTCACGAATCACAGGTCTCTACGCAGGATCTGTTGGGTTGGGCTAGCCTTCCGGAAGCGTTTGAGCACGGGCGACCCAACTGGGCGGCTGAGGTTCACATCACGCAGCACCACAGCCGGTCAGTATCCCCCAACCCGAAGCGGTGGGGAGAAGGGAACCGAAATGACCAACAAGGTCACAGCGCCGAGCATTCTCAGGCGCAAAGGCGAGTCCAAGCTCAAGATGGTCACCGCGTATGACGCGCCCACGGCACGCATCGCAGACAGGGCCGGAGCCGACATCATCCTCGTCGGCGACTCCGTCGCAAATGTCGTGCTCGGCTACGAAGACACCCTTGCGGTATCTGTCGATGTGATGATCCACCACACCGCCGCAGTCTCCCGTACCAAGCCCAATGCGCTCATCGTCGGCGACATGCCGTGGCTTTCGTATCACACGTCTGAAGAAGACGCGGTCGCCAACGCTGGTCGATTCATCCGCGAGGGCGGGGCCGGAGCGGTCAAGCTTGAAGGCGGCCGTAAGAGGCTGCCAATGATCGACGCAGTGCTCGACGCAGAGATTCCCGTGATGGGACATCTCGGGCTCACGCCTCAATCGCTTCATGCAATGGGCGGCTACCGCGTTCAGGGCAAGGAAGCCCAGGCCGCATATGAGCTGCTCTCGGATGCGCATGCGTTGGCTGACGCCGGCGTCTTTTCGATTGTCCTTGAAGGCGTACCGGATGTTCTGGCACAGATCGTCACAACCGAGATCGAGGTGCCGACGATTGGTATCGGTGCCGGCGTCCATTGCGACGGTCAAGTGCTTGTGTTCCATGACGTCACCGGGTTGGGAGCGGGGGAGTACGTACCGAAATTTGTGCGGTCCTACGCAAATCTTGCCGATGACGCTGTCGCTGCCCTCGAGGAGTTCTTCGACGATGTCGAGTCAGGCGCGTTTCCCTCTGAGGCTGAGACCTATCACATGCCGGGCGACTCCGAAGAGATCCTGAGGAGGCTGGCAAAGCGATCGTCATCAGACATCCTCGCCGATGAGGAAATGGGACGTAGCTAGACCCTCGACCGGGGCTCTATCGGTTCGACATCGAACGGTGCAACATGGCGCCGCCAGCGCCACCAAGTACCGCGCCACCGATCATGAGCCACACGCTTGCGCCAACGAATATGCCGGCGACGATGCCAAGGATGCCTCCCGCGAGCATCCCTATTCGGACGGCGTTCATCCCGTCGTAGGGCTGTTGCCCGGGCTCAAGCGGTTCGTTGTCTTGATCGGTCATCGCGCGATTGTCTCAGATTGAAGGTGGCTGGTCGATCCGGGGCGAAGAGGATTCGATCCTGGTCTCGGTTCTGTCAGGAGGCTGGCTCCACCGAGTACAGAAGCTTGACGACACCGTTTTCGAACGGTGCGCTTTCCACGAGTGACAGCCGTCCAGTGAAGGGCTCCGGGAACAGGGGGATTCCAGCACCGAGGACTTCTGGCATCACGTACAACTCAAGAAGGTCGACCGCACCAGCGTTCATGGCGTCGCAGATCACTCTTCCTCCACCGACAACCCAGAGCCGCTTGTCGGTTGAGTCGGCGTATGCGCGGATGGCATCGCCGGTCGGCTCCGATGAGAACGTGATGTCCACGTTCTCGATGGCGTCGAGGTTCCGTGTCGTGAGCACCAACCCGGGAGTCTCCCCATATGGCCAACCCCATCCAAGAATCTGCTCGTATGTGCTCGATCCCATCACAAGTGCTCCAATGGAGTCGAAGAACGCCTCAAATCCGTACTCCGGCGTGCCGTAGTCGTCGAGAAACGACACTGTTCCATCCTCACCTGCGACGTATCCGTCGAGGCTGACTGC
>JBPCTY010000018.1:0-9886 GCA_051011415.1 Acidimicrobiia bacterium
TGCGAGCCCTGGCGATTGCCGCGACGACGTCCCTTCGCTTGGCCCAGAGCCCCACGGCTCCCACGAACAGGATCGTGGCTCCAAGACCTGCGAGCCACCATCCCCCCGCCGCCTGTGTGTCCTTGTACTGCGCGGCCACTCCCACCGCACCATTGCTCTGCACAGTGGATTCCTGGATCGACACCAGCGTCTGGCGGAGAGCGCCTGCGGAAAGCACGACGAGCGTCCATCCAGCAACCGCCGCAAGAATCAGCATCCTGTTGGCGGCCATGTTCATCGGCTTGATGGTGATGGAGAGTCCGGCAAAGAGCAGGGAAACGAAGAACACAAGGAGCCACGGCCGGAGTGTGTAGCTGTTGCCCTGAATTGACACCCTGAACAGCAGGAAGAAGACAACAAACACAAGCAGCCCAATGGGTAGCGCCCGTTTGAACAATCGCAGCCGCTCGCCAAAGAGGCTTCTCAGCGACATTGAAAGCGATGATGCGATGATGAACGACAGGACCACGTTGGCGACTGCGGTGAGCTCGATGGTGGATTCACCCGCTGCGTACCGGTAGGTGAATCCGGTCGCTGCCAGAACGAAGTAGGCAGCAATCGAAGCGGAGACGGTGTTGTTGAGCGCCTTCTCCCAGGCTGCAAGCAAGCCACCGATGAGGAGAAGAACCCCTACGACGATGAAGACCTCGCCGTGGTCGGTCTCGGTTCCGCGGATCGCCCAGGGCTCGATGAGGAAGTTGTAGTCGGGGTTGGTTCGAGCAACCTCCCACACGACCGCAGAGATGATCATGACCGGTCCGAGAGCTATCGCGATCTTCGTCCAGTTCTTTTTCACAGGGTCCTGCCTCCGGGTCCAAAGTACTTTATCCGATTCGCGTTCGTCCGGCACGCCGGAAACCCGTATTGTTGCTACAGATTCGGGTGCTGGGTAGAGTTACACTCGTGTTATTCGTTCCACGAGAGTCGTGGACAACCCAGGAGGTTTCCCAGTGAACAAGGGCGAACTCATCGAAGCAGTGGCTCGCAATACCGGCGAGTCCAAAGCGATGGCAGAGAAAATGGTTAACGAGACGCTCGACGTCATCGTGACCGGCGTAGTGGCATCCGGCAAGGTTGCCATCACGGGATTCGGCACGTTCGAGGCACGCGATCGTGCTGCTCGTACGGCTCGTAACCCACAGACAGGCGCTGAGATCCAGGTCGCGGCAACGCGGGTCCCGGCATTCAAGGCAGGCAAGTCCTTCAAGGACGCAGTCCGTCCCGGCTGACGCCACGTAGGAGTACAGCAATACAGAAGAGGCGCTCCGAAGGGAGCGCCTCTTCTGATTGATGTGGTTTGCTGGTGCTGTGGTATCCAGCTTGTGCCGGTTAGTACTCGACGTCCAGGCCTGACAGCACCCGGGCGTAGTCGTTGATGACGCCTTGATGCATCATGATCTTGGCCATGTTGCCGCCGACTTTGATCTTGCCGGTCATGAAGGCCATCTGGACATTGAGCTCGCCCTTCGAGATTGCCTGGGATGTCTCGTAGTCGCTCGTGACCGTCACATCTGCATCTGCAAGCGGCCCCGGAGCTGTATCCACGGTTCCTTCGGCGACCTGCAGGTAGTAGGACAGATCGCCGTCTGGTCCTCCTGTCACGTCGAACTGCACACTGAGGTCGACGTTTGCAATCGCGTTCTGAAAGCCAGGGTCGCTGTTGAGTGCTTCCTTGGCGGCCGCATAGTGGTCATCACTGAGAAACTGGGCCACGGTGGTCCTTTCGGTGGTTCAAGAGGGAATAGTACCGAGGCGTCCGCTCGGACCGGTCACAGATCAGCCGAACTTCGTGACCGGTCGTTCCTCGAGCTCTCCATCGACGTAGATGTCAACCTTCTCGTTGTAGAACGACACGAGACCCGCAATGCGTTGCGACTCGGCAAGAGGGGTGTCGTAGCCCCACACGATGTTTTCGTGGGTGTTTCCGTTCACGGTCACTGACCAATACCGCGCGGTGCCCTTGTACGGGCATCGACTCTGGAGATCGGTGGACGTCAGGTACTCGCGACGAACGTCCGTCTTGGGGAGGTAGTACCGAGTCGGAAGATTTGTTTCGAACAGGAACCGAGCGTGTGCGCTGTCGGCGACCGTCACACCGTCGACCTCCACCCGGATGTGACGCGACGAAGGCAGAATGTCGAGCCTTGTGTACGGGTCCCTGGCGTGGGTGTAGACCTCTTCGTCTTCCTCGAACCAGTGATCGAATGCATCCCAGTCCAAGGACACGTAGTCCCTCACGTCGTCAATCTTTCCATCCGTCCAAACACGTGCGGCCATATGCGCTGTTCGATCACCAACAGTGACATCGTGCAGTCGTGCTGTTCCACGGCTCGGGGAGCGTGTCTCGTCGCCTGCGTCGGTGAGGAGTTCCATCCGAACGTCGTCGGGTGGGAAGTAGTACGTCGGGAAGTAGGGAACTTCCCACACCATCACGGCAGATTTCGTATCGACGACGGTGACACCTTGCAGCATCACACGAATTCTCTTCTCAGTCGGCTCCGTGCGCACTCGCCCGCGGGTGTTGGTGGTCATGGATGTCTCCTTGATCGGTATCCCCGAGAAACCTCCGCCAATCGCCCACTGGTCGGAGACTGTCGGATGGTGGACAGTTGGCCTGCGACTAGTTCGTCCCGAGTGGAGTTCAGCTCTGTCCCGAGCGGGCGAGATTCTTGAACTGCGCCCGGACGTAGTCCTTGTTCATCATCGCGATGAAGTCGATCGAGATGTTCTTTGGGCAGGCCTTCTCACACTCACCATGGTTCGTGCAGGAACCGAAGTACTCCTCCATCGTTTCGACCATCGCCACTGCTCGTGTGTATCGCTCGGGCTGGCCCTGGGGGAGCAGGTTGAGATGCTGCATCTTTGCTGCCGTGAACAGGTTTGCAGCGCTGTTCGGGCAGGCCGCGACGCATGCAGCACAACCGATACAGGCCGCAGCGTCCATTGCTGAGTCTGCCGCTTCTTTTGGAACAGCGATGATGTTGGCATCAGGAGCAGCGCCTGCGTTGACCGATATGTAACCGCCAGACTCGATGATGCGGTCGAACGGTGACCGATCGACAACAAGGTCCTTGATCACAGGCAGAGCGGTTGCCCTCCAGGGTTCGATCGTGATCGAGTCGCCGTCGCTGAACTTCCTCATATGGAGCTGGCAGGTTGCTGTTCCGCTTTGCGGACCGTGAGGATCTCCGTTGATCATCACTCCGCACGTGCCACAGATGCCCTCACGGCAGTCGTGGTCAAAGGCGATCGGCTCTTCACCCTGCTCGTTGAGCTTCTCGTTGACCCCGTCGAGCATCTCGAGAAACGAAGCCTCTTCGGATACGTCCGTGGCCTCGTAGGTCTTGAACTCGCCTTCGGCGTCTGGACCCGCCTGGCGCCACACCTTGAGCGTCAGGTTCATCACTTGTAGCTCCTCTGGCTCGGTGGCACGTAGTCGAACTCAAGGTTCTCCTTGTGCAGGGTCTGCGCCGTTGCACTGTCGTTCCACTCCCATGCTGAGACAAACGAGAAGTTCTTGTCATCACGCCTGGCTTCGCCGTCGTCCGTTTGATGTTCGACCCGGAAATGGCCTCCGCAGCTCTCTTCCCTGTCGAGTGCATCGCGGCACATGAGCTCAGCGAGTTCGAGGAAGTCGGCGACTCTGCCGGCACGCTCAAGGGATTGGTTGAGGGAGTCCGACGATCCCACAACATTCACATCACGCCAGAACTCTGCTCTGAGGTCCTGTATCTGGGAGATGGCCTTCTCGAGGCCTTCCTTTGATCTTGCAAGTCCGCAGTATTCGATCATCAGATGACCAAGCCGACGGTGGAAGTAGTCGACCGTCCGGGTCCCATCGATGGAAAGGAACCGCTCCGTTCGTTCGTTTACCACGCCGACCGCCTGGGTGAACACTTCGTCATCGGTCGACACGGGGTCTGTGTTCAACCAATCAGAGAGGTATTCGCCGATGGTGTACGGGATCACGAAGTAGCCGTCAGCGACGCCCTGCATAAGCGCTGAAGCACCGAGACGATTCGCACCGTGGTCCGAGAAATTCGCCTCGCCGACCGCATACAGGCCAGGGATGGTCGTCATCAGGTTGTAGTCGACCCAAAGACCGCCCATCGTGTAGTGCGGAGCCGGGTAGATGCGCATCGGCACGCTGTACGGGTCTTCGTCGGTGATTCGCTCGTACATCTCGAACAGGTTCCCGTAACGCTCCTCGATCTTGTCCTTACCGAGCCGGTCGATCGCACTCTTGAAGTCGAGATACACGCCGTTCCGCAAGGGGCCGACACCGCGATTCTGCTCGATCAACCGCATCGCCGCACGAGATGCGACGTCTCGCGGAACCAGGTTGCCAAACGCCGGGTACTGCCGCTCGAGGTAGTAATCGCGCTCATCCTCGGGGATCTCATTTGCGGGCCGAGCGTCGTCAGGGTCCAGTGGAACCCAGATCCTGCCGTCATTGCGAAGCGACTCCGACATCAACGTGAGCTTGGACTGGTGCTCGTCTGATGCGGGGATACAGGTCGGGTGGATCTGTGTGTAGCAAGGATTTGCGAAGTACGCCCCCTTACGGTGCGCTCTCCAGATAGCAGTGGCGTTGCATGCCATGGCATTTGTGGAAAGAAAGAACACGTTTGAGTAGCCGCCGGTCGCAAGCACCACAGCGTGTGCTGAGTGCGGGGTGACCTCGCCGGTGACGAGATCCCGCACGACGATGCCGACAGCCCTGTCATCCTTGACAACCACGTCAAGCATCTCGCTTCTCGCGTGAAATTCGACGGTCCCGGCGTCGATCTGCCGCAGCAAGGATTGATACGCACCGAGAAGAAGTTGCTGGCCGGTCTGCCCGCGTGCGTAGAACGTCCGAGATACCTGTGCACCACCGAAAGATCGATTGTCCAGCAACCCTCCGTATTCCCTGGCGAAGGGGACGCCCTGTGCCGTTGCCTGGTCAATAATCTCGTTCGACACTTGCGCCAGCCGATAGACGTTCGACTCTCGCGAGCGAAAGTCCCCGCCCTTCACCGTGTCGTAGAACAAGCGGTAGATCGAATCGCCATCGTTTGGGTAGTTCTTTGCAGCGTTGATGCCGCCCTGCGCCGCAATCGAGTGTGCTCTTCTTGCCGAGTCGTGAAAGGTGAATACCTTGACGTTGTAGCCGAGCTCGCCAAAAGTGGCAGCTGCCGACGCACCTGCAAGGCCGGTGCCGATAACGATGATCTCGTACTTGCGCTTGTTCGCCGGGTTTACAAGGTGCACATCGAACTTGTGCTGATCCCAGCGGTCTTGGATCGGGCCGTCTGGGATCCTCGCATCGAGGGTCGTTGGGGCTTCTGCCTTCGTCACAGTCCTACTTTCCGATCAGCTCATGGAGACGGCGCCCGACCACACGGCGAGCACGATTGCGACGTTGCCGATGAAGATCAATGCAGCGAAACCAGCCGCAAAACCTCTCCTCCAGCCGTTGTACTTCGGGTTTGCCCATCCCAGGCTCTGGAACAGGCTCCAGCCCCCGTGATAGATGTGGAATGCAAGGGCAAACTGTGCGACGAGGTACAGAATTGCGACAGGTGTTCGCGTGAGGCTCGTGACGATGTTGTGGTACACCTCGCCGTGCTCGAACTCCGGATTGGTCCAGCCAAGTGTGAGGTCGGCGATGTGGAAGAGCACAAACAGCAGGATGATGATTCCGCCCCATCGCATGGTGCGGCTCGCATAGTTCGCAGCGGCATACGATCGCTGGTGGTCGTAGCGATCCCACCCTCTCGCTTCCCAGTTGCGCCTGGTCAGGATTGCCGAAGCGCCGATGTGGATGACGAATGCAGCGATAAGACCGAGTCGCATGAGCCACAGGATCGAGCCGTGGGGTACGAGGTCTCCACCGAGATTTCTCAGGGCCTCGCCATAGAGGTCGATCTCGTACTCGCCAAGAGCGTTTGCACCGAGGAACACCTTGAGGTTCCCGACGAGGTGTGCGAACACATACAGCAGCAGACCGATCCCGGTGAGCGCCATGAGCCACTTGAGCCCGATGGAGGAGGAGAAGAAGCCTCCGAGCCAATCCTGCCACTTGTGACGGCCGTGCACCGCTGGCCGTTTCGTCGTTGTCACGCGAGTCCCTCTTTGTGCGTCACGGTGATTATCGCCGAGGTTGTGTTGGCATGTCGAAACGGTAGCCCTCTACGGTGCCGTCTCGGTCGCTGGTTCGGGATCGGATCGTGCCGGAGGTCCTTGACAAACCCGAGGAAGTGCGCGCGCGGACTTGACATGCGCGCGCGGGGTTGGTTGAATCACAAGATTGTAATTACACACCTGTAGGGAGCGCGCGTGATCGCCGACCTTCTAGAAGCTTTGAAAACCGAGGGCATCGACATGTCCTGGCAAGATTTTGCCAACTGTCGCGGTGCGGATCCTGACCTGTTCTTCCCGGAACGGGGAGCATCGACGCGTCAGGCCAAATCGATATGCCGTGAATGCACAGTGCGTGAGGAGTGTCTTGAGTTCGCCATCGTGTCGAGCGAGAAGTTCGGCATATGGGGAGCCATGAGCGAACGCGAGCGCCGCAAGATCCGACGCGAGCGTCAGATCACCGTGCGTCGCAAGCAAGCCGGGTAGCCGTTTAAAGCTCTGACTCTGGGATCCTTGGCCGGCGTAGAATCGACATGAGAATCCCTATGAGTTTGTGGAGATCATGACTATCGGCCTCATCATCCTTGTCATCGTGATTGTGACCCTGTCGGGTGCGATTCTCCTTGCCGTTCGCTCGGCTGGGAAAAACGCCGAGGCACAGGCGCCTGACCCCGATCCCATCCCGACTCGGCCACAGCCGATGGTGGTTGACTTCCATGTGAAGGGCGATACGGCGTCCGTGCACTACGGCGTTCCGCTCGGAGACGGCGAAGCAGGCACCCATCTCACTGACCTGCTTGCTGCCTCCGCGATCGAGTTTGTCCGCACGAAGGTCAGGGAAGGTTTGCCGCTGGACGGAGTCTCAAAGGTCGCCGTACTCGCAACGCGAGGAGACGAGGCCGAGCTTCTCACGACCGTCACACTTCCATCTGCCGGTCAGCTTCCCGACCCATCTCCACTGGTGACGATGGGGCCGGACGCCGCTGACCCGATCGCAGCGGTACAAGCGGTTGCAGCAGATCCGTCTGTGGCCTCCGCTGTCCAGCGCACCGATTCGCTTCCGCCGGTCGCTGAGTTCATCGAGCTGTCGGATCCAACAGATGCGCATCTGCGTTCGATCGGTATTGATCCGACCACGGTCGGGCTTGAGGACCTTGTTCTCGGGCTGCTCCGAATCGCCGGCTACCACGTAGAAGTTGGTCGTCCTGGGTTCTCGATGGCGACCGCTGCCACTGGTGACATCTACGGCCTGACCAAGGACGGCCGGTCTTCGATCCTTGTAATCGTGCGTCACGAGGAGGGGAGCTACCCCGAGATCGATGACCAGGTTCTCGCCGAATTCTCCGTGGCCGTCGCCCAGCTCAAACCGCATCAGGCGATTCTGGTGACTGATAAGTTCAGTCCGTACTCGATGTACGAGCGCGAGCAGCGCGACAACCGGCTCGTGTTCGTTACGAGGGAGCGATTGCAAGCATTCGTCGATTCCTTCGGTCTTCAGTAGCAATCGCCGAGGAATCGGTCCGCCGGGGTACACTTCGGTAGGGAAAAGGAGCGTACGTGCTTGCGTTCATTCGAAACATTGGTGGCCCAGAGGTCATCCTGATTCTTGTGGTCGTGCTTCTGATATTCGGAGCGGCCAAACTCCCGCAACTTGCGCGCTCCCTCGGTGCTTCGGCCAAGGAATTCCGCAAAGGCGTCGAAGACGGTGTTGACGAGGAAGATGCTGATGCGTCCGATGTCGATGCAACCGATGGCGGTATCTGAGTCGACAGGCTCGATTCACCAGTCGAAAACGAATTCTGTGGAACTCGCGAGCGCCCTACGGCGTTGTTCAGATCGAGATGGGGACCATGGCTGAACAACCGATCATGTCGTGGGAGGACGTTGCTCAGCGGTACGGACGGAAGATCTACACGTTTGCGTATCGCCTGACAGGCAATCCCGACGACGCTGCCGATCTTGTGCAGGAAGTGCTTCTGCGCGTCCGGAAAGGCCTCGACAACTACACGCCGGGTTCATTCGAAGGCTGGTTGTGGAGGATCACCCGAAATGCATTCCTCGATGGTGTGCGTCGGAAGAAGCGCCGGCCTGAGTCCCCATTGCCCGAGGGTGACCATGTGGCGCTCGGCGCAAGCCCAAGCCCAGACGAGGTGTTGGCATCGGTCCGGCTTTCAGATGACGTACAGAGTGCGCTTCTTAAGCTTCCCTATGACTTCCGCGAAGCGGTGGTCCTGTGTGACGTTGTGGGTCTCACCTACGAAGAGATTGCAGATGCCACAGACGTGCCGGTCGGCACGGTGCGTTCACGCATTCACCGTGGCCGATCGATGCTCAGAGGGATATTGACATGGCCGGTATGACAAGCAACGAGCACCTTTCCGTGCTGCTGTCGTGCTACCTGGACGGCGAGTTGACACCCGACGAACTTGACATTGTCGTCGATGTTCTTGAGAACGATCTCAGTGCCATCGCCGAGTTCAGACAGTTGCAGGCGTCGCGTAGAGCAGTTCGGACACTGCCGACTCTGAACGTGCCGCTTGAGTTGATGCCGGGTGGTCACCTCGATGAAGAGCTCTCTGCATACCTCGATGGCGAACTGGACACGATCGAGCTCCCCGCAGCCACGTCGCATCTCGCCGACTGTGCAGAGTGTCGCGCCGAACTCGCGGATCTCGACCGATCTCGGACTGCGGTTCGAGCGCTTCCAGGCCTTGAACCACCGGCATTCCTTTCGGTTGCTCGCACCCAGGCGGAGGACCGCAAGAAGCGTCGCTGGCCCGGTGTTGCTGTCGTCGGGAGCGTTGCAGCTGCAGTTCTTGCCGTGACGTTCGTGGTGACCTCCAATGATGTGCAGCCTGCGTCAATTGATGTCGCTGATCTTCAATCGAGGCATGCTGCGGTTGCTTCCGTCCCGAGCGGTGCGACTGGTCTGCAGGTATCAAGCCCATGATCACAAGGCTCCGGAGAGCTGTCGTTGTTGGCGCTGCCGCGGCGGTCGTGATGACAGTGGCTGCGCCGGTGATGGCGGACGAACTGTCGGACGTCCTGGCTGACGCACATGAGTCGACGTACACCGCCACTCGGCTGACGGTGAGCGTGTGGGGTGAGCAAACGAAGCTTGTCCGTGAGCGAGTGGAACATGCCAACGGGTCCGAGATGGTGCTTGTCGACGAGACATGGTCGATGACCGGCAACGGTCAGCGACTCGTCATGGACGATGCCCCAAGAGGTCTCGCGTTTCTGTCTGATGCCGGACCTCTCTCGACAGACAAGTACACACTTGGCGAGACCACGACCGTGACCCACATGAAGCGCCGGTGCACGCTTGTGTCGATTCTTGAGGACGACAGGGTTCGTGCGCACATGGTGATCGATGAGCGCACCGGAGCGCCGCTCATCACGTATGTCTATGACGGAAATGGCTCAACGTTCCGCACTGTCTCGTTGTCCGAGTTCGCTCCGCATCGCACGTATGAATGGCCAGAAGATCGGACCAACGCACCACTCGAGGTTGTGATGCATCACGATTCCGATCTCCTTCCGGCGGAGGCTGCCGGCTATCAACTGGTTGACGCGTTCCCAGGCCCAGCCAACTCGGACCAGGGCTTCTATACGGACGGTCTCTTCAGCTACTCGCTCTTTGCGCTTCCTGCAGGAACGGTCGTTGACGGCTTCGATGAGTCATCCACTTTTGTGACCGAGTCGGGCGTGTACGACATCGTCC
>JBPCTY010000019.1:0-5002 GCA_051011415.1 Acidimicrobiia bacterium
ACCTACATGCGCGAACCGGATGTCGATATCAATTGGACCGCGTTTCGGTCTGAGGGTGCGTGGCCCGAATGAGCCTTGAGATCAGACAGATGAAGCGTTCCGACATTCCAACCGTCGCCGGCTTGGAAGCTGACATCTACGACCAGCCGTGGTCGCCAAGGGTGTTCTTTGACGAGCTTTCACTCGATTCCCGGTCGTACTTTGTCGCTGAGGATTCGCCTGGCAGCGTTGTTGGCTACGGCGGGCTGCTCCTCATCGAGACCGATGCACACATCACCACCCTGGCGGTTGCGCCAGAAGCGAGGGGGATGAGCCTCGGCAAGCGGTTGATGCTCGCCCTTGTCGATGCGGCGCTTGCGGCGGACGCACGACATCTGACGCTGGAGGTGCGGGTGTCGAATGCAACGGCGCAGGGCCTGTACGAAGCGTTTGGATTCACCCCCGTCGGGCGACGCAAGAACTACTACAAGACCGAGGATGCGCTCATCATGTGGGCCACGGACATTGACACCGACGCGTATGCGTCACTGCTTGCTTCGATCCGTTCGTCGCTTGAGGAGGCTGCATGAGTGGCCCGCTGGTTCTTGGGATTGAGACGAGTTGCGATGAGACGGGAGTGGCAGTCCTTGAGGGCATGACCGTACGTAGCTCTGTGCTGGCATCCCAGGTTGAACTCCACGAGAGATTCGGTGGCGTCGTGCCTGAGGTGGCGGCTCGCGCACACGTCGAAGCCATCCGGCCGCTTGCGCATCAGGCGATAACCAAGGCAGGAATCCATCCACACGACCTCGATGCGGTTGCAGTGACCAGGGGACCAGGCCTCGTCGGGGCGCTCATGGTCGGTTACGCATTTGCGAAGTCCTTTGCTTTCAGTCTCGGCATCCCTCTCTACGGCGTTGATCACATGGAGGGCCACCTCTATGCACCTCGGCTTGCGTTCGACGCCTACGAGCCGCCTGGCGTCGTGATCCTTGCAAGCGGCGGGCACTCACAGATCGTGCATGTCAAGGAATGGGGCGACTACGAAGTCCTCGGAGGCACGATCGACGACGCAGCTGGCGAAGCATTCGACAAGCTCGCACGATTCATGGGTCTGGGTTACCCCGGTGGCCCAGCGATTGATCGTGACTCAGATGAAGGGGATCCGACTGCAGTGGCTTTCCCCCGAGCACTACGCGACCGGCCGTACGACTTCTCATTCTCCGGTCTCAAGACATCCGTCGTCACGTATCTCGAAAAGGCAAAGGCCGAGGGCAATCTTCCCCCGCGCAGCGATGTCTCCGCGTCGGTGCAGGAAGCAATCGTCGATGTGATCGTGAGCAAGACCTTCAATGCGGTTGAGGCAACCGGCGTGGACGTCGTCGGCGGGGGTGGGGGCGTTCTGGCGAACAGGCGTCTTCGCCAGCGGCTCGCCGAGGAGGCCGACCGCAGGGGCGTCGGTCTGTTTGTTCCTGAACCAAGCCTGTGTACGGACAACGGCGCAATGATCGCAAGTGTTGCCGTCGATCAGCTCAACAATGGTGTCCCTGGCGATGATCTCCTCGGGGACGTCGATCCAAGCCTTCGCATCGACTCATGAGATCAGGTATCAGGCTCGGCAGGGTGTTCGGCGCACCTGTCGTTGCGGATGCGTCGGCCTTCGTGCTCGCGGTGATCTTCGGCATCGTGGTCCTCATCGATATCCGGACCGGCGGCGCGGAAGCTTCGGCCGATTGGGTTGTCGCGGTGGTCGGTGGGTTTGCCGCTATTGCGACGGTCTTCGCCCACGAGGCATCGCACGCCGCGGTCGCATCTTTCCGCGGGCTCCGCGTGAGAGCAATCCGGCTGTATCTGTTCGGTGGCTACTCGGTTATCGACGGATCACCAACCCCGGCCACCGAAGCCCTCGTTGCGCTCGCAGGCCCCGCTGGGTCCGCGATTCTCTCCGGTGTGTTGTACGGGCTCTCGGCCGTCGTAGGTCAGGACTCGGCATGGGGCCAGATGCTGTTTGCCCTCGCACTTCTCAACATCGCAATCGCTTTGTTCAACCTGATCCCGGGGTTTCCTCTCGACGGTGGCCGCATCCTGCGTGGAGCTCTCATGGCAAGAGGTTCGAGCCCAGCCTCCGCAACGCAGCGCGTGACGATGGTTGGGCAGGTCATTGGATACATCGCGATGGGCGCAGGCATTGTGGTGACGCTCCGCCTGGGGCCTATCGGCCTGTTTGTGATCGCGGCTGGCTGGTATCTGATTTCGGTTGGTCTGTCGGCCGGTAGACGGGAGCAGCTGTCCGCAGCCTTTGATGGCCGAACGGTCGGCGATGCGATGCGGGCAACGCCTGAGGCCGTGTCCGGCAACATGATCGTGAACACGATGATCGAGCTCTACTCGATTGGCGGGCGGATTCGATCGATGCCAGTGGAGCTCGACGGACGAGTCGTCGGAGTCATCGGGCAGGACGAGGTTGACAACATCGCACCGGCTCGGTGGGCTTCTGCCCGTGTTCGCACGCTGATGACACCTATCGGGCCAGCAGATGTGGTCGACGCTGCCACACCACTCGACGATCTCATGGTTCGTCCGGCTGGACCGACGGGTCGCGTCGTGGTCGTGGACGGAGACACCGTGGTCGGCATCATTGAGGGCGCCGATCTCGCACAGATTCTCCCCGACTCGAGCGAGACGGCCTAGCCCGGCAAGGTGTTTCGGCGTGCTTGCGACACCGCCGATGGCACGCTCCAATTGCCGGCTGAGACAGCGTGAAACGATCTAGCAGTCCACGACTACGAGTGCTAGAAACCTGATACACTTGGCACTCGTAAGCACCGACTGCTAACCGATCGTAAAGGAGATAGTCGGATGAATCTCAAGCCTTTGGGCGACCGCATTGTCGTGAAGCCCCAAGAGGAGAACGAGGCCACCACAGCGAGTGGGCTCGTGATTCCGGACACTGCAAAGGAAAAGCCGCAGCTCGGCGAAGTCCTCGCAGTGGGACCGGGAGAATTTAGGGACGGGGAACGTGTTCCCGTTGATGTCAATGTCGGCGATGTCGTCTTCTACTCGAAGTACGGCGGCACCGAGGTCAAGCACAATGGTGAGGACCTTCTCGTTCTTTCCAGCCGCGACGTCCTCGCAATCCTGGGCTAGGGGGAAACACCATGGCAGCCAAGGAAATCCATTTTGATGATGAGGCTCGTAGGGGTCTCCAGGCCGGCGTCGACAAGCTCGCTGACACGGTCAAAGTAACGCTCGGTCCAAAGGGCCGGAACGTTGTACTCGAGAAGAAGTGGGGCGCACCCACGATCACCAACGATGGTGTGACCATCGCCAAGGAGATAGAGCTCGAGGACGCATACGAGAACATGGGCGCACAGCTCGCAAAGGAAGTCGCCAACAAGACGAACGATGTCGCTGGTGATGGAACGACCACTGCAACGGTGCTCGCTCAGGCAATGGTGACCGACGGACTCCGTCTTGTCACAGCTGGCGCAAACCCGATGGAGATGCGTCGTGGCATCGAGGAAGCCGTCAATGCAGTCGTGGAAGCGATCGCTGACGTGGCAATCCCCGTGAGCTCAGACGACCGTGACTCGATTGCATATGTCGCAGCGAACTCCGCCGCAGACAAGGACATCGGCGGTCACATCGCTGATGCAATGCAGAAGGTCGGCAACGAGGGTGTCATCACCGTCGAGGACAGCCAGACCTTTGGTGTTGATCTTGAATTCACGGAAGGTATGCAGTTCGACAAGGGCTACATCTCCCCGTACTTCATCACCGACGCCGATCGTCAGGAAGCAGTTCTCGACGATCCGTACATCCTGATTGCAAACTCGAAGATCAGCTCTGTCCAGGACCTCGTTCCTGTGCTTGAGAAGGTCATGCAGACGGGCAAGCCAATCCTGATCATTGCTGAGGACGTAGAGGGCGAAGCACTCGCCACACTCGTCGTCAACAAGATCCGTGGCACGTTCACCTCTGTCGCCGTCAAGGCTCCAGGGTTCGGTGAGCGTCGGAAGGCTCAGCTCCAGGACATTGCGATCCTCACCGGTGCAACGGTCATCTCTGAAGAGGTTGGCCTGAAGCTCGACGGTGTCACGATCGACATGCTGGGTACGGCACGCAAGGTCGTCATCACCAAGGATGACACGACGGTCGTCGAGGGCGCAGGCTCACAGACAGACGTTGAGGCCCGCGTGAAGCAGATCCGCCAGGAGATCGAAAACTCAGACTCCGACTGGGACAGTGAGAAGCTCTCCGAGCGTCTTGCCAAGCTCAGCGGTGGTGTTGCCGTCATCAAGGTCGGTGCTGCAACTGAGGTTGAACTCAAGGAAAAGAAGCACCGTATCGAGGATGCCATTCAGGCAACCCGTGCTGCTGTTGAAGAGGGCATTGTTCCTGGTGGAGGCGTTGCACTGCTTCGTTCCGCTGGCTCCATCGACAAGCTGCGTGGCAAGAGCGATGACTGGAAGGCCGGGCGTCAGCTCGTTCTGCGTGCGCTCGAAGCTCCTATCCGTCAGATCGCAGTCAACGCTGGCTACGAAGGTGGCGTTGTCGTCGACAAGGTCAAGGCAGAAGAGACCGCTGGTTTCAACGCTGCGACCGGCGAGTATGAGGATCTCATCAAGGCCGGTGTCATCGACCCAGCCAAGGTGACTCGTTCGACGCTTCAGAACGCTTCCTCAATCGCAGCCCTGGTCGTTACGACCGAGGCACTTGTTGCGGAGAAGAAGGAAGATGTTCCTGCGATGCCAGCTGGTGGTCACGACCACGGTGGAGGCATGGACTTCTAGGAGTCCGATCGCCGACAAGCGACGTACGGAAACGTACAAACCAAGAAGGGCGCCCCTCACGGGGCGCCCTTCTTGTTGTCGTGTGCTGATCTTCTAGCTGGATGCGCCGAGTGCGATGAGGGCCTCAGGGCTCAGGAAGTCCTGGGCAATCAGGACGCCTCCGGATGCTCGCATTGCGTTGCGCATCTCAATGGCCCAACGATGCTCAATCACGATCATCATTCCTGCGC
>JBPCTY010000020.1:0-2579 GCA_051011415.1 Acidimicrobiia bacterium
GTCTCCGGGTTCGCAAGTGAAGTGCCTTTTGTCGCTGGAATTGAGCGGCTGATGGGGATCGATGTACCTGAGCGCGCACAGTGGATCCGACTCATCCTGTCGGAGCTTGCTCGAATCTCGTCGCACCTTGTGTTTATGTCCTCGTATCCGCTCGAGCTCGGCGCCACGACTCCGCTGATGCATGCCCTCAGGGAACGCGAGTACATCCTCGAGCTGATCGAAGAAGTCACCGGCGGCCGTTTCCATCCAAACTTCAACCGGGTTGGTGGCGTCAAGCCCAACTACGGAGGCGGTTCCACAACCAAGAAGCAATCGATGGACCTGCCGGCAGGTTTCTTCGAGCGCACCGCTGAAGCCATGGACCGTATGGACAAGATCTGCGACGACATCGGTGAGCTTGTGAACGGAAACGAGATCATCAAGATGCGTACTGTCGGCGTCGGCAAGATCCCGGCCGACAAGGCGCTCGAATACGGGCTTTCCGGACCGAACCTGAGGGCCTCCGGCGTTGCGTACGACCTTCGCAAGGCCGACCCGTACCTGACCTATGACCAGGTCGACTTCGACGTTCCGGTCGGGAAGGACGGAGACTGCTTCGACCGCTACATCGTCCGTTTTGAGGAGATCCGCCAGGCCTCACGCATCGTTCGACAGGCGATCGAGAAGATTCCACAGGGGGAGCTTCAGGCAAAGGTCCCTCGTGTACTCAAGGTGCCAAATGGTCAGGTGTATTCGAGAGCGGAGAACCCGAAGGGTGAGTTCGGCTACTACATCGTCTCAGAGGGCGGCAAGATGCCGTACCGCCTCAAGATTCGGTCCACGTCGTTCTCAAACCTGAGCATCCTGCCTTGGATTCTTCAGGGTCAGCTCATGCCTGATCTTGTCGCCATCATGGGGTCGCTTGACTTCGTCCTTGGGGATGTGGACCGCTGATGGAACTCTTTGACGGATTCTGGATCCAGCTGATCCTCAAGGTTGTCGGTGTCATGCTCGTTGTGCTCACCGGTGCGCTTGTTGTGATCTATGCAGAGCTCAAGGTTGGCTCGCACATGCAGACGCGCATCGGGCCGTACTACGCCGGTGGAAAGTGGGGATGGGCACAACCGCTCGCCGATGGCCTCAAATTCCTGCAAAAGGAAGACCTGTCACCCGATGGGGCCGATCGCTCCGTGTACGGGTTCGCACCGTACGTCGTGATGATGTCCACGATTGCTGTCTTTGTGATCGTCCCGTTCGGTCCGGATCTCGTTGGTGCAGACCTCGACGTCGGTGCGTATTACCTGCTCGCGATCTCGTCCCTGTCAGTGCTTGGTGTGCTGATGGCTGGCTGGTCATCTGCAAACAAGTACTCGCTCATCGGCGGATTGCGTGCAGCCGCACAGCTGATCGCCTACGAGCTGCCTCTGGTACTCGCCGTTGTCGCCGTGGTGATCCAGGCG
The DNA here is from genome assembly GCA_051011415.1 of Acidimicrobiia bacterium. Classification (GTDB taxonomy): domain Bacteria; phylum Actinomycetota; class Acidimicrobiia; order Spongiisociales; family UBA5794; genus SZUA-442. The sequence continues at coordinate 1,440 of JBPCTY010000020.1, forward strand.
GGCACCATGTCGATGGTCGGCATTGTTGAAGCGCAAAACGAGGTGTGGTTCACCGTCAACGGCTTTGAGGTCGCAGTGCCGTTCATTGTCCGTGGCCAGATCATCAGTTTCATTATCTTCATGATCGCTGCGGTTGCTGAACTCAGCCGTATTCCGTTCGATATGCCGATCGCTGAGTCAGAGCTCACGATGGGTTACCTGACCGAGTATTCGGGCATCCGGTTCACGATGTTCTTCCTCGGCGAGTACGCATCGATGATCGCCCTTGCTGCTATCGCAGCGACACTCTTCCTCGGGGGCTACTCGGTACCGGGGCTTTCGGGAACGGAGGCCAACCTCGCCGGGCCGATCGTGTTGTTAGCGAAGATCTCTTTATTGGTGTTCGTGATCATATGGATCAGATGGACATGGCCCCGATTTAGAGAAGACCAGCTTCAGAAGCTGGCGTGGACGTGGTTGATTCCGATCGCTCTTGCGAATATCGCAGTGATCTCGATTTTCAAGGTGGCGTTCTGATGGCATCCAAGAAGATTGACTTCCCATTCTGGGGTCTTGGTAAGGGCATGTGGGTGACGCTCAAGGCGTTGTTCACCAAGGCTCCGGTCACCATGTACCCCGAGGAGCAAGAGATACCTGTTCCTCGCGCCCGTGGCGTGATCTCGCTCGACGTCGACAATTGCACTGTTTGCATGCTGTGTGCAAGGGAGTGCCCTGACTGGTGTATCTACATCGAGGGTCACAAAGAGCAGAAGGACGACGCAAAGCGGCCAAGGGCCACCCTCGATCGCTTCGACATCGACTACAGCCTGTGCATGTACTGCGGCATCTGCGTAGAGGTATGTCCCTTTGATGCGCTCTACTGGTCGCCTGAGTACGAGTACAGCGAAGAGAACGTCACGAGCCTTCTCCACAACAAAGAGAAGCTCACTGAGTGGCTCGCCACCGTTCCTGATCCACCAAGCCTGGAGAATCGATGACGATTTCTCTCGTAGATTGGTTCAGGGAGAGCGCCAACTGGGTGTTCCTCATCCTCGCCATCCCAACGTTGTGGGGTGGCGTCATGACCGTGACAAGCCAAAACATCGTGCGCGCCGTGCTTTACCTCGTTGTTTCGCTCGCCGGCGTCGCTGCGCTATTCCT